>JBMZCX010000045.1:0-24717 GCA_049613795.1 Thalassotalea sp. | reverse complement strand
AGTCGAATAGGTGTTAATATAATAGGTATTAGTGTAATAGTGCTAAGATCCCATTAAAATAGAGATAACAGCGCGCATTACTCATACGAGTAATGCGCTTGCATATAATTAATTGAGTGGGTAATTATTTCTTTGAGGACGACTCTATCAACATCATTTAATGATTTGATATATAAACAAGATTTTCCAACCTTATGGTTTCCTAATGCCGCTAATAAAGGCTCTATTTGAGAGAATCCGGACATTACATAAAGGGTTAGTGCTGTTTTTCGAGGAGAGAATCCTGAAATAGGCCAAGCGCCGCCTTTGCCCGTATTTTTATAATAATATTTACCAAAGCCGATAATACTTGTTCCCCACATTTTACCTTTTTTATTGGTTAACTCCTCCATTATTGAGAGTAACTCTACAGCATCGTCTTGTCTTTGTTTGTTCTCTAACGTTTGAATAAAAGCCGTAACACTTGCTTGGGTTTCTTGTGTTTTTAAGTTACTCATTTTCTTTGATTTTCTCCCCATACTTTAATAAACTGTCTGGGTAAGTATTAGCCTTAATTCAATGGATGACAAGTAATGGCAAGGATGTTTGAAATAATAGCAAAAGAGTGGTGTACGCGTAGAACTTTCACAGGCAAAAAAACCTCCCCTGTTCATGTCGCCATTCCAGACTATCAACCTACTCATGAACATATATGTAACATGATCGTCAGTTATAGCGATGACTCTGTTCGCACGTTAACTGCGCGTGTTCTCTATAGCGAATTTAATGATCAGTGGACTGTTGACGGTATGGAAGTTGAAGTAAGGGTACGAGAAAACGTTCAAAGTGGCTATCAGCCTAATGAAGAAGCAGGCTGATAGTATTGAGTTTATTTACTGAGTCGTTATTCGTCGATCAATTGCTCTAAGCTAAAGCTTGAGGTCGTGTTTCCTAATTCTTTTTGTAAATAGGGTAATATTTCTGAAAGTTGTTGCTTTAGCTGCCAAGGCGGATTGATAATAAAAAGCCCTGTGCCTGTCATGCCGTATTCTTCAGTGTCAGGCGCTAAACAAAACTCTACTTGTAAAATATTTTTCACATCACTACTTATAAAGCTTTGCTGCATTTGTGTAATTAATTCACGTTTAACCACTGGATACCATAAAATATAGGTGCCAGTAGCAAATTTACGATAAGCTTTAATTAAGGTTTTTACTGCTTTAGGATAATCTTCTTTTAATTCGTAGGGCGGATCCATTAATACCACTGCGCGGCGGCTTGGTGGCGGTAATAGTCCAAGCAGGCCTTTATAGCCATCTTCTTGTTTTACGTGTGACTTATTCCAGCGTTGGCAATAGGCTGATAAATGCTGAATATCTGTTGGGTGTAATTCAAATAAATGTGCGCTGTCTTGCCTGCGGGTAAATTGCTTAGCAATACCCGGAGAGCCAGGATAGTAAGAAAGTTCATCAGTATTCAATGCACTAATTAACTCAATATAAGGGACTAGCGCTTCAGGCAAATCTTTTTGTGAAATTAATTTTTCAATCCCGTTTTTATATTCACCTGTTTTTTGAGCGTACTCGTCGGCCAATTGGTACATGCTTGCACCTGAATGAGTATCAATATAGGTAAAGCCTTTATCTTTTCTTGTTATATATTCAAGTACTAGCGTTAGTACACTATGTTTGAGTACATCAGCAAAATTTCCAGCGTGAAAAGCATGGCGGTAACTGAGCATGACTTATCCTATTTACACGTATTTAATGGGGCTATTATTTTAGAGTAAGATTTGTCTGAATACGGCAATAGATCGCAGTATTCAGACTGACGTTAATGCGTTATTTACTTTGTGAAGCTAAATAAGCGTCGTACGTACCCGCAAAATCTTGATAGCCGTTTTGCTCTAATTCAATAATGCGCGTGGCTAGGCTAGAAACAAATTCACGGTCATGGCTGACAAAAATAATAGTGCCTTCAAATTGTTCCATTGCCATGTTTAATGACTCGATTGACTCCATATCCATGTGGTTGGTCGGTTCATCCATAATTAAGATATTCGGGCGTTGCATCATTATTTTACCGAATAACATTCTACCTTGCTCACCACCTGATAATACTTTCACCGACTTTTTAATGTCGTCAGCTGAAAACAGTAAACGCCCCAAGTAACCACGTACCGCTTGCTCGTCATCAGTGGGTTGACGCCATTGGCTCATCCATTCAAATAAGTTCATGTCATTTTCAAATTCATGGGCATGATCTTGTGCGTAGTAACCAATGTTAATATTTTCAGACCAAGTTAATTCACCCGAGCTTGGCTGATAGTTAGCTTCGTTCATTAGCATACGAAGAAAGGTGGTTTTACCAATGCCGTTTTCACCGATAACGGCCACACGCTCACCTACTTCAACCATTAATGACATTTCATTAAGTACGTGATTGTCGTCAAAGCTTTTCGTTATTTTGTCAAGAACAAGAGCGTTACGAAATAGCTTCTTCTCTTGCTCGAAGCGAATAAATGGATTAACACGGCTTGAGGCTTTCACTTCAGCCAATTGAATTTTATCAATTTGCTTAGCACGAGAAGTGGCTTGCTTTGCTTTTGATGCATTCGCAGAGAAACGAGCAACAAAAGCTTGTAGTTCGCCTATTTGGGCTTTTTTCTTGGCATTATCGGCAAGTAGTTGGGCTCTTGCTTGCGTAGAGGCCAGCATGTATTCGTCGTAATTACCCGGAAATACCCGTAATTCACCGTAATCTAAGTCGGCCATGTGGCTACAAACACTGTTCAAAAAGTGACGGTCATGGGAAATAATGATCATGGTTGAGTCACGTTCATTTAAGGTTTCTTCAAGCCACTGAATGGTGTGAATGTCTAAGTTGTTGGTTGGTTCGTCAAGTAACAAAATATCAGGATCTGAAAATAATGCTTGTGCCAACAATACACGTAGCTTCCAACCTGGCGCTACTTCGCTCATTAAACCGTAATGTTGGTCAACTGGAATGCCAACCCCCATTAACAATTCACCCGCACGGCTTTCTGCGCTGTAACCGTCCATTTCAGCGTATTCAGACTCTAAATCGCCAACACGCATACCATCTTCTTCACTCATTTCGGGTAAAGCGTATATACGGTCTCGCTCTTCTTTTATTGCCCACAATTCGGTATGGCCCATAATAACAGTATCGACAACTGAATAGGCTTCAAAAGCAAATTGGTCTTGGCGTAGTTTACCAATGCGTTCGTTAGGATCTAAGCTGACATTGCCACCAGTTTGCTCTAAATCACCACCTAAAATTTTCATAAAGGTTGATTTACCACAACCATTAGCACCAATTAAACCGTAGCGATTACCGCCACCAAATTTTTGAGAAATATTTTCAAATAATGGTTTAGCACCAAATTGTTGGGTAATGTTGTTCGCATTTAGCATGAAAGCCTGCCTATTCGCCTGACGATAAAATAATGCGCGCGATTATACCTGAACATTACTTATTTTGATAACAAACTTTATACAGATTGTCATAAGGCTGGTGGGAGAGTTTGAGGGATAAGCCAAGTAGTGAAGGGCTACTTAGCTTATTTTATTAGCGGGGCTGTTAAGACGCTTTATTACCTATTCTTTTACGAGTAGCTTTCGGCTTACGATCATTAAATTGGTTTTCACTAAAGCGGGTTAGTCCTTGTTTACCATTCGTCGCTGGTTTTTTACCGTAGCCACGCTTTTGACCCGGAGAGGTTTTGTTACCATTGGCGTTATTCTTACCTTTTCCATTTTTCTTATAGTGCTGCTGATTTTTTTCAGCGCGCGACTCATGTGGTACTAAGCAACCCGGTTTTGAACCAATCAGTTTCTGTGCAAGCCCCATTTTGGCAAAGGCTTCACGCAGTAACGGCCAGTTAGCAGGATCGTGGTAACGTAAAATCGCTTTATGTAAGCGTCGTTGAATGGTGCCTTTAGGGACTGCAACGGTGTCGCTGGTTTTCTTCACATTTTTTAATGAATTTATTTCAGTATGATAAAGCGTTGTTGCGTTAGCCAATGGTGAAGGGTAAAAGTTTTGTACTTGGTCAAGCTTAAAGTCGTTTTCTTTAAGCCATAGCGCAAGGTTAATCATATCTTTATCTGTGGTGCCTGGGTGCGCTGAAATAAAATAAGGAATTAAATACTGTTTTTTACCCGCAAGTTTCGAATAATGATCAAACATTTCTTTAAACTTGTCATAACTGCCCATACCTGGCTTCATCATGTTATTTAATGGCCCTTCTTCGGTATGCTCAGGGGCAATTTTCAAGTAACCACCAACATGGTGACTAGCGAGTTCTTTAACATATTCAGGATCTTGTATTGCTAAGTCGTAGCGAACACCTGAAGCGATCAGTATTTTTTTAATGCCTTTAATTTTTCGAGCACGGCGATAAAGCTTAATTGTTGGGGTATGATCTGTGTCTAAATGGCCACAAATTGTTGGCCAAACACAAGACGGCTTACGGCAAGTGGCTTCTGCTTTTTCACTTTTACAATTGAGTTTATACATATTGGCGGTTGGGCCGCCTAAGTCAGAAATTACACCTGTAAACCCTGGTACTTTTGCTTTTATGTCTTCAATTTCTTGAATGATAGAGTCTTCACTCCGACTTTGTATAATACGTCCTTCATGTTCAGTTATTGAACAGAAAGTACAACCTCCAAAACAGCCTCGCATAATGTTAATAGAGGTTTTTATCATGTCATAAGCGGGAATTTTTGCATCGCCGTATGTCGGGTGAGGCACTCGCTGGTACGGTAAACCAAATACACCGTCCATTTCATTTTCAGATAAAGGCTTTGCAGGTGGGTTTAACCAGATAATACGGTTGCCGTGTTTTTGAGCCAGTGGTTTGGCAGATGTAGGATTAACTTCTTGATGAAAAATACGTGAAGCATGAGCATATAGCATTTTATTGTCTTTAACTTGCTCAAATGTTGGCAAATTAATATAAGTAGTTAACCATGGCTTTTTCTTGTCTTGCCATGTTTTGTTTTGTAATTTAGCAACGCTAAAGTCAACGATATTAACGGTTTGGGCTGTTTTTGTTACATCAGCTTCATTATTAATGTCGTTTTCAGACGTTTCTGCTTCACTACATTTTTCGGTCATATCCTGATAAGGGCTTGGAATAGGATCTATTTTTCCTGGCTTATCAATGCTGCGAGAATCAATGCCATGCCAACCCGGTAGGGCATTTTTAGTAATAAATGCGCTGCCACGAACATCGGTGATTGATTTAACGTCTTCGCCTCTGGCGATACGATGGGCAATTTCAATTAACGGTCTCTCGGCATTTCCGTACACTAGAATATCGGCTTTAGCATCAAAAAGCACTGATTGACGCACTTTATCAGACCAATAATCATAATGAGCGATACGGCGTAAACTGGCTTCAATGCCACCAATAATAACAGGTACGCCTTTGTAGGCTTCTTTACAGCGCTGAGTATAAGCGGTTACTGCGCGATCAGGACGTTTTCCGCCTTCATCGTTGGGTGTGTAGGCATCGTCATGGCGCATTCTTCGTTCTGCGGTATAACGGTTGATCATTGAATCCATATTACCCGCAGTCACACCAAAAAATAAATTTGGCTGACCAAGTTCCATAAAAGCATCTTTTGAGTGCCAATTAGGTTGGGCAATAATGCCGACGCGAAAGCCTTGTGACTCTAACATTCTACCAATTACTGCCATACCAAAACTTGGGTGATCCACATAAGCATCACCTGTCACTAAAATAATATCGCAGCTATCCCAACCCAGCACGTCCATTTCTTTGCGAGACATAGGTAAAAATGGCGCTGTTCCATAGCATTCCGCCCAATATTTGGGATAGTCGAATAAGGCGGTAGTTGATAAAGCGTTCATTTAAAAACCTATTAAGTTAATGTGAGTGAGTGAGTGATGTAAAGCAATTGCTAAGCTTATTATAGCTCGTTGTTGCCACCACTGAATAAAATGGCGGCAAATTATAGCAGTTTTATTGTTAATACCAAATGGCTAATTATACCGCTTAATTAAGCCTCCTTATAAGGATGTTATAAAATAGTTACATTTATTAAACATTGATTTTAGCTTGGCTGTTGCCTAATGCTTTGTGGCTTAGTATAAATACGGTTATCTAAAATTATGATGAAATAAAGTTAACTAATGAAAATAAAACTCCTTGTTGCTGCCATAAGTTTCTCCTTTACTGCCTGTGTTGTTACTCATGACGGCGAGCAAACGCCTGAATCGGTTATTAAAAACTATAACGCTCAACATCAAACTGAAGCTATGCCTGCTACGCGTAAAGAAGTTGCAAGCTCACCTGTTGTTAAAGAAGTAAAGGCTAAACCTAGCGTTAATAGCTCAGTCTCTGATGTTGAAATAACCTTAGAAAAAATAATGGCAGATCCTGATTGGATGGGACGATCGCCAGAACGTTGGTATTGGGGTGATAACAGCAATAGTATTTTTTATTCTCAAAAGCAACAAGGTTCACCACTACGTGATCTTTATCAGCAAAGTATTACCAGCATTGAAGGGCAGAAAGTTGATCTTGCTGAACTTCATGAAAAATCGGATCGTAATGCGATAAAAAATAGCGCAGGTACACAAGAAGTGTTTACCTATCAAGGTAATGTTTTTGTTAAGCAATTAGCTTCTGGTCAGGTAACACAATTAACCCATACTAGCGCTTATGAAAATTCAGCAATGTTTTTAACTAACGGTAATGTGGCGTATCGCGTAGGCAATAAGTTTTTTGCTCATGATTTTAAGAGTAATGCTATTGTAGAACTTGCAAGTTTATTGACGAGCAATGATCCGAATAAAGCCAAAGCTGACAACTCCTATCTTGCACAAGAACAAACTAAGTTAATTGGTTATGTTGCGCTTCAACAAAAAAACAAGGCATTAAAAGCCGCACAAAGTGATCGCTTAAAAGCGAAAAATAGCAGTATTACACAAACCAAGTTTTATTTCGGCACAGGTAAAAAAATTGTTCACGCCAGCTTATCGCCACTTGGTAATAAAATGTTAGTCAGTGTTGCCGATAAAAAGTCAGCCAGATCGGCGAGCGACATTATGCCTAACTATATCTCTGACAGTAGTGATATTTTAGCTGAAAAAGTACGTGCTCGTGTAGCGAATAACCAGCAATATAAAGAGCAGTTATTTTTACTTGATTTAAACTCAGGACAAAAATTTGAGCTTAGCTTTAATAGCCTACCAGGGTTTGATCAAGACGTATTGGCTAACGTTAAAAAAGAAAACTACCAGCGTGAAGGTAAAACCTACCAGTCAAAGAAATCGCCACGTAATATTCATGTAATGCAGGCGTATTCACCGATAAAATGGCACAAAGACGGTAAACAAGTTGGACTATTGTTAGAAGCATGGGACAACAAAGATCGTTGGCTAACATCGGTAAACCTATTAACTAATACCTTAGAAAATCAGCATCGTTTACACGATACTGCATGGATAAACTGGAGTTTTAATGAATTTGGCTGGTTAGGCGATAAGCTTTACTATTTATCTGAGGAAACGGGTTATTCACACCTTTATAGTAAATCGTTAAAAGGTAAAGCCAAACAGTTAACTTCAGGGCGTTTTGAAGTGAGCAGCGTAACGCTTACGGCTAACAATGACCGTTTTATTTTTAAAGCGAATAAAACGCATCCAGGTATTTACGATATTTATCAAGTAAATGCTGACGGTAGCAACTTTAAAGCGTTAACTGCATTAGGCGGAAAAAATAGTTACTCACTTAGCCCAGACGAAAGTAAGCTATTGATTGAACACTCAACGGTGACCATGCCGCCAGAGCTATACGTAAAAGATATTACCAATAATACCGCAGCGAAGCGTTTAACTCATACCGTATCAGAGGCGTTTTTAGCAATGCCATGGACGGCGCCTAGCGTGATTGCAATACCGTCGTCAAATCAAGACTACCCAATATACTCACGTGTTTATTTACCTGAAAACTATGATAAAACCGCTCAAAAAAATAAAGCGGTGATGTTTACCCATGGGGCAGGTTATTTACAAAATGCGCATTTAGGTTGGTCAGGCTACTTTAGAGAGTTTATGTTTCATAGTCTATTAGTACAGCAAGGTTATGTGGTTATTGATATGGATTACCGTGCATCTGCGGGTTATGGTCGCGATTGGAGAACGGCTATTTATCGCCATATGGGTAAGCCTGAAGTTGAAGATATGCGCGACGGCGTTAACTGGTTAGTTGAAAATGCGAATGTTGATCGCGAGCGCATTGGTACTTATGGTGGTTCTTACGGCGGGTTTTTAACCTTAATGTCGATGTTTACACAACCTGATTTATTTCAGTCAGGATCGGCATTACGTTTAGTGTCAGACTGGGCGTATTATAACCATGGTTATACTTCTAATATTTTAAATACACCGGCTGATGACGCCATTGCGTATGAGCGCAGTTCGCCTATTTACTTTGCTGAAGGTTTAGCTAAACCATTACTGATTAATGCACCAATGATTGATGATAATGTCTTTTTTCAAGACACGGTAAGGTTAGTACAGCGATTAATTGAGTTAGAAAAACAAGACTTTGAAACGGCTATATATCCTGTTGAACCTCATGGTTTTGTACAACCAAGCTCATGGCTAAATGAATACCGTCGTATTTATAAATTATTTGAGTCAACGTTAAATTAATTCGTTCGAGAAGCGTGATTAATTGAGATAAAAGCAGCGAACCATCGCTGCTTTTTTATGCCTTACCTTTGCTAAAGTAAGCGTAAGTGGTAGTTAGTAGGATAATGAAAAGCCCGCTAATTAAGCCATACAAATGCGCGTCAATGGCTACATTAGCGTCAATAAGCTGCATTACCTCCTTACTGGCACCAAAAATTTGTTCGTGAATAACTTTTGCGATCACAGCGAATAATAACAAGTAGCCCGTTTTTTCTTTGTGCTTAATATCTTCACAAGCACCAATAACAAAAAAGCCATGTAAAACACCTGACAGCCCCACATAGCTGATCATTTCTGGAGAAAAGTAATACAAACCAATACTGGTGCCTAGCGCGAGTAATAACCATATAATTAAGTAATTAACGTATGAAAAAAACTGACCGTGTAATGCCCATAATAAAAGCACTGCAGCGCCATTAAGTGCTAAGTGCATATCATTGGTATGTAATATATGGCCACTAAATAGCAACCACCATTGCCCCTGCTCAAGTAAATCTCGATGATAACTCAGATCCGTATTTGTATTTTCAAAAAAGAAAACACTTAAGGCTAAGACGATAATTAACAAAGGGCCAAATAGATATTGTTTTGATGTGGGTAACTTTTTTATAATAAGCATTAGGGCGTGTTGACCTTTCGAGTTTGTTTTTGCAGCGACTTGTTGGGTATTTATACAAGGCAGAGCCTTTGTCATGTGGTTATTCCACATAAAAAGGTAATAACGCTGTAGAAATGACCAACAAACGCTGCCCAAAGGGTTCGGCTAAAAGTGCTTTACTCTTTGTTGAGTAGTATTTGTTTAGAATGACTAAACAAATACTACTCGCCGTGATTAAAGCGCTTTATTCTCTTTAAAGGAGCCGAACAAAATTTAACCGAGAAAGATCAACACGCCCTATGTGTGAACGGTAATATTTGCAACGGAAAAATTGATTTTAACGTGTTTTTATCATCTTATCTAAGTAAACTATTGATCTGTTATTTTTAATGTTACTCATAAACGATAAAACTATGTCACGCGATTATTGTCAACGTTGTTTAAAACCTCAAATAAGTTGTATTTGCCAGTTTATGACATCAATAGCGAATAGCGTTGAGGTGATTATTTTACAACACCCAAGTGAAGTTAAACAAAGTAAGGCTACGGTACCTTTATTGGCGGGATCGCTGGCAAAGTGCCATGTGTTTATTGGGGAAGATTTTGAGCATAACGAAGTTTTACAAACAATGCTTGGTCAATATACAGGGCAGGTGGCATTACTTTATCCAAGTGACGTTGCACACGTAATATCAGCAAATAAGCCTGAATTACCTCAGCAAAGTATTCGCTGTTTGGTGCTACTAGATGGTACATGGAAAAAAGCGTATCGGTTATATCAATTAAATACTTTTTTACATGCGATACCACATTTTGCTTTGTCTGATGAATATTTAGGGCAGTATTTGATTAGAAAAACTAAAAAAAGTGGGGCATTATCTACACTAGAAGCCTGTTGCTATGCACTTTCAATGTTTGAAAATAGCAATGAACGTTATCAACCCTTGTTAGAAAAATTTCTAGCATTTAACCAATTTCAACAACGCTTTGTGCCTAATAGCCCAAGCCAAAATCATAAAAATAAACAGTCTGATGGAAACCTATAAATGAATAAAAAAATATTTTATACCTTATCTGTTCTAGGTGTGCTGTTAGGCATTAATAGCGTGCAAGCACAGGAAATTAGAGAGCCAGAAGCAACGGTTTCTATCACAAATAAAAAAGCGGTCGTTGCCAATGAATATATGGTGGTTGCTGCTAATCCTTATGCCAGCAAAGCGGGTTTTTCGATATTAAAGCAAGGGGGGAGTGCTATTGATGCAGCCATTGCTGTACAGCTAGTCTTAACCTTAGTTGAGCCGCAGTCTTCAGGAATTGGTGGCGGCGCCTTTATTTTACATTGGGATAAAAAGCAGCAACATTTAACCACCTTTGATGGTCGAGAAACGGCACCAGAAAAAGCCACCAGTAACTTGTTTATTGATGACAAGGGTAACACTATTCCATGGATGAAAGCTGTGGTTGGTGGGCGTTCTGTTGGTGTGCCGGGGGTACTTTCAGCACTTAAAATGGCACATTTACAAAAAGGAAAATTGCCTTGGTCAGTATTATTTGAAGAGGCAATTTCGTTAGCAGAGCAAGGCTTTGTTGTTTCGTCGCGATTAGAAAAACTCTTATCATTACAAATGAACCCTGGGGTGACATTACTACCTGAAATACGGGACTATTTTTTTCCAAATGGCAAAGTAGTCACTGCAGGAACGATATTAAAAAATCCTGCTTTAGCGAAGGTTTATAAAAGTATTGCCAAAAGCGGTACTACCCCTTTTTATCAAGGTTGGATCGCTGAAAAAATAGTAGCTGCGGTTAATCAAAGCCCAATAGCGCCTGGCTTACTGTCATTAAACGATATGGCTAATTACCAAGCAATAGAGCGTGAAGCAGTATGCGGCCCTTATAAAACGTATAAAGTTTGTGGCATGGGACCACCGAGTTCAGGTGGCGTTGCGGTTATTCAAATGTTAGCGATGTTAGAACCCTTTAAATTAGCGCAACGTAAATTCTCCGATCCTGAAACTTTAAACCTTTTTACACAAAGTTCTCGTTTAGCGTTTGCTGATAGGGGGATGTACTCGGCAGACAGCGATTTTGTTAGCGTACCAACTAAGGCGTTATTAAACCCTCAATATTTAACTAAGCGTTCGAATTTAATAAAGGCGAATAAGGATATGGGCCGAGCTGAGGCGGGTCAGTTGGCTAAACCATTAGCGTATGCTAAGAATGACAGCTTTGAATTGCCTTCTACCAGCCATATTTCTATTGTCGATAAACAAGGTAATGCCATTTCAATGACCACCAGTGTAGAAATGGCATTTGGCTCAGCGGTCATGGTAGAAGGCTTTATTTTAAATAACCAATTAACAGATTTCGCTTTATCGCCTAAACGAAGTGGTAAATGGGTCGCTAACCGAGTAGAAGCAAATAAACGCCCGCGTAGCTCAATGGCACCCACTATGATATTTAATCAAGATAATAGCTTAAAGTTAGTGGTGGGATCGCCTGGTGGTAGCCGTATTATTAATTATGTGGCTGAAACCATTATTGGTGTTTTAGACTGGCAACTAAACCCACAGCAAGCCATCAACTTACCTAAAATAACCAATCGTAATGGTGGTACGGCGGTAGAACAAGGTACGGTATTGCTTGAGCATGTAAACGTACTTGAAAAAATGGGGCATAAAGTGAGCGTGCGTGATTTAAATAGTGGCGTGCATGCTATTGAAGTTAAAGGCACTAAATTGATTGGTGGCGCAGACCCTAGAAGAGAAGGGGTAGCGTTAGGGTATTAAGCTTTACTTCTTGCACTAAATAGACATAAAAAAACGCTCAAATGAGCGTTTTTTTATGTCTATAGCGTTAATTAATAGGGTTAAAAAGGATCTTTTAAAATTTTGTCTATTACCCATTTACCTTTGTACTGTATTAAAGAGAGTCGTTTAACATTTTTCAAACGGTCATCTTGATAATAACCATCAAAATAGACGGTAATAACTGCAGAGTCTTTAAACTGCTCCCTTACTTTTACACCGCTAGCATCTGGTTTCACAATGACATTATCGTATGACATATTAAAAAGATGACGGGCAATTGCTTGAGGTGACTTGTAATGGGTTACAATTCGAGCAAGTTTAGGAGAGCAAACAGAAGCGGCTTTTTTCGCATTTTTTTCATTGTATAAAGCATCAAAAAAGGCAACAGCCACTTTTTCGGGGTTATCAATGTCTGAAATATCATCCTCATTATTACCACAGGCAGACAATAATAAGATTGATGGTAAAAGTAATAGAGCTAAAAGGTGACGCATTATGTTAATTTCATTGGAAAGTAATGATAAATATCATACCTTAATCAACTTAAACATTTCTATTGTTTTATCTTAAATTCTTATTTGAGCAATAAAAAAGGGCGCCGTAGCGCCCTAGGAATCATTTTATTTAAAATTTACTGTACTAATTCTTTTTCAGAAAAAGTATCGCCAAATAATGGGCTTGATAAATAACGTTCAGCAGAGCTTGGTAAAATTACAACGACGTTTTTATCTTTATTTTCTGGTTTTTCTGCAAGGCGTATTGCCGCAACTACAGCCGCACCAGATGAAATACCCGCTAAAATTCCTTCTTCAGTCATTAAGCGGTGTGCCATTTCCATTGCTTCATCATTTGACACTTGCTCTACAGCGTCAACAACTGAAAGATCTAAATTTCCAGGGATAAAGCCAGCGCCAATACCTTGAATTTTATGAGGACCAGGTTTTAATTCTTCTCCTGCCATTTTTTGAGTAATGACAGGTGAGTCAGTTGGCTCAACAGCAACTGAAATAATTTGCTTGTCTGCCACTTTCTTAAGGTAACGACTTACGCCTGAAATAGTACCACCAGTACCTACGCCAGCAACAAAAATATCAACATCACCTTTGGTGTCTTCCCAAATTTCAGGCCCTGTGGTTTTTTCGTGAATTTCAGGGTTTGCTGGGTTATCAAATTGCCCTAAAAGCACATACTTTTCAGGATTTGAATCTTTAATTTCTTGTGCTTTAGCAATGGCACCGCCCATGCCTTTTGCGCCTTCAGTAAGCTCTAATTTAGCGCCTAATGCAGATAATAGCTTTCTACGCTCTAAACTCATGGTTGCTGGCATAGTTAAGGTAATAGAATAACCACGTGCAGCGGCAACAAACGCCAGTGCAATACCTGTATTACCACTAGTTGGCTCAACGATTTCCTTGCCTTCAACTAACTCTCCGCGTTTTTCAGCATCCCAAATCATGTTCGCACCGATACGACATTTAACACTAAAGCTTGGGTTTCTTGATTCTACTTTGGCAAAAATATTACCCGTAGTTACGCGGTTTAATTTTACTAGTGGTGTATTACCAATAGCGGTAGAGTTATCTTGAAAAATGTTTGGCATTGCTTTTTCCTTTCGATATTGTGATGTAGATTAGCCAGTTTTTATGTTTATATCTAACCTACAGCAAAAATTATTACAGAGGGTTACGTAATAGTGGCATGGTTTAACGTAAATACTTTCTAAGGTTAGCGTTAATTGACAAAAAAAGAAGTGATATTATTTTATCTGATATGCCAAAATGGAATAACAGAAGACTATATTGATAATATTTTTTAGGATCAGGCATGTTTAATGAAAAAAATGATTTACTAGAGGCTACTGATACGCAAGCAATAGCGCCGACTGCTGATAGTACTTATTTAAGTGGTAAAGAAACACGAAAAATTCTTACCCCTTTTGCCTTTGAAATAGATAAGTCATTATTTGGTTTGGCCTTAGCTGCACCGAGAAAGCGGGCAATAGCTTTACTTATTGATTTTATTTTTATTTCAATATTAGCGGAAACGCCGGGAGAGTTTTTAGCGCTTTTGGTCGCTATTACGTTCTACAAAATAGCTAATAATAAGCATCAACAAAAAATTAGATTGGGTAACATGCTATTGAAAGGGCTATCGATAATGATTATTTTGTTGTCTCTGCTTTCTTTAGTATCTCCCTTAACTAACGAATGGTTTACTGACAATGGTGATAAAAATTCACCTTTTTTAGCAAGTAAAACTGACGACGTTATTAATACGATTGCAGTAAGTGCAATTACGCTTGGTTTTACCACTGAACTATCGCAAAGCCAATGCGACAATAGCGAATGTTGGACTAAACTCATTTCTCCTCAACTAATTGACTTTGTTGATGTCGGCCTTTCCACTGAAAAAATGACTAATATTCTGATAACGTCTTTTAAAAAAACATCGTTACCAAATAATGAGCAAGAAGCTCTTGTACAGGCACTAGCACACGAATATTCCCAGCTTTTAAAAGTAAATAATACGATAAAAAAAGACAAGAAGGAGAGCAACTATAACAAAGAAGCAGTTCCAGCAGCCGATACAGAAACGAAATTATCAACAGATGAAAATTCATCTGAAAAAACGATGGTATACAAAGGGGTTGAGTGGGTAAAAGGCGTGATTAACGATTTAGGCCTAAGCTTTGGTTGGGCTGCGTTGTATTTTTCAGTACTAACCTCCGCATGGAATGGTCAAACATTAGGAAAGCGTTTTATGAAAATACGAGTTATTCAGCTAGACGGTACAGCTCTATCTGTTTGGGATAGCTTTGGACGCTATGGTGGATATGGCGCAGGGCTTGCTACGGGGCTTATGGGGTTTATGCAAATATACTGGGATGCTAACCGCCAATGCATACATGACAAAATTGCTTCAACGGTAGTGATCGACTTACGTAAAATTAAATAAAAGCTAAACAAGATGTTAGCTAAAATATAGAACTTTTGTTTTAAAAAGTTGTATTTTTGGCTATTGTTTTTTGAATCACTAACTATACTCTAGTTAGATGTTCGTGCCGCCGCAGTTAGACAGATAAACCGGGTTTCCCGTATGAGCGTATAATCCACGCTCCTTGTTTTAGGACTAACATGTTAGTGTATTGCACTAATAATACATGTGAAAGGCCGTCGAAACACTCCCATAAATTGTCGATATGACGGTGCGGGCATCTGTATTTTCACTCGATATTCTCTTTTATTACGACGCAAGTGCTATTCAAGTGCTAATTTTATCGCTGCTTGTGCATGAATAGCTGTTGTATCAAATAACGTAACGTTTGTATCTTTCTGGTTAATTAAAAGCGCTATTTCTGTACAACCTAATATAATGGCTTGCGCTCCTTTTTTGTGTAACTCATTAATAATATGAAGGTATTGTTGCTTAGATTGAGGCTTAATTTGGCCAAGGCATAGTTCTTGGTAGATAACATTATGAATAATATCTTGTTCTTCAGGCGAAGGGACAATCACGTCAATGCCAAACTTGTCGGTTAAGCGACCTTTGTAAAAGTCTTGCTCCATGGTAAATTTTGTACCAAGCAAACCTACTTTAGTGATTTTATTTTGTGTGAGTTGATCAGCTGTCGCATCGGCAATATGCAATAAGGGAATGTTAATAGCCGCGCTAATGGTGTCTGCTACTTTATGCATTGTATTGGTGCAAATAAGTAAAAAATCAGCACCACTTGCTTCTACACCTTGAGCCGCTGCAGCAAGTATTTCAGCGGTTTTAGCCCAGTCGCCTTGATGCTGCAGCTTTTCTATCTCATCAAAGTTTACACTATAAAGGCATAGTTTTGCTGATGATAAGCCACCAAGAGCTTTATTTACACCTTGATTAATTGCTTGATAATAACTGCGGGTAGACTCCCAACTCATACCGCCTAATAATCCGATAGTTTTCATTGTAGAGTCTCTAGATATTATATTTATGGCAACCAGGCGTAACTAATTTTGGTAAAGAAAGTACGCTCTGCACGTTCAAGTTTTCTTAAGTCATCATCTTGATAACTAAAGTCAGAATAACCTAAGAAAAACACTGTTTGTGGATTAATTTTATAAGCATAAATTAATTGTGCTGATAAATCGTTATTCTTTCTTGATACGGCAATCATTGGGTTATTTGCCGTATTTATCTCAATATCGCTATAAACAAGATTCAGTTTTAAGTAACTGCGTACATCAAACTGATAGCTTAGTCTTAGTTCGCTTAAGAAAGCTTTATAAACATTATCGTCATCAGCATCTAATGTTTCATAGGTTTGATAAAAGTCTATTTCAAGGTGTTTAGTGGCGTTATAAGTAACGTTAGCAATAAATTCTTTACCTTTACCTAAACGGTTGTTGTCGTAGTCAATTTTATCACCAAGGGTGATATCAAATGCACTGTAGAGTTTAGTACTTGGCTGAATGTCAAAATGAAACACTGCTTGGTTTTCGGTAAATAAAGTCGTGTTGTTATCAATTGCTCGGTTGGCTTCGTTTTGGCGCAATCCAACTTTCTCGGCGTGAGTTAACATGACATCAAATGTTGAAAGTAAAGGCCCTGTTACCCAAAAGCTAGTGGCTAGGCTTTTTTCAAGCAGCTCGCCTTTATCACTGTGCTTTATTTGCCATTGGCCTGACAGTTTAGCTTCTTGCCAAGCACTATCTGACGCGCCATAGAAAAAACGGTCTACTAGAAGTTTTTCAGCTTGGTAATCTGCGTAGGGCATGTAGCCTAAATCAGCACGAAAATCTTTACCAATGTCTTGATGCTCAGCATCGACACGCCAATATTCTGAGTCATGCACATAGTTAAGTTTCAATGCTTGATCTTGAAATTCGCCTAAATGCTTAGTGTCAGAGGTTAGCCATTGCGCGAGGAAGCTATTTGAGTCATCAAACTTATATTTGCTATCGAGCCCAAATACATAGTTGTGATAATTGTCAGCCGTTCGTAATGTACTGATAGCCCCTATTGATAAATCATGATTGGCATCAAAACGATACTTTAAAGCGCCCGAATGGCTTTCTGTATTTAGTGAGGTAATGCTTGAATGGGTATTGCCCGGCACGATAAAGTTAGTTTCAGTATCATTAGTTATAAATATACCATAATTGTGCTTACCTTCACTGCCAGTCAGTTTTGCACCATAGTCAGGATCAGCAATATTTCGGCTATAAACAAGGTTGTAGTTTGAACTAAAATAGTCAGCATTATCGGTAAAAAATTGACGTTTTTCTTCATAATATAATGAAAAGGTTTTATTAATACTTAATTGACCAGCGTCAGATTCTACTGTAGAAAAGTCTGGATTAAGCGTTACATTTAATAGCGTATTGGCGTTTATTCCCCAGCGTAAGTCTAAACCTGCATCAATGTCATTTTTGCTATTCCATTGACTGTTTTCATCGTAAACATCTTTTGACTGATCTCGTTGAGCAACAATGGTTGGGGTTAACATTATTTTTTTACTGGCTTTTGCATTCTTAAAGCCTTTTATTTCAGGCGCCTGACATAGCCAGCAATTGTTATCTCGATCGAGTGGCATATGAGAAATACGTAATCGACTATCGCGAGGGTATAGGCGAAGTAGCTCAATTGCCCATGTTTTAACGTCGTTGTTATCAGCAAAGTTTAAAATGCGATAAGGAATAGCAATTTCAACTTGATAGCCTTGTTCGGTGATTTTTCCATAAGACTGCCAGATACCGTCCCACGATGAATTAGTGTCGCCGGTAATTTCGTTATTAATAGCATCTATTTGTACGCCATATGGATTCACCATAAACTGATAATTAAGGCGGCGAGTATTGAAAGTGTCGAGTTTTATGGCGACGAGATCATCACCCCATTTGGTATCTCTATCACCCAAAGAGGCTTGAATGTTTTCAGGGTTAGGATCATCAGCAATAAATGAAATATATAAATATTCCCCATTTTCAATAATTTTAGCGACTGTTTTTACCGGACTCGCTTTATTATTCCATGGTGAGTTTACAATATTAAGATCGATGGTATTTGCTTCTTGCCAAATAGGATCGCTTAATTCGCCATCTATTTTAGCGCTACTATTACTGTAGGGTATTGATAGTGGTTTTACTGATATTGTTGCGGTTTGAGCGAGGCTTAATGGGCTTACAAGCAAGAATACAACAGCTACAACAATGGCGTAACTATTCCTTATTTTCGACATGTTTTTCTACTTTTATTTGTTTTTATTATGATGTAATTGTTTATTACAAATCCTTGTTGTTTAAATTGTGTCAAATTAATGTAACAAATTCAACCAATTATTTATTGATAGCAAAAGCCTAAGTAAGCATTATTATGCTTATTTAGGCTTTTAAAAATGAGAATTAACTCTTTAATGGGTTAATAATTATGGTGTGAATGTGCTTACTTCATCCATGCATAGCTGAACTTCATGAAAACACTTCGTTGGTTTTGCTCTAAATCTCGGAAGTATTGTTCAGCGTCATGGTTATCAGAATACCCTAAGTAGAAAACTGTTTGCGGATTAATTTTGTAGGCATAAAGTAATTCGGTTGAAAGACTTTTACTATGGGCTGTTATATCGTCGGGATCTGCATATAAATAGTTATCTGCATTTCTGTTGGTATTGTTATAAATTAAGCTGAAACGAACGAAGCTTTTTACATTAAATTGATAAACGGCTCTTAAGTCACTTAAGCGTGCAATGAAAACATTTTTTTGATCGGCATCTAAATGTCGAAAGGTATGCTTTAATTTTAATTCAATATGCTTGTTTATATTCCAAGTTAAGTTAGCACTTGCGCGTTTGCTTTGGCCTAGTCGATTACTGCTGTAATCAATAGCGTCGCCATAATTGATGTTACCGCCAATACTAAAACCGAGTAATGGCCTTATTGAAGCATTTAATGAAAGCTCCTTTTCAGTAAATAAAGTGGTGTTACCGTCAATCGCCAAATTACTTTTATCGTGTCGGCTACCGACTAAATTTCTATGGCTATAGGCTAATCTTATATGGCTATTGTAGCTAGCGTTAACACGTGCATTAATATCAAATTCTTTTTCAATAAGTTCATTATTGTCGTTTTTAATAATGTCCCAATCGGAATATATTTTAAATTGACTCCACCATGCTCCTGGCTTTGCATACCATTTTCGGTCACCACCAATTGAAAATTTATTGTGGTCAACACGAGAAATAAAGCCTAAATCACCTCTAAAACCGGCATTTTGTCGATCGTAAGTTACGCGATAATACCAATCACTGTCATTGTGATAATAACCCGCTCTAACTGCGTTACCACTAAAACCATCGCTATTACGTGATCGCATGACTTGTTCGTTTAAGTCACAGTTGCCAAACTCACAAGGCATTGTGTTTTCATTTAAGCAGTCGTCGGGGTTGTCTGCATCACAAAATTGTTCAAAAAGGTCACTAGGGTAGTGAGTGTCTGAATATAAACCCTGAAATTTAAGAACGTCATAAGTGCCTAGCCTAACGCGGGCATCAATACCATGTACTTGGTTTTGGTATTCTTCTGCTGTTCTTAATGTTGAAATCCAACCTAGGGTAATATCCTTATTATAATTATAGCGATAGCGTAGAGCGGCAGCTTTAGATTCACCTTCAATTTCGGCTATTGATGATGCTCTATTACCCGGAATCAGTATATTTGTACTGTCATCATCGGTAACGAAAATCCCTAATGAATGATCGTCTTTGCGTCCTGTAAGCTTTGCTCCATAGTTAGGTGCGTTAATATTACGGGTATAAACTAAATCATAATTTGATTCAAAGTAGTCGGCATTATCGAGAAAAAATGCTCTTTTTTCTTGGAAGAAAAGGGCAAAGTTATTATTAATGTTGAGCTGAGAATTGTCTGTTTCTATAGTTGAAAAATCAGGGTTAATGGTGGCATTTAATAAAACATCAGGGGTTATGCCCCAACGTAAATCTAAACTTGCCTCAGTATTTGTTGAATCTACCCATTCGTTATTGCTATCGTCATCACGTTCTTGACTTTTTCCTGTTACAAGAGAAGGGGTTACGGTGAAGTTACTGCCTTGCTTTGCATTTGAAAAACCAGTAGCGGTGGCTAGTTGGCACAATTCACAACTATTATTTCTATCTATATGAATGTTAGATAAACGAATGTTATCTTCGCGTGGATAGAAGCGCATTAACTCTATGCCCCAATCTTGTGGATCTGACTTTTCGGTAAAACTTAAGATACTTAATGGAATGGCCATTTCAACTATGTATCCGCTACAAGTAATTTCACCTGCTGCATCCCATATACCATCCCATGCGTCACTTTCTCTTTGGGTGACTTCACTTTCAATACCATCAATTTTTACGCCTAATGGATTGACTAAAAAGCGGTAAGCACTACGTTGGTCGTTAAATGTGTCTATTTTAATACCAACAATATCATCTCCCCACACTTTGTCTCTGTCTTTATAAAAGGCACGAATTTTTTCAGGTTCAGGATCTTCAGCAATAAACGCGAGGTAAAGCTTGTTACCATCTTCCATAATTAGCGCTTCAGTATTTATGCTACTTGGAATGTTATTAAACGGGCGAGTTATATTATTAATAAGCACTCTTTTTGCGTTTTTCCATTGATGTTCTGAAATGTCTGCATTTATGGAAATTTCACCTGTTACTCGAGGAATATCTATGGTTGGTTTCACTAGTGGAGAGCTCTTAGCAAAGCTCACTAAAGGAGCGCCAAAAAATAGCCCTAATAAGAAAAGATGTTTTATCCAGATACTACACTTGGTCATTCATTTGCCTCGAGAACAGATAGAATTAAATAATCTCAGCGCATGTTATCGGGGTTAAACAGTGTGTCAAAGTAAATACGACGACTGGCATATAGAATACGATTAATGAATGAAGGGGGTTAATTAATGTTACTTTTATGTAATAAAAATCAAAGGTTTTCATTATTTATTGAGCTTAGGTTATTCGATATTTATCTCGAAAATATCACTTTACTGGTGCATAATCATGAAAAATAATCACTTTATAAGTCGCTATGTATAACTCTTCTTATTCTTTTAATTTTTTTGCATTAGCAATTTTCATTTGTTGTTGGGCTGGTTACACTTTTTTTGCAAAAAAACGTGCGAAAACAGATGATTGTATTGCACGATGCCTTCATAAACATCGAATACATTGGATGTATGAATTGATGGAACGTGACCTTAGAATGGGAGACGCGGCATTATTAGCGAATTTAGAGCGTAATATTGCTTTTTTTGCTTCCACCACTTTATTAGTGTTGGCTGGAGTTTTAACTTTATTTTCTCAGGTTGAGAAACTTGAACAAGTCATCAGCACTATTCCTTTTGCAGAGTTTCCTGATCATAATATGATTCAAATAAAATTATTTGTGTTGGTCATTATTTTTGTCATGGCATTTTTTCATTTTACATGGTCTATGCGCCAATATGGTTTTCTAAATGTGATGATTGGGGCTGCTCCTTATAGTAAAAAAGGCCCCGAGAAAGCTTATCAAGAATATGCTCGTCAAATGGCAACCGTTCAAGACCAAGCAGCTCACTCTTATAACTATGGCTTACGAGCATATTATTTTTCAATGGCTGCTGTATTGTGGTTTTTTCATCCATTGTTACTTATATTTGTTAGTTTATCTGTAGTTTATACCTTATTTAATCGTGAATTTCGTTCTAAGGCTGTAAAAGCGATCACCGCAGGCCAAACTATATTGAATGAAGATCGCCTGAAAAAAACACAGTCACGCTAAATGAATAATCCGCATCGTTTTTCTCAACTTTCACCGAATGATTTTGATCAATTTGACTGCGTAAAAATGTCTAAATGGTTTTATCTCTTACTGTTAATTTTACTACGAGGCTATATTGTTTGGTTAATGTCAGTTACTAACTTTAAAGACCGCGTAGGGGTGATTGAGTGGGCTTACCCTGAACCTATTTTGTTTTACACCAGCTTACTCTCTGGTGTTATTGGCTTATTTGTTCTTTTGATTATGAGTTTACGTCGGCCTAATGCTGCTAATTGGATAAAAAGCTGCTGGCGGAAGATTAGGGTATTACTTGCATTTGCATTATGCTTTGATTGGCTAATTAATGTTGGCGCATATTATTATGGCATTATATATCAGCCTCAAATAATATTATTTCATGGTTTATTGGTTCTTTTGGCTTTAATTCTATTGTTTACCAATCAACGTATTAAAATAAATATAGACGAATTCCCAGAAAAATTACCTGAGTAGTTTGTTATTATTTATATTACAAAAATAAAGAGAAAGCCGTAATGAGCGAAGAGCTACAAGAACAACGATTAATTATTCTTGATACTGAAACAACAGGCATTAACCCGAGAGAAGGGCACCGTATCGTTGAAATTGGTTGTGTAGAAATGGTTAACCGTCAACTTACAGGGCGAAGCTACCATGTCTATATCAAACCGATGCAACATGGTATGCAAATGGTTATGGATCAAGAAGTTATTAATATTCATGGATTAACTGATGACTTCCTGAGTGACAAGCCTCAATTTCAACAAATAGCACAAGAATTTATTGATTTTATTAGCGGAGCTGAATTAGTTATTCATAACGCTAAATTTGATGTTGGTTTTATGGATCATGAGTTTGCAATGCTCAGTGGGTTACCGATGACCAAAGACATTTGTACGGTAACCGATACCTTGAAAGTGTCTAAAGACGAATTTGGTTCGCCAAAAACGCTTGATTATTTAGCTCGTTTTTACAAAGTAGATAAATTGGTCGACCGTACTTATCATGGGGCATTAATTGATGCCCAGTTACTTGCCTTTGTTTATATTGAAATGACACGCAAACAGTCAGCTTTAGACTTAACTGCGGGGGATGGAAAAAATGACAGTGGTGATGCTAATGCGATAAAGCGCTTAGCTGCAGATCGAACTAAATTAAAGATTATTCATGCAACTGCCGATGAACTAGAAGCACACCAAGAACGTCTTGCCGTTGTGGCAAAAGAAGGAGGCGAGCCATTATGGCAAAATTAAGTTGCTGTAGCTGTTATATTATTCTTTTATCCATTTATTTACAGTGTTTTTCAGCCGATGCACAGCAACAAGTTACGGAAATTGAATATTATAAAAATCATGATGTTACCAATCAAATCCCCTTATTAGACAATCGTTTTCGTATCGACGCCCAAGTAGAAGAAATCACGTTACTATTTTATCGAAAGAAAGGTAGTCAGCCAATAATTCTTGTTCGCCCTGATGGTAGTAAATTAAAAATAGGCAGCTTTCCTAAAGACAAGGTGGAATGGTTTGATGATCGTACTTTTGATTTAATACGCATAAAAAATCCTATGGTAGGCCCTTGGCAAGCGATCGGCTATATTTCACCTAACAGTAAAATAATGTTGGTGACTGAGGTTAGAATTGAAGTTGCGCCTTTACCAGAAACAATTCTCGCGGGCGAAACATTAAAAGTATTCGCTAAATTATTTAATCGAGAAAAAGCGATTGATGACCCTCGCTTTGACGATGTGATTGATTTAGACATAGACTTTTATAGTACGAATAATTCTAATTTTGACAATTTTGGTGCTAAACCTGTAGAGATAGGCTCATTTAGAGATGATGGCTACGAGCTTGATGAACACGCCAAAGACGGTATTTTTACCGCTGAATTTGAACTGAACTTCGCTGCAGGTGAATGGGTACCTATTTATCGTATAAAAATGCCAATGGCTAACAGAGAGCTAAGACAAAAACCTATTATACTTCAGCCCGCACCAGTTAAAATTTCGGTTGAAACAACGATGAGTAAAAATGAATTTCATAAGGTTACTTTTACCATCGATAAAACAAACGTTGACCCTGACAGCATGGTATTTCAAGGGAGAATTACTTACCCAGATAAACAAGTTGATCCTATTTCAATTACTGAAGGTAAAGGTATCACCCGTTTGAAAGAAATAGCGTTTACTGAGCCTGGAGTACATCGATTATCAATTAGTGCATTTGGCGAAACGATAGAAGGAAGAGAATTCCGATTAGTATTACCTGAATTTACTTTTAATGTTGAGCGAAAAGAAGGGATCCGTACTAATGATCTCTCAGATGAACCAGAAGATAATATAAAAACGGCAATGGAGACGGCTTTAGCACTTAAAGAAGCATCAGTAAAAAAATTACAAGATGAGTTAGAGCAAGCTAAATTACAGCATGCCACTGAGCAGCAGGCTAAAAAAGAAAGGAATATAATGATCGCTGTCATTGTTAATGTGTTGATTATTGTTGCTGCAGGTGTCACCTTTTTTATAATACGTCGTAAAAAAAGTAAGGCGAAGGCTTAAAGTACCTATATTATTGCTGTGTTTTTCATCGTATTGTTCAGCAAATACCCATACGGTAAAAAGAATGAAAAAAGAGGTTGACGCACCCGCTCGTTAACCGTATTATTCCCGCCGCATTCAACGACTTGTTGTTGAACGTAGAATAAAACGTGTGGAGTGGTAGTTCAGTTGGTTAGAATACCGGCCTGTCACGCCGGGGGTCGC
>JBMZCX010000044.1:0-25287 GCA_049613795.1 Thalassotalea sp. | reverse complement strand
TAACGCCGTCGTTTAAGGTTAATTGCCATGAAAAACGCTCTGAAAGCACTAATTCGTCAATACTTAGCTCACTAAAGTCGAGTAGTTTATTCAGTTTTTTAAAATTGTCGAGTGCAATTAACTCACTTCCCTCTGGCCCAAAAAAGGCGGGCAAATGATGATTTACTCGGCTAATATCCGCCTGAAATGCTCGCCCATGCTGGTTGATCAAAAAGTCACCATTCCATAACGCAATCGGTGTTTGGTCAACCACATAAATTTTTAATTCATTTGGCCATTTTTTTCTAACCGACACTGAATACACCCAAGGTAATGCGGTAACTTGTTGCTGAACTTGGTTTACGTCAACTTGGAAAAAATTACCTAAATTAATGTTATCAATTGCTTGTTCAATGTCTTTGGTGATGGTGTACGACATTTCACCACTAATACTTACCGATGTTACTGGTGCTGATTCATCGGCAGAAAGGCGCTCAGTAACCACCCATGAAAACGTTAATAACGACGCAATAACGGCAACAAAAAAGCCAACACCTAGCCAAAATGACCAATGTAATGGTGTTGCTGGTACTTCTTTCGTTGAAGTACGTGGCTGTTTCGTTATCGTTTGTGAGGCCATCGTTATAATGCTTCCTCTTTATTTGAACTTTTACTTAGTTCAACAATTTTTGTTACCAGCTCAACAAAGTTTAAACCAAACACTTTTGCCGCTTTAGGCACTAACGATGTTTCTGTCATTCCGGGTACGGTATTCACTTCAAGCAGTTGCCATTGACCTTGCGCATTACGCATTACATCTACTCGGCCCCAGCCGCTGGCGCCCGTTGCATTAAATGCCGTTAAGGCTAATGTTTGTAACTCTCTCTCGTCTGCTTCAGATAAGCCACTCGGACAATGGTATTGCGTAGTGGTTGACTGATATTTTGCTTGGTAATCGTAAAACTCGTTCGGTGTTTCCATATGAATAGCTGGCAGCGCTTGTTGCCCTAAAATACTCACTGTGTATTCAGGCCCTTCAATCCATGCTTCCACTAAAATTTCTTCATCAAACTCAAATGCTGCCGTTAACGCGTTATTTAAGGTTTCGCTATTCTCAGCTTTCGCCATGCCAATGCTTGAACCTTCATTCGCTGGCTTAACCATGACTACGCCACCTAATTGGGACAAAATGGCTTGGGCTTGCGAAGCTTGATAGGCTGCTTTGTTAACAATAGCGAAACCTGCAGTTGGTAAGTTCATCGCTTGCCATACTTGCTTTGAGCGTATTTTGTCCATTGATAATGCCGAACCTAATACGCCAGAACCTGTGTAAGGAATTTGCATATATTCGAGCGCGCCTTGCACGCAACCGTCTTCACCACCACGGCCATGTAATGCAATAAAAACACGGTCAATGTTTTGTTGGGCTAAATCGCTTAAGCAGTAATCTTTAGTGTCGATCAGTTCAACGATAAAATTAGCTTGCTGTAACGCTTTAGCAATAGCTGCACCTGAGCGTAATGACACTTCACGCTCGGCCGAATTACCGCCATAAAGCACTGCAATTTTTTCACGTTTAATGCTACTCATGTGACGCTCCAACATTGTCGTCACTATTATTTGATGCTTTATATGTTAACAATGGGTGAGTCATTATTTGACGAGCAATTGCGCCAATAGTACCTGCGCCTTGCGTGATCACCATATCGCCATCGGCTAACTGCGCATGCATTAATTCAGCTAACTTTTCTGTATCACTAACATAAATAGGTTCAATTTGACCGCGTTGTCTAATACTACGCGCTAAACTTTTACTGTCTGCACTGGGAATATGTGCTTCGCCTGCGGCATAAACATCAAGTAAAAATAAGCAGTCAACTTCAGACAATACTTCAACAAAGTCTTCGTACAAGTCACGTGTACGAGAATAACGGTGCGGCTGAAATACCATAACTAGGCGTTTGTCAGGCCAGCCATTACGCATTGCTTTTATTGTTGCTTGAACTTCTCTTGGATGATGGCCGTAATCGTCAACCAAGACCATTTCACCCTGCTCTGTTGATAAGTTGGCTAGCTGTTCAAAACGACGACCAATACCCGCAAATTTTGCTAATGCATTAACGATGGTTTCATCATCAATATTTTCATCGGTTGCCACCGCAATACTTGCTAGCGCATTTAAGACATTATGCTGACCTGGTAGGTTAACACTCAACTCTAACGTTGCTTTTCCTGCTCGGCTAACGGTGAAGTAGCTCATGCCACCGTCTTGATAATAATGTGACGCTTTAACATCGGCATCTTCTGAAAAGCCATAGGTGATCACTTGGCGAGCAATACGAGGTAATATTTCGCGTACCACAGGATTGTCAATACACACAACCGCTAGGCCGTAAAACGGTAAATTATGTAAAAATTTAATATAGGTGTCTTTTAATTTTTCAAAATCACCTTGATAAGTTTCCATGTGATCTTCGTCAATATTAGTTACCACCGCGACCATTGGGTGTAAATGTAAAAATGACGCATCACTTTCATCGGCTTCTGCAATTAAATAACGGCTTGTGCCTAAACGCGCATTGGTGCCCGCACTATTTAATAAACCGCCAATAACGAAAGTAGGATCGAGCTGACCTTCAGCAAACACACTTGCAATTAAGCTGGTGGTAGTAGTTTTTCCATGAGTACCCGCAATAGCCACACCATGGCGAAAACGCATAAGTTCGGCCAACATTTCAGCGCGTCTAACCACTGGAATTCTTAACTCAGCTGCTGCTGCAATTTCAGGATTCGTTTTATCAATGGCAGTAGACACCACAATAACACTCGCCCCTTTAATATTATCTTGATGATGACCAAGCGTAATGGTTGCACCCAATGCTTTTAAGCGTTTAACAACGGCATTTTCGCCAATGTCTGAACCTGTAATAGTGTACCCTTCATTTAATAACACTTCCGCAATGCCGCCCATACCCGCGCCACCAATTCCAACAAAGTGTATCGTAGAGACCCTGCGCATTTCAGGAATTTTAATTGGCTGCATATTACGGTTTATGGTACTCATTAATTAACTCTTTTTTGAACTAGTTGAGCGCAAGTTTGCGCTACTTTTACTGTTGCATCAGCATGTGCAGCGTTATGCGCCGCTTTCGCCATAGACTGCAACACTTTGTCTGAAATAAACAAGCTATTCAGCATTTGCGCTAAGCTTGTGCCGTTAAAATCTTTTTGTGTGATTAACTTGGCCGCCCCTTTCGCCACTAAATATGTCGCATTTTTTGTTTGATGATCGTCTACTGCATGCGGCAACGGAATAAAAATAGCGGGCTTTGCTGCCATTGCTAATTCAGACACGGTTAATGCACCTGCTCGGCAAATTACAACATCTGCCCAACGGTAGGCTTCAGCCATATCTTCAATAAATTCGGTCACTTTAATTTGCTCTTCACTCAAGCCGTATTGCTGATAACTTTTTAATACGCTAGCTTGGTTGCCTTTACCTGTTTGATGCCACACATTTAAATGCTGTATTTTAATTTGATTAACGGTTTGCGGTACGACGGTATTCAGTATTTGCGCGCCTAAACTGCCGCCAACAATTAATACTTTTTTCGTGGTACTTGGCTCTGCGGGAATAACGTTTTCAATACTAATAATGTCGCTACGCAGTGGATTGCCGACAACTTGATATTTATCGCTATTTTTAAAGGCTCCGGGGAATGCACTTAACACTTTATTCGCGATCACTGATAAAAAGCGGTTACTTAATCCTGCCACTGCATTTTGTTCATGCAAAACAAGCGGCTTGCTCATTAACCATGCGGCAAAGCCTCCAGGAGCGCTAGCATAACCGCCCATACCTAAAACAACATCAGGTTGTACTTTACGGATAACACGCATTGATTGAATAACCGATTGCATTAATTTAAACGGTGTTTTTAGCCATTCTTGCCAACTTTTATTACGTAAACCCGCAATATTAATAAACGAAATATCAAAGCCATGCTCAGGTACTAATGTTGCTTCCATTCGTTTAGCGGTACCTAACCAATGAATATTCCAACCTTGTTGTTGCAAGTGTTGCGCAACGGCAATACCTGGGAATATGTGACCTCCCGTACCACCCGCCATTACTAATAAGGTAGGCGCTTTAACTTGGCTCATGCTCGCCCTCCTTTTTACTGTTTATTTTTGTTGCCTTAGCTTTTTTACTATGGCTTGATGTTGCTTGAATGCTTTGCAGACGAATTTCATGGTCAATTCTTACTAACACCACTACCGCTAAGGTCATAATGATCATTGAACTACCACCGTAGCTAATTAATGGCATTGTTAATCCTTTAGTAGGCACTATGCCTGCACTCGCACCAACATTTACTGCGGCTTGAAAAGACATCCAAATAGCAATTGAATAAGCAAAAAAGCCTTCAAAATATTTTTCTTTATTAATGGCTTTACGTCCCAGTAGTAAGGCTTTAATCACTAATGCCATACTTAATACTAAAATAAGACTAATACCAACAAAGCCCAACTCTTCAGCCACAACTGCCATCACAAAGTCAGTATGTGCTTCTGGTAGGTATTCTAATTTTTGAATGCTATTGCCTAATCCTTGTCCTAAGAATTCGCCTCGACCATACGCCATTAATGACTGCGTTAACTGATAACCGCTGCCAAAAGGATCTTTCCAAGGATCTAAAAAGCTAGTAACCCGCGCCCAGCGATAAGGAGAAAAGTACGCTAATGCTGAAATAGCAGCTAAACCTACACCCGCTACGCTAATAAATTGCCATAATTTTGCACCCGCTAAAAACAACAATCCAAACGTAGTGACAAACATTACAATAACAGTACCTAAATCAGGCTGTAGTAATAACAAACCTGCGAGTACTCCAAAAACAATTAACGGTTTAATAAAGCCTTTCACATTTTCCATGACTTCATCACGTCGTCTTACCATATAAGCCGACAAGTAGCAGAATAAAAATAATTTAGCAGGTTCAGCAGCTTGTATAGTAATAGGGCCAACAACAATCCAACGAGTTGAGCCATTAACTGTGCGGCCAACTAATAGTACAACTAATAGGAGAATCATCGCTAAAAACAGTAATTTGAAACTATGCTTATGCCACATGCTCATCGGAATTTGCAAAGCAACACCAGCAATACCAACACTTAAGCAGATATAAATTAGATGACGAGTTACAAAATGAAATGGGTCATCAAATAAACGCTCCGCAATTGGCATTGAAGAACTTGCTACCATTACTAGGCCGATCATATACATCGACATTGCTAAAATAATATAGGTGCGGTCAAAAGTAGACACGGAATAATGACTTGGCGTCATCCATTGCGGCATCATTATTTTGGGCCAATTAAAGTGGCTAGCAGCTGTTGTCATTAGCTAACCTCCTGCATAGTAGTACTTATTGCGTTAACAAATACTTGGCCACGTTCTTCGTAATTTCGGAACATATCAATGCTGGCACAAGCTGGCGACAGCATCACAATGTCACCTGATGAGGCGGCTAATTTAGCTTTTTCAACAGCACTTTCTAATGTCGTTACCACTTGTACTTTGTCGCTTAACTGAGCAATTTTTTCGCTGTCTTTACCTAGGGCAAATATTTGTGATACATGCTGTTCAAATAACGGTTTAAGCGGCGAAAAGTCTGCGCCTTTGCCTTCGCCACCTGCAATTAAAATAAGTTTATTGCCGTTCAATGTAGGTGCTAAGCCAGTAATAGCAGCAACTGTAGCTCCAACGTTAGTGGCTTTAGAGTCGTTGACCCAACAAATATTGTCGTTACTAGCAATACGTTGGCAACGATGTGCTAACCCCGTAAAGCTTGCTAAGTGCGGTAGCATATCTGAAATTGACCATGCTAAGGTTTGTCCTAAAGCTAGTGTAGCTAAATAATTAACTGCGTTGTGCAAGCCTGCTAATGGCAATTGAGATAGTGCCATTAACGCTTGTTCGCCTTGCGTTAAATAAAATTCACCTGAAATTTTTTGCAAACCAAAATTATTATCCGTTGCGGCATCAGTACCAAAACTCAACTGTTGACTCACTTGGTAATGAGCGGGCACTTGGGTTAAGTTATCTTGACGATTAACCAATGCTGTGTGGCTGTGTTGATAAATACGAGCTTTAATTTCACTGTAATTAGCTAACGTTTTATGGCGGTCTAAATGGTCATCACTGACATTTAATACACAAGCACCCACCGCTTTTAAGCTTTCAATGGTTTCTAATTGAAAACTTGAAAGTTCTAAAATATAACATTCAACATCATCGATTAGCTGATCTAAAACAGGAGCACCAATATTGCCGCCGAGCCCAACTTTTTTCCCTAATGCTTGACCAACATGTGCTAACAGAGACACTACGGTAGACTTACCATTAGAGCCCGTTACCGCAACCACTGGTTTAGTGTTAATTTGACAGAACAGTTCAACATCGCCAATAACTTGGCAATGGCTATTAATATGTTGAGCAATAGCTTCTTTTTCAACGTCAATGCCCGGGCTTAATAAAATAACGTCAGCCTGTTCAATTAAATCAAAATACCAAGCACCTTGATGTAATTGGCAATCAGGATAATTGTTATTGAATTTTTCAACACTAACCACATTTTCACGACTGTCAATTACCACACAATTAAGCCCATGCGTTTGTAAAAAACGCACACAAGAAAATCCTGTTAGACCTGCGCCTAACACGACGATTTTCTTATTACTTAATGTGGCAATTACTTGCGCTAAATTAGTCATTATTCGTGTATTATCTTCTTTCTCGTTAAATTATTACGCTTAACGCAACTTAAGCGTTGCTAAGCCAATTAAGACTAAAACCAATGAAATAATCCAAAAGCGCACAATAACGCGCGGCTCTGGCCAACCTTTTAATTCGTAATGATGATGTATTGGGGCCATTCTAAAAATACGCTGCCCGCGCAATTTATAAGAGCCTACTTGCAAAATAACCGACACCGTTTCCATTACAAAAACGCCGCCCATAATAAAAAGTACTAATTCTTGACGTACTAGTATCGCAATAACACCTAAAGAGGCGCCTAAAGCTAATGAGCCAACATCGCCCATAAAAACTTGCGCTGGATAAGTATTAAACCAAAGAAAACCTAGCCCTGCGCCGACAATGGCTGTACACACCACCACCAATTCACTAGTAAGGGCAATATGAGGAATGTTCAAATATTCAGAAAAGTTTGCGTTACCCGTTACATAAGCAAATACGGCGAAAGCGCCAGCCACCATAATGGTAGGTACAATAGCAAGTCCGTCTAAGCCGTCGGTTAAATTAACCGCGTTGCTAGTACCGACAATAACAAAGTAGGCAAGCAAAATATAAAGTACCCCCAATTGCGGCATAACGTCTTTCACAAAAGGAACAATTAATGCGGTTTCATTAGGTGATTGCGCACTCGAATATAAGAAAAAAGCCACGGCTAAGCCAATAACGGTTTGCCAAAAATACTTCCAACGGGCAATTAAACCATTTGAATCTTTACGAATAACTTTGCGGTAATCGTCTACAAAGCCAATAACACCAAAACTAGAGACTACAAAAAGTACTGCCCAAACATAACGGTTAGTTAGGTCTGCCCACAATACAACACTGATAATAATGGCAGCTAAAATCAGCAAACCGCCCATTGTTGGTGTGCCTGACTTTGACAAATGACTCTCTGGACCATCGTCTCTTACCGTTTGTCCTATTTGCATGCGTTGTAATGCACGTATTAACTTAGGACCAAAATATAATGAAATAACGAGTGCTGTTAGCGTCGACACAATAGCGCGGAACGTTAAGTACGAAAATACGTTAAAAAAACTATAGTACTGGGTTAAATATTCGCCTAACCAAAGTAACATTAGACTTGCTCCTCTGTTACTTGGCTTTTACACCATTGAATTATATCTTGAACTACAATTTCCATGTGCGCACTACGCGAACCTTTCACTAAAATAGACACTTGCTGTTCTTCACCTGCTAATAATACTTTTAAGCGTGAAACTAATGGTGCGCGTTCACTAAAATGACTGTCGATTTTTCCTGACTTGCGATTATATGCGTCTGAAGTACTTTGGCTTAATACGCCTAAGGTCAGTAAGTCATCAATATTACAGTCGAACGCATGCTCACCCACTTCTTGATGATAACTACGAGCATCAGCACCAAGTTCACCCATGTCGCCAATAATTAATACACGGCGCCCAGGGTAACTTGCTAATAGCTCTGTTGCCGCTTTTATTGATTCAACATTGGCATTGTAAGTGTCGTCAATCAACTTTAAGTTATCGGTTAATTGATGCAGGTTTAAACGCCCTTTTACGGGTGCCATTTCGGCTAGCCCTAAACGTATGTCGTTTAAGCTGGCTCCCATTTCAATGGCGATGGTTGCCGCAGCAACCGCGTTACACACATTATGTTTACCTGGGACTGTTAATTCGATGTAAGTATTACCAATATGAGTATTTAGCTTAAAGGTTGCACAACCATCTTCATTCAATATTACGTCTGAGCTAAAGCAATCTGACTCATGCTGGCAAGAAAACCGACGAACTTTTTTATCAACCAAACGCCATTGCCATTTGTTGGCTAAACGACAATCTTTATTATAAATGGCTACACCGCCATCTTTTAAACCTTCAAAAATTTCACCTTTAGCACGAGCAACACCGCATAAATCGCCAAACCCTTCTAAATGCGCTGCGGCAATATTGTTAATAATGGCAATATCTGGCTGAACTAAAGCAGAGGTATAGGCTATTTCGCCCATATGATTTGCACCTAGCTCTATAACAGCAAAATCATGTGATTTTTCTAAGCGTAATAACGTAAGTGGTACGCCAATATCATTATTAAAGTTACCTTGAGTGGCCAGTACACTACCTAAACGCGATAGTATTTCAGCCACCATTTCTTTAACGGTAGTTTTACCACTGCTGCCAGTAATACCGACCACTTTAGGCGATACTTGTGCGCGCACATAAGCGCCTAGCTGACCTAAGGCTTTATGGGTATCGTTGACAATAATTTGCGGCACAGCAACATCACATTGATGATCAACGATTATTGCGCTACAGCCTTTTTCAATAACCTGTTCGATAAAACGGTGACCGTCAAAATTAGCCCCTTTAAGCGCTAAAAAAACATCATTTTCTACAATTGAGCGACTGTCGGTATTCACCTGCTCGATTGTTAAATTTTCGCCAACAAGTTCTCCGCCAAGAGCTTTTGCCATATCCGCTAAACATAAAGGGATCATAGTGTCGCCTCACTTTTATAAAGTTGGCTAACGAGTGCGCGCTCATCGTATACACGTTTTTCATCACCAATAATGATGTAGTTTTCATGACCTTTACCCGCAAGTAATACTACGTCATTCGGTTTGGCTAATTTTATTGTTTGCTCAACCGCTTGTTGGCGATCAAGCTCTAGGGTAATGTTTTCAGCGTGCTTGCATCCCGCTAATATCTCATCAGCTATGCTTTGTGGTTGTTCTTTACGAGGATTGTCATTAGTAATAACAAGACGATCAGCCCATTGCTCGGCAACAGCACCCATTAAAGGTCGTTTACCTTTGTCACGATCGCCGCCACAGCCAAATACTACCCATAACTGCCCCTGACAATGTTGACGGCATGCTTGTAATGCATTTTTTAAACCGTCTGGCGTATGCGCATAATCAACAACCGTTGTTGCTAGGTTATCGTGAGAATAAGCTTCCATTCGCCCTGTAATTGGCATTAAAGTCGACACGCCGGCTGCAATCTCTACTAGCGTTGCTTGTTGTGTAAGCAATACGGCAATAGCTGCCAGCAGATTATCAATATTAAAATCACCTAATAAGGCACTATTAATTTCAATATCGCCAAGGTGTGTGTGTAAGGTAAAACTAGCGCCTAATTTACTGTGACGAATATTAGTCGCTTGTACATAAGCAGCATGATTAGCAATATCATAACTACGACCATACACAATAACAGGTTGTGCACTTGGCCAATTTCTTAGCCATGTTTTAGCTTGTTGATCGTCGCCATTAACCACCGCTGTTTGATTGCCTTTTTGCGTAAAAAGCTGATATTTAGCTTCGGCATAATTTTCCATGGTGCCGTGATAATCTAAATGGTCGCGCGATAAGTTAGAGAATACTGCCACGTCAAAAAGTGCTGCATCTACACGCTTTTGTGATAACCCGTGTGATGACACTTCCATTGCTACATAAGCAATTTTTTGTTGATCAAATTTATTTAACCACGCCAGTAATTCTGTTGCCCCAGGGGTAGTGTTAGTTATTTCAGTCAGTGCATTGGGTAAGCCTGCACCGTTAGTACCAATAACCGCACAAGGGTTATGCAAGGCGTTAAGTAGATTAGCTGTTAATTGGCTAATGCTGGTTTTACCGTTCGTGCCTGTAATCCCAATAAGCGATAAACGTTGCTGTGGATAGTTATAAAAGGCACTCGCCAACTCAAACAACTGTTGATTTAATCGAAAAAAGCTCACTTGAGAGATGCTAGCTCCGTTCGTGCAAGTCAGTGTTTGTACATCGCCATGCTCTGCTTCACTTTCACATTCGGCTATTACTAAGCCTGCGTTATTCGCTAATGCCGCATTAATAAAATTACGTCCGTCCGACTCTGTGCCAATAACAGCACAAAAAACATCGCCTTGTTCAACAATACGACTGTCATTTTTTATCAGACTGTTAATTGATAATGTAATAGGTTTCGGCAACTCAATTGAAAATTGTGCCAGTACGCTATTAATAGGATGAGTATTAAACATCACTACTCTCCCCTTTTTTATTTGTTGTAGCTGGGCTAAGCACTGCAGTTTCTGTATGAGCGTCTGGTGCTATATTTAATAAACGTAATGAGCCTTTCATCACGCGAGAAAATACGGGAGCAGCAATTTCACCGCCATGATACAAATCGCCACCCGGTTCATTAATCACCACAACCACGGCTATTTCAGGGTTAGAAATAGGTGCGATACCTGAAAATAAACCAACGTAGTCGTTTCCATAACCACCCGCTAAAGCTTTAAACGCAGTACCTGTTTTACCACCTACGCGATAACCTTCCACTTTAGCGCGTGCAACATGATCATTAACCACCGACTCCAACATATTAACTACGGCAAGGCTATTTTCTTGAGAAAAAACACGTTCGCTATCGCCAAACTGTTCAGTTTTTTCATCACGCTTTAAAATCGTTAATGTTTTTTTAACTCCGCCATTGGCAAGTGTCGAATAAAAACGCGCTAACTGTAATGGTGTTGCCGCAATGCCCATGCCGTATGACAACGTTGCTAATTCAAATTTCGACCAACGCTCACGTTGATGCATAATGCCACTACTTTCACCTATTAATTCAATCCCCGTTTGCTCACCAAACCCCGCTTCAAAAAACTTATCTAGGTAGTAACCTTTAGGTAATGACAATGCCAGCTTTGAAGTGCCCATATTTGAGCTATGAATTAAAATATCTTCAGGTAACATTTTACCGCGATTGATCGGGTCGCTCACACGTCGGCCACCAAGGCGCATCCAACCAGGGCTAGTATTAATAATGCTAGTGGTGTTTACCTCACCAAACTCTAATGCCGACAGTACCGTTAACGGCTTCATGGTTGAACCCGGCTCATAAAAATCGGTAATAGCACGGTTACGTAAACGATGCACGGCAACGCCTGAACGATTATTCGGGTTATAAGATGGGCTATTAACTAACGCTAACACTTCACCCGTATGAACATTGGTTACCACAACAGAGCCCGACGTTGCTTTAAAAGCGCGAACCGCGCCTTTTAATTCTTTATAAGCTAACGCTTGAATACGTTGGTCGATACTGAGCACCAAATCTTTCGGTGGCGTTGACTCTACCTCTTCAAGAATTTCTACAGGGTTACCTTTGGCGTCTTTGCGATAACGCTTTTTACCGTCTTCACCTGTTAGTAATTGGTTATAAACGTTTTCAATGCCTTCAATGCCTTTATCATCAATATCGGTAAAGCCCACCACATGCGCGCTAATTTCTCCCGTTGGATAAAAGCGTTTTGATTCTTTACGTAAATAGATGCCCGGTATTTTAAGCTGCTTAATATAGCTTGCCATTGCTGGTGACAATTGACGTTCAACGTAAACAAAACGGCGACGAGGATTTTTAGTGATGCGGTTTTTTAAATCAATTACATTTTTATCAAGGACATCGGCTAATGCTTGCCAATGTTCAACCATAGCTAAACCATTATTTTCAATAACTGTTTTAGGATCAGCCCACACCGTTTCAACAGGTACACTTACTGCAAGTTCGTGACCATTACGGTCAACAATAGAGCCTCGATGCACTTCATTTTTAGCCGTTCTTAGTGAACGTAAGTCCCCCTGATGTTGCAACATATCAGGTTCTATAATTTGTATATAAGCTGAACGTGCCGCTAAACTCACGTAAATTAACACAATAACAGACAGCACAACGTAAAAACGCCATGCTACTGTTTTGGGTTTGTAATTTACGGTCTTCTTAGTCACGTTGTCACTCATTTAATGGTTACAATTACTTCAGAGTCTACGCTTGGGCGTTTCATTTGAAGTTTATTTGTTGCTTTACTCTCAATCGCGCTATGCTCAGCTAAGCTATTTTGCTCAAGCAGTAAGTTGCGCCATTCAACATCTAATTCATCACGTTCGGTTAATAAGTTTTCTAACTGAACCGTTGTTTGGCGATTTAAATGGGTTAAATAAATCACCGAAAATGCCGACGCTACTACCATCAACAATAATAAATACACTAAAAAATAGCGCTGAATGTCATGCCAAATATCGAACGCTAGCACGACTCTTTTCGTCGCCATTGCTTATTCAGCCAACCTTTGTGCAACACGCATAACCGAGCTACGCGAGCGTACATTGTCTTCAACCTCTTGTTTAGAAGGCTTTAACTTTCGCCCTACTAAAGTTAACTTTTTACCTTTATTTAACTCCGCCTCGCTAATAGGCATGCCTCGTGGTACTTGCTTACCTTGAGAGTGTTTTTTCATAAATTGTTTTACTAAGCGATCTTCCAGTGAATGAAAACTAATAACCACTAAGCGCCCATTTTCTTTAAGCACGGTTAAAGACGCTGCTAATGCTTTTTCAATTTGCTCAAGCTCACTATTAATGTACATACGAATTGCTTGAAATGAGCGTGTGGCTGGGTGCTTTTTAATTTCTCTTTGTGGCGCGGTTTTCTTGATCAGCGCAGCCAATTCACCCGTACGTGTTAATGGAAATTCTTCACGCGAATCAACAATGGCATTGGCAATACGCCATGCATGCTTTTCTTCACCAAAGGTTCTTAATACCCAAGTAATATCTTCAACATCAGCACTGGCAAGCCATTGCGCAGCAGTTTGCCCTTTGCTGGTGTCCATGCGCATATCGAGCGGGCCATCTTTCATAAAACTAAAGCCACGTTCAGCTTCATCAAGTTGCGGTGAAGAAACACCTAAATCCATTAACACACCATCGACTTTACCGTTAAGGCCAAGCTTTTCAGCAATATCGTTTAGGTAGGCAAAACCTTCGTGTTCAATTGAAAAGCGTGCGTCGTCAGCAAATTTTTCAGCTGCTTTAATTGCAGTGGGGTCTCTGTCGATAGCAATTAATTGTCCATGTTCAGAAAGTTGAGAGAGAATAAGCCCTGAATGGCCACCGCGACCAAAGGTGCAGTCGATATATATACCGTCTGGGTTAATCGCCAGTCCTGTAATTGCTTCGTCAAGCAATACCGAAATATGAGACTTATCTTTTTGCATTTTTATAAACGCCGTATTTTTAGTATTAATTTTTATTTGTTACAACGACAATTCAAGTAATCGTTCTGACAGTTCTATTTCGCCTGACTGTATTTTGGCGATACCTTGTTGCATTTGCGCTTGCCAAGCGTTTTCGCTCCAGATTTCAAACTTTTTCAATTGCCCGACTAGCATTATATTTTTTTCTAAACTGGCGTGATTTCTCAGTGGGCCATTAATTAATAAGCGGCCACTCTTATCAATGTCACACTCTGAAGCATTACCCAATAATACCTGTTGAAAAATACGCTCTTGTGGATCGGTGCTTGATAATCCACACAATTTTAATTCGATTTCTTCCCATTCAGGAAGCGGATAAAGGAGTAAACAAGGATGTTGAATGTCTACGGTACAAACCATTTTTCCTTGGCAATCAGCAAATAGCTCTTCGCGATACCTTGTAGGTATCGTGATTCTATTTTTAGTATCAAGCGTTATTGCGCTGCTGCCTCTAAACATAACCTTATTTATTATTATTGAATCTTACGATCCACAATTTCCCACTTTTTTCCACATTGATACAGTTTAGTGAGTAAAGTGAAGTTCTGTCAAGCAATGATTTGTTAATTTGATCGCTCTGATCACTAATAAAATAAGGGGATCAAAGGAAGTTGATGAAATTGTGGGGTTTTGTGGATCTACATCCCTAAAAAAGGCGATTCTTCACTTAAATGGATAGAAAAAAGGACTTTGGTTGCATCAAACCATTTATACAAAGGGAAGTAAGTGCAAAAGCAATGGCTTAATCCCTATTATACCATTTAGCTTAATTGGTATGACTTAAATTTCTATGCCCACGGCACCAATAACCAACAACCAGAAGGCAAAAAATAACTTTAATCGGGTGGCAGAAAGATGAGTAACTAAGGTTTTAGCAAAAACGCCACCTACAATAGCGCCTGGCCCTGCAAAAAGTACAACCTGCCAATAAACAGTGAAATTTATCAACGTATGCTGCCATATAGCCGACCATACAGTAATGGCTGACACAATGACGGCGATAGCAACCGCCATATTTACGTCAAACCGCCGTAAAATTAGGTATACCGCAATCAGTTCGCCTACCCCAACCGATAACCAAGCCGTGATAGCACCACCAAAAAGGCTAATAATAGCGATTGCTAGCCAATCATACCAATACACTTGGCTGCGATCTCGGTGTGGTGGCACCAAATAAACGGTGATAACAATAAATAGTCCAAGTAATAACGAGAACCAACTAAAATTTTGATGGAGAGATGAAGGTGGTTGAAATTCACCTGCATAAACCAGCCAAAGACCAATAACAGCGCCAATGGCACTAACTGTAATAATACGTTTAAAGCCCTGCCACAAGCGTAATTCTGTTTTTTCTAAACGGTAATGTGTACCCCAAGTAATTGCTCCTGCGGTCATACCAAAGCATTGAATAGCAAAGCTGGTTGCCACCGATTGCTGCTCATTAAAATTAAGTTCATTGAAAAATGGAATAAAAACAACGCCGCCACCTGCACCTGTTGCATTAGCAAATAGGGCTCCTAACATGCCTAAAAAACTAAAAGGTGCATATTCGAGTAGCGTTATTAATGAAATTGGCGCTACGACCATTGCGATAAGCCACACGACAATAAAAGGAATAATAAATTTACGAGTGATTAACGGATTGGTTGCGCTTTGTGTTGCTTCACTCGTTGGCCTAACTGTTTTTTTGCCTGTTGTTATTGGCATAGTAACTGAAACTACTCGCCCACTAAATGTTGAGCTTTTTCAACAAGCAACGTGTTTACATCATCATTTAAATGCTGTTTAGACAAGTAACTACGCCCTTGCGAATGAATAATAACCCAGCCACAATCGGTTTCTTCAAAAGCGTTAATATCTGCCCATGCAATATACTGTTCATTATAAAAAGAATGGGTAGCAATGCCGCTTTCATTAATGGTTAAATTAACATCACCTTTAGCTGCTCGGCTAAACATTTGTCGAGTAACCCACCATGGCTTGCGGTAATATTGTGCTACTGCCTCGAGTACGCCTAGTGAAAAAACAAACCAAGCAGCATATGGATTAATTTCACCCATAAGTACAAAAATGCCACCCAATACCAGCAGAATAAACGCTTTAAAATATGCTTGCTTAAATGGAACTACAGGAACAGATTCTTCAAAGCACTCACGATAGTAGTCTTTGGTTAGCGTAAACTGGGTTTTATATTCAGGTATCATAAGTTATGACTTAATAGGTAAATGTTGTTCAACCAGATCTAGCACCATTTGGGTGTGGTCGTCTCGATCATTAAGCGCGGCAATATAATGGTATTGTTCGCCACCCGCATTAATAAAAATGTCTTTGTTTTCGTGAGCGAGCTCTTCTAATGTTTCTAAACAGTCGGCACTAAAAGCAGGACTAATAATAGCAACATGCTTATGACCTTGCTCTGCTAAGTTTGTTAATGTTTCATCGGTATAGGGCTTTAGCCATTCAGCTTTTCCAAATCGAGATTGAAAGCTCATTATACAATCGTCTTCAGCCCAACCAAGCTCTGCCATTAACAGGCGCGTAGTTTTATGACAAAAGCAATAATAAGGGTCGCCTCGTTGAAAAAATAGTTTAGGCATACCGTGGTAAGACAATACAAGTTTGTCGGGTTTGCCAAATTGACTCACATGTTCATTAACACTGCTAGCTAATGCTTGTATATAACGAGGGTGATCATGATAGCTACTAATAAAGTGCAATGAAGGCACCCAACGCCACGACTTGATAACATTAGCAACTTCGTCAAATGTTGAACCTGTGGTTGGGCCTGCGTATTGTGGGTAAAGCGGCAGCACAATGATATTATCAATGCCTTGTGCTTGAAAACGATTAAGTGCTTTACTCAAACTGAGTTCGCCATAACGCATCGCCAAATCAACCACTACGGTATCTTGATATTTATCGGTGATTACTTTTGATACTTTTGCCGTTAATGCTTGGCTGATCACCATTAACGGAGAGCCTTTATCGCTCCAAATAGTTTGGTATAACTGGGCTGATTTTTTCGGACGCACACGTAATATAATGCCATGCAAAATAATTAACCACGCTAAACGAGGTATTTCAACCACTCGAGGATCAGATAAAAACTCTTTCAGGTATTTTTTTAGTGCCGGCGCTGTTGGCGCTTCTGGTGTTCCCAAATTAGTAAGCAAAATTGCAGTTTTTGCTTTTGCTTGATGTACATTTTTATCTCGACCCAAAAATCGTGACATAACTTTGCTACCTTATTTTAATATCTATAAGCAATTAGATTTATTCAACCACTTGATTGATAACTAATTGATGCACTTTATCTGCAGCAAGGTCTACATTTTTTACTTCAGCTTTAAAATCGCCTGGTTTTATTCCTGCACCACCGTCAGCAGAAACAATAGCAAACAAATGAACCTCGCTCGCATTACTTAGTTTTGCTTGTGGTGTCATCGCATTAGCATCGGTTAACGTTACTTCTAATGGTAAGTCACTCGCTTTTACTTTAATTGCGGCCAAAGGCATGCGAGCGCCGTTGGTAGGAATAGCATAAATAAAGACGGTTTTATCCTCTCCTAGTGCTAGCTCTTGCTCAATTTCATTCGACAAACTTACCACTGCATTTAGCTTAATATCATTTTCCATAGCTGCTTCATTCGCTGGATTTTGACTTAATGATAATCGGCTTTTTGCTTCATTTATGGCTTGTTGCAGTGCATCTGAGTTAACGTTGTTGCGGTTGTCGTCTACCACTATTTGCCAATAACCTATTGCAGCTTCAAAGCGTTTCGCTAAAAAGCTATGCATACCCAGTAAAATATTGGTTGAGGGATCTTTAGCATCAAGTGCTAATGCTTTATCAATAAAGGCTTGAACTTGAGGAGTGATCTTTTGTTGACTTTTGTAGTAGCTAGCTTGTGCTTTCGCCCCAAAAATATCAGCTTTTTCACCTTCTATTTCAATAACGCGGTCAAAGGCCTCTTGCGCTTGGTCAAATTGGCGAGTACCCACTAGCCCTTGACCATAGCTGTACCATAAGTCGGCATTATCAGGCGTTTGTGTGAGTGCCGCTTTAATTTTTTGTAGCTCAGCTAATGCCGTTTGCTCTTGTGTAAATTGCTCACTGGTTGCTTCGCTTAACTTTGGCGAACTTGTAATTAGCTGATAAGCACCTTGCTGTTGATAATAAAAGCCACTAAAAGCAATAATAAAAACGGAAAGCCCTATTGGCCATAGTACAGATAAGCGCTTGCCTGCTACCTTAGCGTTTTTATCTGATTCGTTTTCGGCAATGTCTTGCAGTAAGCTTTGGTCTAATTCAGCAATTAAGTAATCATAGCTTTCTTGATCAATAGTACCGTTATTATGATCTTTTTCAATTTCAGCTTTATGCTCATGATATAGCCTGACATTGGTTTCGTCACGTAAGCTATTATCTACCGCATCAGGCTGCTGCTTTTGTTTGAAAAAGTGTAACCATACAACGATTAACAGTAGCGCAACAAAAGTTAACGCAATAATAAAAAATTCAGGCATGAGTTATTTGTCTTTTAGTATTTGTTCAAGTTTATTTTTTTGTGCACTCGACAATTGTTGAGGCTGTTTTTTCTTGTTGCTGTTTTTCAGAATAAAAACAACAACTATCACCCCAAGCAATAGTAAAATTGCAGGGCCAAACCATAAAATATAAGTAAGGCTAGACACTTTAGGACGATATAATACAAATTCACCGTAGCGCTTCACCATAAAATCAACAATTTCACCGTCAGACTTATTCTGCATGAGTAATTCATACACTTCTCGGCGTAAGTCGGCAGCAATCGGCGAATTGGAGTCAGCCAAGTTTTGGTTTTGACACTTAGGGCATCGTAACTCTTTAACTAACGAGTTATAACGTGTTTGTGTTACTTCATCATTAAAAGAGTAGGTGTCGCTAGTAAAAGCGGCTACATTAAAAGCCACTACAAACGCAGCAATGAAGGTGAATAAACGTTTCATTAAGCACCAATCTCCTGGGTTTCTTTTTCAAGCAATTCAATTATTGGCAAGAACTTATCTTGCCATACTTTCGCGTCTATTGGGCCAACATGTTTCATACGTACCGTGCCTGATTGGTCAATAACAAAGGTTTCAGGAGCAGCCGTTACCCCTAACTCAATACCTAACTTTCCACGTTCGTCAAAAATTGAAAAAACATAAGGGTTTTCATAATCTATTAACCATTGTTTGGCATCAACTCTAATGTCTTTATAATTTAAGCCATAAAGTTCAACTCTACCGCCCTTAGCAATATCAACTAAATAGGGATGTTCGTATTTACAATAAACGCACCATGTTCCCCAGACGTTAAGCAATACAATTTTACCCGTTAAGTCTTGCTCGGTTAGCGTAACGTCTGGTTTTAATAATTGCGGCAATTGAAAGTTTGGCATTTTTTGCCCAACCAATGCCGAAGGTAGCTCTTGTGGATTAAGTGACAAACCACGATATAACACAACACCCAATGCAATAAATAGCACTAACGGAATAAAGCGGATCATTTTATTCATTAACTGAACTCCCCTGCTTCACTTTGTGTGTTAACTACAGGTTTAGTTGTCGCTGCTTGCACTATTTTTTTACGGCGATAACGTTTGTCAGCCATTGCACATAACCCTCCAATAGCCATAAATACCGCACCTAGCCAAATCCAACGAACAAAAGGTTTGTAATGTATACGTATCGCCCACGCATTTTCTGGCAAAGGGTCGCCTAGGGCAACGTATAAGTCGCGGAACAAGCCAGGATCAATACCTGCTTCAGTCATCCCCATAGTCTGTACCATATAAGTACGGCGTTCAGGTTTAAGTAAGGAAACAAAGTCATCATCAAGATAGATTTCTATTTGCCCTTGATCAGCCGAATAATTAGGGCCTTGAACTTGTTTTATTCCTTTAAAAACAAAATTATAACCAGAAACATTTACACTATCGTTAGCAAACATTTTGACATTAACTTCTTTCTCATACATTGATACTAACGTTACGCCAACAATGGTAATAGCAATCCCCATATGCGCAATGGTCATGCCCCATTGGCTTAGGCCAACATGACGAATGTCGTAACCTTTGGCTTTTTTCGCTTGATTACGTAAATCTTTTATAACCACTAACGACACCCAAAAGGCTAATGTCATTCCCATTGCAACTAGCCAATTAAATTCACCGCCGTACAGCACAGGGAAAAGCAAACCAAGTACAAGGCTAATTACCGATGGTTTACTGACTTGTTTTCTTAACTCACCTTTTTTCGCTTTTTTCCAGCGAATAAGTGGGCCAATTCCCATAATAACGAACAAACAGCTCATAATAGGAATAAACACCGCATTAAAATATGGAGGCCCAACCGAAATTTTACCTAAGCCAAAAGCGTCAACAATGAGTGGATAAATTGTACCTAACAGTACCGTTACCGCTGCAACCACTAAAATAATATTAGCGACTAATAAAGCCGTTTCACGTGAGTACAAAGCAAAACGACTAAAACTTGAAACATTCGACGCTCTCAATGCGTAAAGAATTAATGAACCACCGACAGCAATTGCCAGTAGCATTAATATAAATGTGCCTCGAGTAGGATCAGCAGCAAACGAATGCACTGAAGTAATCACTCCTGAGCGAACTAAAAAGGTGCCCAGTAAACTTAAGCTGAAGGCAAAAATAGCCAGTAATACTGTCCAATTTCTAAATGCGCCACGTTTTTCTGTGACCGCTAAAGAATGCAGTAGCGCCGTGCCCACTAACCAAGGCATAAAAGAAGCATTTTCCACAGGATCCCAAAACCACCAGCCACCCCAGCCAAGTTCGTAATACGCCCACCAGCTACCAAGCGCAATACCTAAGGTTAAAAAGATCCATGCGCCAACGACCCAAGGGCGTGCCCATCGAGCCCAAGCCGCGTCTAATTTTCCAGCCATTAATGCTGCAATAGCAAAAGCAAAAGCAACTGCGAAACCGACATAACCTAGATAAAGCATTGGTGGGTGTATAATTAGACCAACATCTTGTAATAATGGGTTTAAATCTCGCCCTTCCGACGGCACTACAGGCCATAAACGGTCAAAAGGATTGGAAGTCAGTAGAGTGAATAGCATAAAACCAACAGCAACCATGCCTAATATGGCTAACACTCGCGCAATAAAAGCATCGTCTATGCCCTTACTAAATTTAGCTACCGCCATGGTCCATGCCGTTAATGAAAACACCCAAAGTAATAAAGAACCTTCGTGTCCACCCCAGACAGCACTCATCTTAAAATAATAAGGCAAGTGAGAATTAGAATGCCCTGCAATATATTTGACCGAAAAATCATCAATGACAAAGCTATAGCCCAAAATAAGAATACTTATTGCTGTAAAAGCAAACATACCAAAGGTTAGCGGTTTAGCATATCGCGTTAATTGCGAGTGTTGGCTATACACACCAATGAGGGGAATAATGCTTAACGCTATAGCAAAAGCGAGTCCAATAACTAAGGCTAAATGCCCTAACTCAGGTATCATAAGGTCTCCGAATTCTATAATTGACTCTATAGAAAACTTTATTATTAACTGGGTCTGAAGCCATAGGCTCACTAGACCGAAAAATTTCAAGCAATTCTAGCATTGTTTTATTATTTTTTTTATCAAAGTTAACGACTTCTTTGTAAAAAATGTTATATCCCGATGCAAAAATCTTATCGCGTGAATAATAGGATATTTTGTTTTTCTATAGTAGGATCAAGATCAATAAACCAAAGCTTATGTGCTGTAAAATACTTATTCATAGCCTTTTGCTCACAAAATAAAACACGACATTCATGCCAACACTTTCACCAGCACTTATTACTGCAAAAAACCTGACTTGTATTAGAGAAGAACGCATTTTATTCGAAGACCTCTCTTTTACGATTAATGCAGGAGATATTGTGCAAGTAGAAGGGCCTAATGGCGCAGGAAAAACTAGCTTATTAAGAATATTAGCGGGGCTTTCTACTCCATACGAAGGCAGCGTTGACTTTAACCAGGAAAATATCAACAAGGTTAAAGAAAGTTTCCACCAAAATTTATTATATTTAGGGCATTTAGCTGGTGTGAAAGGAGAAATGACGGCACAAGAAAACCTTGCTTTTAGTTTAGCATTAAGTGGGTTAGATGAAGCCGAAGCGGAGGAAACATTAGCCCAAGTTAACTTACTAGGTTTTGAAGATGCACTCGCCAGCCACTTAAGTGCAGGCCAACATCGCCGTATCGCGTTAGCAAAACTTTGGCAAAGTAACGCCTCTATCTGGATTTTAGATGAACCTTTTACCGCAATAGATAAAATCGGCGTGAAAAAACTAGAACAATTATTTATTGAACACGCCCAACGAGGTGGCTGTGTTATTTTAACCACCCATCAAGATTTGTCTTTAGACCCTTCGTTATTTAGCAAAATAACGCTTGAATATCGTTTTTTCTAACGGGGTAACTCTGTATTATGACTCAGCAAATAAAACAAGACATACAACTACAATCTTCAATGCCGAACTTATCATATCGTGCTGCTTTCTTATTAGTTTTTAAACGCGACATAACTATTGCTTTACGCCATAAAGACGACATTATTAACCCGCTGTTATTTTTTATTATTGTAATTACATTATTTCCACTCGGTATTGGGCCAGAGCCAAATACACTAGCACGTATCGCTCCTGGCATAATTTGGGTGGCAGCTTTACTTGCTACGTTATTGTCGCTCGACCGTTTATTTAAGAGCGACTATAACGACGGCTCATTAGAACAGCTATTATTAAGTCCTAATCCTGTTTTTATTTTGGTACTTGGTAAAATTGCTGCGCACTGGTTACTTACAGGTGTGCCACTAATTATTGTCGCGCCATTACTTGCGGTACTATTACATTTAAATGAAAGCAGTTATTTAGCTTTATTCCTAACCTTGCTTATTGGCACCCCAATATTAAGCTTTATTGGCGCTATTGGTGTGGCACTAACCGTAGGTATAAAAAAAGGCGGTGTATTACTTAGCCTATTAATTCTTCCGTTATATATTCCTGTGTTAATTTTTGCCACCAGCGCCATAGATACCGCCGCAATGAACTTACCCTATAGCGGACAACTTGCTATAATCGGCGCATTACTTATTGGTTCGTTAACATTAGCACCTTTGGCAGTTTCTGCCGCATTAAAAGTGAGTACAAACTAACATGTGGAAATGGCTTCACCCTTATGCAAATCCTGAAGTGTCTTATCACTTTGCTGGAAAACTAATTCCTTGGTTTAAATTATTAACTGCCCTGCTATTGAGCATTGGTATGGTTTGGGTTTTATTATTTGTGCCTGCTGATTATCAACAAGGTAATAGTTTCCGAATTTTTTATATTCATGTACCCAGCGCGATATTGTCTCTTAGTATTTATAGCACCATGGCAGTTATTGCGTTTTGTGGGCTGGTTTGGCAATTAAAATTAGCCGATGCGTCAGTTGCTGCAATAGCCCCTGTAGGTGCCATTTTTACCACAATAGCGTTAATAACAGGCGCGGCGTGGGGCAGGCCAACATGGGGAACCTGGTGGATATGGGACGCTCGACTCACCTCAGAGCTTATCTTATTATTTTTATATTTAGGGGTAATGGCTTTACAGGGATCTTTCAGTGATAAAGCTCAAGGCGGCAAAGCCGCTAGTATTCTCACATTAGTGGGCGTGGTTAATATTCCTATTATTAAATATTCAGTTGAATGGTGGAATACATTGCATCAAGGACAAACAGTTACCAAGCTTGGCGCTCCGTCAATGGCTTCAGAAATGTATTGGCCTTTTGTTATCTGCTTTTTTGGCTTTGTCTGCTTTGTTGGCTGGATAATTTCAGTACGCTTTAGAACTGAAGTGTTAGCCCGAAATGCTATGCGTCCTTGGGTAAAAACCTTAGTTGAAACTAGCGAGGTAAAATAATGCAATTTACTAATTTAAATGACTTTATTACCATGGGTAATCATGGCTTTTATGTATGGTTGTCTTTTGGATTGACTTTTTTACTGTTAGCGGCGTTAGTGTGGTCAAGTAAGGCACAAAACAAACAAATTAAGTTGGCTATTTTAAAACGCCAGCAACGTGAGCAAAAATTAAAAAAAGCCGCACAGCAGCAACAGTCGTCTGCAGAAACTATTTCCATAAATGAATCAGTAAATGAATCTAAAGAGGTTATTAATGAATCCACGTCGTAAAAAGCGTCTTACCATTGTTATTGTTGTTATTGCAGCCATTAGCGTAATTACAGGGTTAGTACTATACGCATTAAGCCAAAATATCGACTTGTTTTATACTCCAAGTGAAATTGTTAATGGTAAAGACGACTCAGGTATTAAACCTATTATTGGTCAGCGTATTCGTGTGGGTGGTTTAGTTGTTCCGGGTAGTGTTAAACGCGATCCTAATAACTTAAAAGTACAATTTGATTTAACTAATAAAGGTGAAGTGATCACCGTTAAGTATGATGGAATTTTACCTGATTTATTTCGTGAAGGACAAGGGATCATTGCCAATGGTACGCTTACAGAAGCTAAGCTATTAATGGCTAGTGAAGTACTTGCCAAACACGATGAAAACTATATGCCGAAAGAAATTGCTGATTCGTTAGGCGAAGGCCATGAAGTCCCAAAATACAGTAAAGAACAGCTAAAAAATAACTAATCAGCTAAGCTGAAGAATATATTATTGCAGCGAGTTTCTCATACTCGCTGCTTCTTTCTTATGAGCAAAAAAACCACTAAAGATCGTAGCTATAAATAACTTCTCTATTTTCTTTTTCTAAGATAACTTCCACTTTTGTTACTTTTACCAACAAACTATTTATTGCCCCACCATGCAGCCCGACGACATTAAAATGTAGCCTATGGAGCACGCGAGCCTGTTTAGTTAGTAACATTTTAAAGAAGGTGTCTACTTGATGTTGAGGGTAAGGAATAGGCTGAATATCTGCATAATTTTCAATATACAGTTTATATTGCCGAGGAAAGCGATTATTACGCGTACGTTTTGGCTCAAATATCATTGAGTAAAATTCTGTGACTTCAGTGATAGAAAGTTGCTCATTAATATAATCGTAGCTGCCAATATCAAAAGAGCTGATCACCTCAAAACAGTGGCTGTCAAAAGCCTCAACTGCCGCTTTAAAGTCTTTCTCTGCTTGTTTTAATACTAATGGCTCTTTTTTCGTATCGCCAAACACTTGCTTAAGCGTTACTGGGTCTGTCATTGCTAGGTAAGCTCGACTATTATTTTGATAACTATAATCGTCACCTAAGAACTTTGCGACTAAATGGACTGCGCTACGGTGATTGAACTCTCTATAATTATCGCATTGCTGCGCTTGTTCAGCTTGTTCAGCTTGTTCAGCTTGTTCAGCTTGTTCAGCTTGTTCAGCTTGT
>JBMZCX010000043.1:0-25344 GCA_049613795.1 Thalassotalea sp. | reverse complement strand
TAACCGTTACTTTTTGGCCGATAGTTATCGATTGTTGAGCAGGAATAGTTTGCCACTGAGTGTTCGCGGCTTCTAAACAAACATACTCAGACTCCCCTCCTGAATGCACATCAGCCATGGTTTCAGCAATTGCTTTACCTGGATTCCAAAGTACCCATTGCTGACAATTTGACGACTCTATTTCTATTATTCGTTGCCAGCCTTTGTCCTTAATTTGTTGGACGCCATTGCTATGGTATATACGATCGATAGGTCCCATACAATGGGCTATTTCGTCTTTTTGTTCGCTTAATAACGACATTTTATCGTCAAAATAACACTCCGTTAATGTTGGGATATGTACCTTGTTAGGATCACTCACCCGAAAATAACTATGTAATGCATTGCTATATTCAACGCTTTGATCTGAAAGGTTTGTTATCGTAAGCTGTTGCTGAAAATAGGTTGAAAAAATTAATGTTTGCGTTAACTTAAATGCGCTTGGCCACAGTGGGGATAATTCACTTCCTGAGGCGGTTAGCACTAAAGTAACATTATCCTCAGTTATTTGGCTTTCTACCAGTTGCCATTGTATTTGACGAGCAAAACCATGATTACCACCGTCTTTATATGCGCCAAACCACGGCCAACATAACGGAATGCCACCACGAATAGCTTTTCCTTGTTCATACAAACTAGCCTTACTCAACCAAAAAACAGGCTGTTGATCATTTACCTGCCATGTAAGTACTTGCCCGCCGTATAAACTAACGCTAGCTTGAGTATGCTGATGATCAATAGTAATGACATCAATCCCTTTAGCTTTATTTACCTTAGAAATTTCACCAAACGCGTTGGAAAGTAGCAGTTCTTTATTCATTTAATTGCTTTGCTTATCAATAGTGATGCCAGTGTAATGGAGATATTCTATGGAGGAAAGCGTAAAAACATTCTTGATTGCTTTCAATTATTTGGTATTAAATAGTTTGTTATTTTTTTGTACATTTAGTCTATTATTGACAATAAAGGACATTTATAAAAATATATAGGTATGGATGAATAATGCAGTTACCCGAATCCTCTCACAAAAATAATACTAATAGTTTAATTAGACAGTTCTCTTCACTTTCAGCTCCTTTAAGCTTAATAAGCGCAGCTTTTAGTTTTATCGTTTTATGCGGCTATTACACTCATATTGAATTTTTATATCGTCCAATTAAACATGGTGAAGCAACACACCCTTTAACTGCCATGACAATCTTTTTTATTGCACTTTCGGTGTGTTTTTCAAAAAAAGCAAAGTATCGTATCTATGCTTATATCACCACTTTTATAGGAATTTTACTCGCAACAAGTTGTCTTATCGATTTTATTTATGGCACTAAAATATCGAACTTAGCTACCCCTTTTTATGCACAGGTTATTGCTGATACTCAATTAGGAAAAAGTAATAGTATGGGGATAAATTCCGCTGCCATGCTACTCGTCATCGGCTTTTCTATTGCTTTTAAAAATATAAAATGGCGACAGCTCTCTCAAGCCACAGCCTTTACAGCACTCGCTATACCAATGTTTTCGTTAACAGGTTATGCCTATAACATCGATAGCTTTTATGGAAAAATGTCGTTATTAACCACTACATTTGGCTTTGCTTTAAGTATTTCAACACTTGCATTAACGGCAAACATTGGCGGGTTAAAGGCTATTTTAAGCCCTAATTTAAGTGGTAAAATTGCTAGATTACAAACGTTAGTGGGTTACTTAGTACCCTTCATTCTAGGATTTTTAGTCATAAAGTCCTTTAACACCAGCTCAGAGCAAAATTTATTTGGCTTATATGTAGTCGCTGTATGCTGGATTATTATACTAATGCTTAGTGTTGCCGCAGCCATGTATGAAAATATAGATCAAAAGCATCGAAAATTAGAAGCATTACTTAAAAATGCAGCAATGACTGATCAACTAACCAACTTACCTAATCGGCGTAAGTTTATGGAGGTGGGTGAACATGAAATAGATAGAATGAAGCGTACACACTCTCCTCTGTGGTTATTAATGATTGACATTGATTATTTTAAAAAAATTAATGACACCGCAGGTCATTTAATGGGAGACCAAGTACTTACCGAAATTGGCGCGGTACTTAAAGAGGCGACACGCGCTGCAGATATCGTTGGTCGCTTGGGTGGTGAAGAATTCGCTATTCTGTTAACCGATACCACCAAAGAAGGTGTTCAACATGTATCCGAATCTTTATTGTATAAAATAGAAACGATGACCATTGAGGGCTGGACCGACATTCACGGCAGAATTACTGCCTCGATTGGCATTGCCCAAGCCGATGAATCATCAAACTTAAGTCAATTAATCGACAGTGCTGATAAAGCCCTTTATCAATCAAAGTCAAATGGTCGAAATAGGGTAACATTTGCCACTATTGAAAATGAGGAATAGCTCAGTTAAATGCAAAAAGCCAAGGAAATCCTTGGCTTTTAAGTGCTTAGCGCGGAACGCTTTGTTTAAGTAATTACAGGCTACTTAGTATAAGCACGTGGCATATCACTTGGTGTGGTATAGCGATCACGTAACGCATCTTGTCGACTACGTGTGCTAACTTCTTCGCCATTAATCCACATTTTATTTACTTTTGTGCTTAATTCAAAAGGGTCAGCACTCCACAACACTACGTCTGCTTTTTTACCTACGGCAATGCGCCCCGCATCAAATGAAAATACGTCAGCAACGTTCGCCGTAACTGCAGCTAAGGCGTCCGCTTTTTCTAGACCATTAGCAACAGCAACACCTGTATCAAAACGTAATTGATACAAATTATGCGTATCTCCACTAACGGTTAATATCACTTTCACACCTGCTTTCTTTAATTTAGCAGCGTTTTCAAGCGATGAGTGTAATGAGTCAAAACTCCCTGGTAAATTCTCCATTGCATTCACAATCACAGGAATATCAGCTTGTGCTAATTGTTCAGTAATACGTACCGCGTCTGCGGCACCAGCTAAGACAATATTTACGCCAAATTCTTTTTTAATGTTAATTAATTCAAGAATATCGGTAGCTCGTTGAACATAGGCAACTAATGGGAGTTTACCTGCAAGCAAAGCATTAATTACCTTAGCGTCACGTTTTGGCTCTTTTGCTTTTTTGTCTTTAGCGTCTTTTTTCGCTTTAGTTAATGCCTGTTTAGCATCGTCTAATTTCACGCGTAGCTTTTGTAATTCTAATGCGCGAGAACCACGGCTTTTAGCACCTAAGTCAATAATAACCGCACTGCCCTTTTCAACAATACTATTAAAGCTACCTGATAGGTCTGCAACAAAGGCCTGCCCTTTAAACATACTGTCTCCACCACTTGGCACAACAACATTGGTAGTAATACCGCCTTTTCGGCTATAAGGGATCAAGGTTGATTTTGGGTTAAAAGCAATACTTGGATCAAACGTAATATCAGCTTTTTTATCGCCTGCATCACGAGTACGTGACACCGCAGATACTTCAACTAACCCCAGCTGGTTCATAGAGCCAATGAGGCCAGGGGTTAATATTTTCCCTTTGGCATCAATTATCGTATCAGCCATTACACTATCAGGATTAATGGCGGTAATAACACCGTTATCCATGATCACGGTCGCATTTTCTAATACGCCTTGCTCTGTTACGGTATGAACCGTTGCATTAGTAATGGCAATACTTTGTGCAAACACTGATGACGTACTTGCCAATGCTAGCGCAACAAGAGAAGACTTAAATAGAGTTAAATTTTTCATAGGTATTCTCCCTTATTCCTGACCAAGCATAAAATCGCTTTGTGCTTGGTATTTTTCATCATTGCGATCATAAACTTTCGCGCCATCAACAAATACTTGCTCTGCTTTCGCATAAACACTAAACGGGTTTTGGTTCCAAATAACAACATCAGCACGTTTACCCGCGGTTAAACTGCCAGTTGATTCTTCAATACCTAACGACTTAGCGGCATTTTGAGTGATCCACGTAATAGCATGCTCAGGTTTAATGTCAAAACCGTTTTCATTGGCACGGTACATTACTTTGCCCGCTTCCTGATTTAAACGCTGGATAGTAGTAGACGAGTCTGAATGCACTACTGCACAAGAGTTTTTAGCAGCATCAACAATCGCCACATTTTCGTGTACCATGTCGAAAGCTTCCATTTTAAAGCCCCACCAATCTGGCCACATTGCAGCACAGTTACCATTTTCAGCAAGTAAATCTGCCACTTTATAACCTTCAATGGCGTGGTGGAATGTGCCTGAGTGGTAGTTAAACTCTTTACCTAAATCAATCATCATCGCCATTTCTTCAGCTTTATAGCAATGATTATGAATTTTAATATCGCCTTCTAACACACCTTTTAATGTGTCTAGCTCAATATCGCGTGTAGGAGCGACAGGGTTTTTACCTTTGGCATAATCAGACTCATATTTATCCCAAGCTCTTTTATACTCGGTAGCTTCAGCCCATGCCATGCGGTAGCCCGCCATGTTACCCATACGTGTTGAAGGCGATACTTTTTTGCCGCCATAAACACGTTTAGGGTTTTCGCCACAAGCCATTTTTAAACCATAAGGTGCATCAGGAAACTTCATCCCTTGCATGGTATGGCTAGGTACATTTCGTAGAGTTACGCCGCGACCACCAAATAAGTTGGCAGAACCTGGCAAAATTTGCATCGTAGTAATACCACCTGCTCGTGCCGCTTGAAAACCAGGATCTTGTGGCCAAATACTATGTTCAGCCCAAACTTCAGAGGTATTAGGTTGTGTGGCTTCATTACCGTCTGAGTGAGATTCCGCTGACGGGCTAGGATATACACCTAAATGAGAGTGAACATCGATAACACCCGGTGTTACCCATTTGCCATCCGCATTAACTTCTACCGCATTATCTGCCGATAACCCCGTACCTACTTTTACCACTTTGCCATTATTAATTAATACGTCGGCATTGTCTAAACGCTCGCCTGTGCCCGTAAGCACGGTTGCATTTTTAATGAGAGTAAGCTCTGCAGGTAAAGTTTGATAAGTACTTGGGTATGGGTTTTGGTTAAGCACTACTTTTTCGTCTTGCGCTTCAGTTTGCAAACAGCCTGTTAGTGCAACTGATATCGCCGTCACCAAAATTGACGGAAGATATTTATTCATAATAGGTTTCCCTTATAAAAAATCGCACAACTCTTAGTACGATAAATAAGTTATTTTTTTGTTAATCAGGAACAATATTACGAATAATTGAACGGATCAACTATTAGTGCTCATTGAGGGATGCTTCTGCGATAGGCAGACGAATAATTACGACCAGTTACGTCCAGTTACGGAACAAAGCGTTTAGGAAAGTACTTAAGTAATTTCTGACGACGAAACCATAATAACGTAAAAGTGATCAGCCCATAAATGACAGGTTCAGTAATATCTGACTTAACCGACATGTAAAAGTGAATAGCCGCTAACAACATCGCCAAATAGACCCAATGATGTAACTTTTGCCACAACCGTCCCATTTTACGCTTAACAATCGTTACCGAAGTAACCGTCAATAGTAATAAAATAAAAAACGCCAGCATACCGAAGCTCATATAGGGTCTATCTATTATCTCCCCAATAAATAACGGCCAATCAAACTGCACTTCAAACGCCAAAAAGCTCAGTAAATGCGCTAAAGCATAAGTAAAACTATAAAGCCCGAGTAACCGCCGATAGTTAATTAGCGCTGACACTTTAAGTATTCGAATTAATGGCGAAATAGCTAAGCTCAAAATCAGCAAATTAAACGCGCCAATCCCCGTAAAGTGAAGTACTGCTTCAACAGGATCAGCGCCTAAATTATCGTTCAGCGCCAGCCAATATAAATTTCCCAGTAAATATAAACAAACCAGATGTACGAAAGTTTTTACGATGAACGTTTGTTGGCGCTTGCTTACTTTCATTAATAATTTGTCCGTAGGTTCATCCCTTTGTACATATGCGCAACCTGCTCGCCATAACCATTAAACATTTGTGTTTCAATACGATTACGAGCGAGTAAACCACCTGTAGTAATTCGGCGCTCACTCGCTTGGCTCCATCTTGGGTGGTCAACTTCAGGATTAACATTTGCATAAAAACCATATTCATTAGCCGCCAAGCGATTCCATGTGGTTGGCGGTTTTGTTTTTAACAGTTTAATGCCAACAATCGATTTAATACTTTTAAAGCCATATTTCCAAGGCACCACTAAACGAATAGGCGCACCATTTTGAGGTGGCAGCGTTTTACCATATAAGCCAACCGCCATTAACGTTAATGGGTTTTCAGCTTCATCTATGCGTAAACCTTCTACATACGGATACCGAATTCCGCCACCGAGCCTTCTACTAGCTTGTCCCGGCATTTGCTTGGGATCTTCTAATGTTTCAAAAGCAACATATTTAGCCGATGATAACGGTTTAGCCTTAGCTAATAGCGTTGATAATTGAAATCCTATCCATGGAATGACCATTGACCATGCTTCAACGCAGCGTAAACGATAAATACGCTCTTCCAACGTAAACAAGCGCGTTAAGTCGTCATAATCTAAAGTGATTGGGCTTTCTACTTCGCCTGAAAGTGTTAATTGCCACGGCTTGGTCTTAAATGCTTGCGCATTGTTAATAGGATCACTTTTTGAGGTGCCAAATTCATAAAAATTATTATGGCTGATCACTTTTTCTTCAGGCGTTAATATTTGTGAATTATTTGCATTCTGATAGGTTGTTGGCCGTGTAAACGTTAATGCTTGCGTTTGAAAAGTTGTTTTGGGTGTTTTAGAAAACCAGTCTAACGAATGTGCAGGAGATGACAGTAATGTACTTGCGCCTAAAAAACCGAACTGTTTTAGCAGTGTTCTACGTTGTTGATAAACCGACTCGTCGGTAACGTCATTGTTAGAAAGCTGCCAGCTAGCTGAGCGTTTTATCTTCATGAAAACGGCCTATTATTGTGATGTATAAATAACAGACCTGATAATTGCTACAAACAGTTCAGTTTTTTTAGAAAAGCTACCTTTAGGCACTTTTAACCGAAAATTGCGTTAAGTACTCAACAATATCTGAAGACTCATAGAGCCACTTATCTTCACCGTTTTCGTTCGCAATACGTAAACAAGGCACTTTACGCTTGCCCCCTTGCGCGATTAACTCGTCTTGATAAATAGCTTGTTGGTTAATATTTTTAAGGTCAACAACAAAGCCATTGCGCTTCATTGCACGGCGCACTTTTACACAAAATGGGCACGCGGGTAATTGATACAAGCTTAAATGTGCAAGATCTGCCGTTAATTTTTCTTTTTGCGCTGGCGTTAACTTTGGCGACGACGGCGAAAAAATAAAATTGAGTACTAAAATAATTCGGCCGATAATCCAACGAATAATAAACATAAATAAACCTTAATTGTAAAATAATAAAAATAGAAGTGACGCTGGGTTACCACATTAAATCATCTGGAATTTGATAATCTGCATAAGGATCATCTTCGTCAACTTGCTCGGTGTCAACTTTATCGTTTTTAACCAAAATAACGTGCTCGTCAAGTGTCGCTATTTTGTCTGCAGTTTCTCGGGTAACAATATAGGTTGTTTCATCAAAGCCGCATAAAGCTAAATGCCCGTTAACTAGCGCTTTATGCGTAATGTCATCAACATACAATTTTTTAACGACGCTATTAAAGCTATAATTATATTCAGCTTCACCTTGCGGTGCTTTAAATTGATGGCTGGTTAATATTTGTAAAATTCGCTGCTGTAGCTCTTTTTCGGCAAGTTGTTTTTTCTTTTCTTCGTTAAGCGCATTATCTTTTTCTTGTTTAGCTAAACGTGTTTTCTCAAGGTCTTGCTTTACTTGCTCTTGCAAGCTTGTTTCAACTGCAGCACCGCTACGCTTTTGTTTGTTTTTTTTACGTTTATCAGAATTAGCTTGTCGAGCTTTTTGCTTGGTGGTTAAACCTGCTTTTAATAATTGATCTTGAAGTGATGCCATTGTTTCCTACTAAATAATACTCAAACGTAATGGGCTGCCATTTTAACAACTAAATAAAATATTGAAATACTGTTTAGCTTTTACTTAGGAAAATTACTGAGAAAAGTGATGTATCTTAGCTATTGAGGATAAACATCTCGCAGTTTATTTAGCTGTTCAGGCGTATCTAAATCAACAAAAGCTTCAGGAAAATAAATAGGATTAAGCTGTGACTTATGAGCAGACAATACCGCTTTCGCGCCTTGCTCACCTTGTAATAATGACAATTCATGATAATAACGTTTATCAAAAATTACAGGGGGAGACAATTCAGCCATTTGTATATTTTCTATCACGAGACGATGCATATTCTTCGCATTGTTAGTGGCCATAGAAATAGTCAATTCACTTTGGTTACTCGCCTCAATAAACGCGTTAATATTGTCACCACTAAGCTGCCACTGATCGCCTAAAACGAACAATAAACGTTCAAATCGATTACTAAGTTGCTTAGTGGCTAATGCAATAGAACCGCCAAGGCCAGCCGCCCAGTGCTTATTTTCGATAATATTAATTTGGGGGAATGCCTGCAATGCTTGTACAACTAATGCTTTTTGATAGCCTAACACACAAAAAATTGGCGCTTTAAGTGCCGATAGCTGCTGGCACTGGTGTGCAATAAGCGCTTGCCCATTAATGCTAATTAGCTGTTTGTTTTGTCCTAAACGGCTAGAGCGCCCTGCCGCAAGCACAACAATACCAAGCGGCTGCATTACGCTTTCCTCCCAGAGGTTTTCGCATTATAAAGGTAAGGTTTTAGTGTTGTTCTTTCTTCTGCTGCTTCACTAAAATGCTGCTGTATTTGCGCAGTAATTGACAAGGCAATAGCTTGAGGTCCTCGTCCACCAATATTTAAGCCTATAGGACCATATAATCGCCCCTTAATGTCGTTTTCATTTAATTCTATCGGCTTAATTAATTTATTTCGTCGACCGATAGGCCCCAACACACCAATGTAAGAAAGAGATGATTGCCATGCCTGCTCAACAATAGCATGGTCAGCCTCAAGATTATGGGTCATGATAACCGCACCATCAAAGTGAGAAAAGTCTTGGTAAGCTATATGCTCTGGTCGAATTTTCTTAGTGGTACACGCTGAAAAACACGCTTGTTCGAGATAATGTTGACGATGGTCCCATATTTCAACCTGCCACCCCATTTGCAATAACAACTGGGCAACAGGTTCAACATCGGGCCCTGCACCACAAATAACAATAGCGATTGGCGGTGTAACTGGCGTAACTAATACTGTTGCATCACAGTCGAAGACATTGTTCCCAGCCGCTTTTCGATCAGGAAGTAACGTTCCATCAGTAAAAAATTGAGCCTTAGGCACGCTAGATACTAGAACTTGTTGACAATAAACACCTGTTTTTCTTTGAGTAACAGCTGAAATTACCTCTGTGAAAGCTAAATGATTATTTTCAGGTGTTAATGGCTGTAACAAAATATCAATAGCGCCATCACAACCTAAACCTAAGCCCCATAATAATTCGCTGTCAGCCTTTAAATCGTAACTAATGATCTGACTTTTATTTTCAGCGAGTACTTGTTCTGCATGTAAGCAAATATCAGCTTCTAAACAACCGCCACTCAAAAGCCCAATGCAATCTCCAGCTTCAGTGATCAGCATGATAGCGCCCATTTTTCGATAAGTAGACCCTGTAGTCGCGCAAATGGTTGCTAACACAAAGCGTTGATTAACGTTAAAAGCGTGAATTAATTGTAACCAATTTTCTTGCATTGAGTTGCTCAATTATTTACTTAAGTGATAACGCTACCGCAAAAGTACGCCAAGGTAAAATAGCGCACTGTTTTCTGACGGGAAATTTTCTCACGCCAAGTAAAGGGTGCAATTGCTCGTGACACTGAGGAAATTCATCGTTTGGGCTGCTGATCATATTAATAACATTGTCAATCAACACTTCAATACCTTCAACCCGATGCTCAATAAGGTGTTGACACATCATTGATGCTGAAGCGCGGCAAATTGCGCAGCTATCCCCTGAGAAAGCGAGTGCCGTAATTACTCCATTATTAATTTGTACGGATATTTCAATTTCATCACCACAAGCGGCATTAACCCCTTCTGATTGATACGTTGCTTCAAACTTTTGTTCAAAGCCAATAGGCGCTTTATGGTGCTGTAATAATGCTTGTTGATAAAGCTGCAATGTACTACTTTTCTGCACATTAGGTAACGGTTTTATCATTTTATTCAACCGCCATTAGCTGATATGTGTGCTTAAGTGCATTAGCCAAACGTTCAATATCAGCGGTATTATTATATAACCCTAATGAAACTCTGACGCTAGAATTTAAGCCTAAGGCTTTATGTAACGGCTGAGCACAATGATGTCCCGCTCTTACGGCAATATTTTCACTATCGAGCATGCTGGCAACATCATGACTGTGTACTTTATCTAATTGAAAGCTATAGAGATAAGGCGCTAAACCACGATCAAGCTCAATAGCAGCAACGCTATTAGTAATAACAGGTTTAATAAAATTAAATTCAGCTAAACATTGTTGCGTGTAGCGGCTTAAACTACCTAAATAATTATTAATGTCTTTCCATGAAATATCGTCTAAATAATCAAGCGCTTCAACTAAGCCAATAATACTTACAACATTATGCGAACCAGCTTCAAACTTTAATGGGCCAGACAAATAACTACAGTTATCATAAGTCACATTATTAATAATGCCACCGCCCACTTTATAAGGGCGCATTTGCTCAATTAAGTCCGTTCTACAATATAAAACCCCACAGCCTGTTGGGCCGTACAATTTATGCCCTGAAAACGCGTAAAAGTCACAGCCAATATCGTTAACATTAATAGGACCATGAGTGACCGCTTGAGCACCATCTATTACAGTGGCAATATTTTTTTTACGTGCAAACTGACAGATTTTTTTTACCGGGTTAAATCGACCAATAACATTAGCGCTATGAGCTATCGCAATCATTACAGTATTACTATCAACCAAAGCAACTAGCTTAGTAAAATCAATCGCTCCGCATTCATCAAGCGGGGCCACTCGTAAGCTTGCTCCATATTGCTGACATAATCGTTGCCAAGGTAATAAATTTGCATGATGTTCAGCAGCGCTAATAATAATATTGCTATCTGCTGTTATTTTTTCTTCAACGTAACTATAAGCAACCAAGTTCAAGCTGTCAGTGGTGCCCGTAGTAAACACAACACTGTGCTGGCTTGATGCACCAATAAATTCGGCCACACGACAACGAGCACGTTCTACACATTCGGTAACCTTCGCGCTTAATTGATATAAGCCTTTATGACTATTCGCATGGGAATAACATTGATAATGATGCATCGCATCTGCAACACGCTTTGGCGTTAAGCAAGTTGCAGCGCTATCTAAATAACATAAATCAGGGTGAGCTTGAGAAGAAAAAATGGGAAAGTCACGCTTCCAAGGACTAACAGTTGACATATTATTCTAATAAAACAGTAAAAAGGATGCTAATAAGCTAACAATCATACATGTTACAAACAACTGATGAAATGTAACGGTTAATGTTTGCTATTTAACTAGTCGAATAGGCTGCGGTGTGACATTGGGTTCAACATTTGCTTCAGATGAATCAAGTGTTTTTACATTCGCATTTTTTGTTGATGACTCACCATTATGAAAACGATGATAAGAAAAGCCTTTTAAGCCTAATTTTCTCGAAAATTTAAGAAAAGCAAGGTAGTCTTCTTTTGAAAGGTCTTCATCGTTTTTACTAAGCAAGCCATCGACATACATATTGTCGCCATTAATGTTGCAGTTAGCAATTGCCTTGTAAGGATCACCATATTTATCAACTTTTAAGGCTCGCACCGTTTTTACTTCAAAAATCCAATCATCTATTTGGACATAACGAGAATCTGTATTTTTCATAATTATTTTTATTATTATTAGTTAGGTATCACTTTATTACGATAAATGATATTCAGTAAATTAGTTTATAGCTTTTCCCTAAACTACTCGTTTTAATTCTTCAGTATATAAGGTAACTATTTTATCGTTTACTAGAACGATAATGAAAACGATTAAATCAGCCCTGCTTCTACCGTAACAAAAATGCATTTTGTTACTTAAATGTTACAAAGGCGATTTGATTATTACATTAAAGTCGACAATAAACTATGTAAAAAGCGCCTAAAATAGTTAATTTTCTTATTTATTCTCACAAACGGGTAAATATCATCTGGCTATAGTTATTTTTTATTCATTCTAAAGAAAGCCTTGAACTCATATAACAGCCTCGATAAAGTAAAGTAACTATAGCCTCCATGTGGAGGCTTTTTTATCTGGCATATCAGCTATTCAGTGGCAAGTAAGGATCAACCGTGAACGAAGAATTAGACTTAACTAAAATACGAGAAAACATCACTCAACTTGATCAAGAATTATTAACCTTATTTGCTAAACGCCGCTCACTTACTTTAAATGTTGCTAAAAGCAAAGCGCACTTAGTACGCCCTGTTCGTGACCAGCAACGAGAGCAAGAACTACTTATTCGCTTAATAAAACAAGGGAAAGCTTTAGGATTAGACGCACATTATGTAACCTGTATTTTTCAAACAATTATTGAAGACTCGGTACTTAATCAGCAAGCCTATTTACAAACGCTAGCGAACCCTAACATTGAAATGCCGACAGTAAGCGTGGCATTTTTAGGCGATAAAGGCTCGTATAGCTATTTAGCAAGTCATCGTTATTTTTCACGACGTGCCGAAAAAATTATCGAATTTGGCTGTCAGAGTTTTGCTGAAATAATGTCTCAAGTTGAGTCAGGACACGTTGACTACGGCATGTTGCCTATTGAAAATACCAGTTCAGGCAGTATAAATGAAGTTTATGACGTACTTCAGCACACTAACTTGTCTATTGTTGGCGAAATAACTCAACCCATAGAGCATTGCTTACTTACAGCCGTAAATACACGCTTAGATAAAATAAAAACCATTTATGCACATGGCCAACCGTTTACTCAATGTAGCAACTTTTTAGACAAGCAAAAGAATATTCGTATTGAATACTGCGAAAGTACCGCTGACGCCATGGCACAAGCATATGAATTACAAAGTGATGAAGTGGCTGTAATTGGTAGTGAAGAAGGCGGAAAATTATATCAATTGCACGCGTTAGAGAAGTCTATTGCGAATCAAAACGAAAACCATAGCCGCTTTATTTTAGTCGCACGAAAAGCGATAGATGTCGCCGAACAGATCCCCGCTAAAACAGCGATTATATTAGCAACAGGACAAAAACCTGGGGCACTTGTTGAATGCTTATTAGTACTTAAAAATAAAGGCATTAATATGTGCAAACTAGAGTCGCGACCAATACAAGGTAGACCATGGGAAGAAATGTTTTATATTGACGTAGAGGCCAATATAAAAAGTATTGCCTTACAAGAAGCTATTGCTGAAATTACTCCACAAACTAACTTTATTAAAGTGTTAGGCTGCTACCCTATTGAGCATATTAGCCCAACGAGTGTACCAAGCAGCGCATTAAACACTTAGTTATTGCCACATAAAGGTAAACTATTGGTTTACCTTTATGTGCAATCAAGCTGAAATCTTCAGTCTTCAGTCTTCAACCACAACTTCTGTCGTGAAATACGAAAAAATACCGCTGAAACGCCAAACACAAATAAGCAAGGAACAGCAGCATAAAGTATTGATACTAGCATTTCAAACGCAGAAAACGTGGTTAAAGTAAGTAAATAAAGCGAAGGGAGTAATAACCAAAATGGATGTTCACTAGGGCAAAGGTTAAACCCTTTATTCATTATTAATAATAAACTACCTGAAACAACTAGCGCTAGTACAGCCGTAACAATCCCTGAATAATGATCTAACGCCAAACCTGTATTAACTAGTAACATATCAAATACAGAAATTGAACTGCCAACACTCACCAACCATAAATATGACGCCGCCAAGGCACAGCCAAAAACAAACGAACCTAGTTTTTTATTAATAGTGAACAAATTATTATCTCTTTTTATTATTATTTATAACTTTTATATCCCAAGTTTATTTTTTACGCAAGTAGTATGTAAAACAGACAAGGCTTAGCGATAAATAAATATCCTCTTTATGACGGCCTGTAGATATAATTTTTGAACACCCATAAAAAAAGCCAATCAACGATTGGCCTTTTATGTTCAGGATGAACGGTCAGGTTGTTTGTTCCATACACAACCTAAGTACCTACGTCCTTGCAGGCAATGTCGTGGTGCCATGGATGGCAAAAAACGACAATGTTCAGGATGAACGCTCAGATTATAAACTTATGCAAATATGCTTTTCATCATCCAGAAAAATAATATTGATAAGCCTGCACCTACCGGTAGTGTTACTACCCAAGAAATAACAATATTACGAACAACCCCAAGGTTAATCGCTGCAATTCCTCGTGCCATACCTACACCTAACACAGCACCAACAAGGGTTTGTGTCGTTGAAATAGGTAAACCTGTACCTGAAGCAATAACTACGGTACATGCTGCCGCTAATTCAGCAGCAAAACCACGGCTTGGCGTTAAATGAGTAATACCGTTACCAATGGTAGCAATAACACGGTGGCCAAATAACGCTAAACCAGCAACAATACCAAAGCCACCTAATGGTAATATCCACCACGCAAGTGCCGCTTTCTTAACTATTTCACCACCATTATCAACAATACTAACTACCGCGGCCAATGGCCCAATAGCATTAGCTACATCGTTAGAACCATGGGCAAAGGCCATACAACAAGCAGTAATAACCATTAATACAGCAAATACTTTCTCTACGTTGGCATAATGGGTAGTTTTAGCTACGTTGTCTTCAAACTTAATTCTATTGATAAATATTTTACCAATAATGGCAACAACAACCGCCACTGCAACTGCATAAATAAAGCTATCTGTAGATCCAATATCTAAGCCTATATGTTTTAAACCTTTTTTAATCGTCACTAGTGATAAAACAAAACCAGCCAAAAACATATAAAGAGGCACATAACGGCGTGCATTATCTAACGGTTTTTCAGTATCAAAAATAAGTTTTTGTGCACTATTAAAAATAATAAACGCAATAATACCCGAAATAAGTGGCGTTACTACCCAACTACCGACTATACCGCCAACTTTGCCCCACTCAACAGCATCGGCACTAACACCCATGGCAGCAAAACCAATAATGGCACCAACAATAGAGTGTGTAGTTGATACTGGCCAGCCAAGTATTGAAGCAACTAATAACCATGTAGCCGCAGCAAATAAGGCCGATATCATACCAAAGACCAATAATTCTGGTGAATCGACAAAAAAGGATGCGTCGATTATGCCTTTGCGAATCGTTGAGGTAACTTCGCCACCGGCTAAGTAAGCGCCAGCAAATTCAAATACCATGGCAATAATAATGGCTTGTTTAATGGTTAATGCTTTAGAACCTACAGAAGTTCCCATTGCATTAGCTACATCGTTCGCACCAATGCCCCATGCCATAAAAAAGCCAACAACGGCTGCAAGCATGACTAAAGTAGAGCCATGCGATAATAAAATGTCCATCAGCTACCCTTATTTCCTAGCCAGTAAAATTTCTAATCGAGCACCGACTCTTTCGGCTAAATCTGCTAGGTCTCCTACCCAATCAATTATTTGATATAAGAACATTACATCTACTGCGCTCATGTCAGCTTCAATAGCAAGTAAGTCTTTACGAATAGTGATTTGCAATGCATCTGTTTCATCTTCAATTTCATCAAGTTGGTGAATGATTTTATCAACCAACTCAACTTCTCTACCACGAAAGCCTGTTTCTAATAAGTCGTCTAATTCATTAATGGCTTCGGCAGCTTTTTCTATTGCGTCGATATTACGCTGAACGTAAGCAGCAAATTTTTCTTGCAATGTTGCAGGTATTTCCAACTTACGTCCGAAAATACGTCCTGCTATATCCTTTGCTTTATTGGCAATTTTATCTTGTTGTGATAACAACTCCAATAAATCAGCACGATCAACAGGCATAAATAGGCCACCAGGCAATTCCATGCGTAGCTGTCTTTTTAATGCGTCTGCATCACGTTCATATTTAGATATCTTTGTTCTTATTTTACCAGCGGTTGACCAATCTTGTGCAAATACTGCATCAAAGAAAGGTATAAGCTGCATAGAACATTTGTTTACCATTCGAATGTGTTTTTCTAATGGTTTGATAGGTGATTTAGCAAATACACCTAGTATTGAATTTCTGGCCATATTTTTATTTCCAGGAGTTTACACTCTTTGTTGTTTTTCGCGGCGGATATTAACTTATTTAACTGCATTAGCAAATGACTTTATGCACGATTAAAGCGTCTATTTAATAATAGAGCATTAATGGTAGAAGTCTTATATTTTTTTAAGGTCATCAGCTGTTGTATGGCGTACGACCTTACCTTTTACAAAATATATGATGTATTCACAAATATTTTGACAACGATCACCAATACGCTCTAATGCACGTGCCGACCAAATAACACTCATCACTTGTGGAATAGTACGTGGTTCTTCCATCATGTACGTCATTAATTGGCGCATAAGCGCTTCGTATTCCCGGTCGATTTTTGCATCGCTTTGGTGTGTCGCTATGGCTGCATCTACGTCCATACGGGTAAATGCATCAAGCGTTGCTTGTAAGAATTCCAGCACTCTGCGCCCTAAGTTATCAAGGTTTACTAATAAGTCTTTTTGCTGCCCCGACAAGCTTTCTAACGCAACTTGTGCAATTTTTTTAACTTCATCACCAATACGCTCAAGATCGGCAATGGTTTTAACTATTGCCATGATTAAGCGTAAATCACCCGCCGCTGGCTGCCTTTTGGCGATGATACGCGTACACTCATCATCAATACTGACTTCAAGATTATTAATTTGATAATCATTTTTATGTACTTTTTGTGCAAGTTCTTCATCAGCGTCACCTACCGCGGTTAACGCATCAGATAGTTGCTTTTCAACCAAGCCGCCCATTTGCATTACATGGTTAATCACACGTTCTAAATCTTCGTTAAACTGGCCAGAAATATGACGACCAAGGTTTAAGTTATCCATTAAATTCTCCTATTTAATCGTCAATGATTAGCCGTAACGGCCAGTAATATAGTCTTCAGTTTTCTTTTTAGCAGGTGTTGTAAATAGCGTATTGGTATCGCTATATTCAATTAAGTCACCCATATACATAAATGCCGTTTGATCTGAAACACGTGCGGCTTGCTGCATGTTATGCGTAACAATAACTACGGTAAACTGCTTTTTCAAATCGTTTATTAACTCTTCAATGGTTAACGTTGAAATAGGGTCAAGTGCCGATGTTGGTTCATCAAGTAATAGTACTTCAGGCTCAATAGCAATGGCTCTGGCAATAACTAAACGCTGTTGTTGGCCGCCCGACAAACCTAAAGCACTTTCATGTAAACGGTCTTTTACTTCGTTCCAAAGTGCCGCACTGCGAAGCGACTTTTCAACCGCCTCATCAAGCGCCCTACGGTTATTAATACCCATAATGCGTAAACCATAAATAACATTTTCATAAATACTTTTAGGAAACGGGTTAGGACGTTGAAATACCATACCTACTTTACGGCGCAGCGCTGCTACATCAACATGCTTTCCATAAATATTCTCACCATGTAAATTAATGGCCCCTTCAATTTTACAGCTATCAACTAAGTCATTCATGCGGTTTATACAGCGTAGCAGTGTTGACTTACCACAACCACTAGGGCCGATAAAGGCAGTAACCTGCCCTTTTGGGATCGACATAGAAATATTTTGTAAGGCCTGTTTTTCGCCATAATATAAATCTAAATTTTGTATCTCTAATGCCACTTGCTCTGGTGACAAGTTATTTAGATCTAATTTCATCTGCGGTTCTAGTATTGCTTTGGGGCTGACAGAAATCATATTTTTCTCTCTTACACTTATTTAATTTTGAACGTTTTCGTTAAAACACTTAGAAACTATTACTCTATATTTCTAAAATTAATGCTCTAACATACGGTATTTTTCTCTCAAACGGTTACGTATGGCAACTGCGGTCATATTTAAACTGACAATAATAGTTACCAGTAATAATGCCGTGGCGTATACCAATGGCCTTGCCGCCTCAACATTAGGGCTTTGAAAGCCAACATCATAAATATGAAAGCCTAAATGCATAAATTTACGATCTAAATGTAGGAACGGAAAGTTACCATCAAGCGGTAAATTCGGCGCCATTTTAACAACGCCAACCAACATTAGTGGGGCAACCTCGCCTGCAGCACGTGCAATGGCTAAAATAATACCTGTCATTATCGCAGGGCTCGCAATAGGTAAAATAATTCGCCATAAGGTTTCAGCTTTTGTCGCACCTAGCGCTAAACTGCCATGGCGCATAGCTGATGGAATACGCGCTAAGCCTTCTTCGGTTGATACAATAACCACAGGTAAGGTTAAAATGGCTAACGTTATCGCTGACCACATAACTCCTGGCGTACCAAAGGTCGGGCTTGGTAGTGTTTCAGGGTAGAATAATTGGTCTAAACTGCCACCTACCATATAAACAAAAAAGCCTAAGCCAAACACACCATAAACAATTGACGGTACACCCGCTAAGTTAATTACCGCAATACGAAGTAGTTTAGTTAACGCATTATTACCCGCATATTCATGCAAATAAATAGCCGCAACAACCCCTAATGGCGACACAATTACCGTCATTAATAACACCATTAATACGGTGCCAAAAATAGCAGGAAATACGCCACCTTCAGTATTAGCTTCACGTGGATCATCAACAATAAAGCCAGCGATTTGCACAAAGAACAACTGTAATTTGTCAAAAACACTCATTTGGTTATTAAAGCCAATATGTAAAATGTGCTCAAAGTTAATTGCAACCACTGAGCCGTCCATCGCTCTCACATTAAGCTGGTCACGAGACACTTTTTCTCGTAATGCCATAAGTTTCGCTTCAAGTACTTGGTATTCGTCTTGTAAAGCGTTAACTTGCGCATTAATGTCGTTAGCAACGTCGTTTGTTAACGTATCTTGTAAACGATGTTTGCGTTCTTTTAAACGTAAGCGTTCAATTTGGTAATTAATGGCACCAATGTCTACTTTCTGGAGTGCTTCAATTTCCACCTGAAAATTGTCAACTCGTTCAAGCATTTCAGGCATTCTGTCTAATGACACTGGTTCGCCGTCTAACACTAATTGTTCAATCACACCGTAAAAATTACCATTGGTTCTACGTTCAATTACCACTAAGTTTTCAGGTGTTGAGGTTTTAGTAATTTGCGGCACTAAAATCCAACGAAAATCTAAACTTACTAGCTCTCGGTTACCCGTTTTTACTAAGTAACGCTCAATGTTCTCTTGCGCAGGATCTAACTTAATATTTAAATGCGCTAATTGCTTAGCAGGTATTTCTTCACGGTCATAAATTTCACCAATAACGGTCATGCTTTTACCTTTTTCATTAAGCATGTCAAATTGATAAATGTCTGCTGGCCAAAAGTATGAAAGCCCTCTTGACGCAATTAACCATAATAATCCGAGTACCGAAATTAAACTAATACTCACGCCACCCGCTGATAACCAAATCCATGGGGAACCCGATTTAAACCACTTATTCATTGTTCAGTTCCTCAACTTATAACGAGCTATATTTTTCACGTAAACGCTGACGAATAAATTCAGCCGCCGTGTTAAATATGAAAGTAAATACAAATAAAACAAACGCAGCTAAGAAGAGAATACGGTAGTGCGAACTGCCAACCTCAGACTCTGGCATTTCAACCGCAATATTAGCCGCCAAAGTACGCATACCTTGAAATAAGCTCCAATCTAATATTGGTGTGTTACCTGTCGCCATAAGTACGATCATGGTTTCACCAACCGCTCGACCTAAGCCCATCATTACCGCAGAAAATATGCCTGGACTTGCCGTTAATAGCACCACTTTAAGTAAGGTTTGCCACTGTGTAGCACCTAGCGCTAATGAACCACTGGTTAAGTGTTTAGGCACACTAAAAATAGCGTCTTCTGCCATTGAAAAAATGGTAGGAATAACAGCAAATCCCATCGCAATGCCAACCACTAAGGCATTACGTTGGTCGAAGTCGATATTTAAGTCATTAGTAATAAATTGTCTAACATCGCCACCAAATAAGTGAAGTTCTAATACTGGCGATAAACTAAACGCAGCATATGCCGCAAGTATCATTGCAGGAATTAGTAAAATAGGCGCTAAGGTTTCAGGCAACTTTACTTTTATTTCTTTAGGTAATTTAAACCAAGCAAAAGCCGTTAAAAATACCGACAAAGGTAAAAACAATAGCAATAAAGCAACCGCAGGTAAGTACTTTTCAATTAATGGAGCTAACCAAAGCCCCGCTAAAAAGCCAAGAATAACCGTTGGTAAAGCTTCCATTATTTCAATGGTTGGTTTAACTTTTCGACGCATTGCTGGGGTCATAAAGTAAGCGGTGTATATAGCCGCTGTTAACGCAATCGGCACAGCAAATAACATTGCGTACATTGCTGCTTTCATGGTGCCAAACGAGATAGGTACTAAAGAAAACTTAGCTTCGAAATCGTCAGACCCCGAAGTAGACTGCCAAATATAATCAGGCTCTGGATACCCTTCATACCAAACTTCTTCCCATAATGCTTGCCAAGTAACCTCTGGATGTTCGTTTTCAACAGAAAAAAGTGAAAAACTATTACCGTTTAATGACAATAACGCATCAGCTCTTGGCGATATAGAAAAGTGATCTGGCGCTGTAGTGTTTAATTGACCGCGCCATAATTCTGCTTCACTTGTGGTATAGAACACGCCAAGTTCACCCGATGTGGTAATGGTGTAGAAACTTTTACGGTATTGTTCAGTATAAATAGCCGTGATCGCTGAGTTTTCAGCTGCGTTAAAGGTTCTAATTTGTTTGAATTCTCGGCCGCTTTCACCCATTACTTCAAACCATTGGCTTACTTGGCCGCTGCTATCGCCCAATAACACTGAGCTACTGCCCGACAATAAAGCCATTGAGGTAATATGTGACGGTTTAGTCGTATTTTGCGATAACTGAGGAATAATAGTCGCTTTTAATTCAACCTCGTCGTCGTTCGATAAGTCATAGATAAACACTTGATCAGCAGAGCGCGCAAACACCATGGATAAGTCAGGCGTTACTAAGACATCATCAAACTGATTAACACTCGTAGAAATTTCTTGATAAACCGCTTCGTAGCTTGCGTCGTAAGTAAAGTCGTCTTCGGCGATTAACGTGGTTTTTATTAAGCGTTTATCTGCCGTGTAGGCAACAAAAATAGCGCGTTCTTCATTCATCGCAAACGATACTAACGATAACGCTTGCCCGTTTTGGTCAACATCTATTAAGTCTTCACCTAACGGGTAAGTAATATTCGGTAAAATTTGACGACCACTTTCTGAAAACTGTGCAATAAACTTAGGTGACACCAATTGCGCTTGACCAGTACCGTTAAGCAATAGCTTTTCTTCAATACTAATATCAACAATTTGCTTTAATCGATTATCAGCCAACAATAAGTTTTGACTATAAACTTGCTTACCAATTGTTTGTTCATTGTTTTCAACTAATGGGTAATAGTTTATTTGCCCATTATCGGTGATCACATAAGCAAGTTCTTTCAATTCATCAATACCAATTGATGAAACATTACTGCTAGCGGTAATATCAAACTGTTGTTTTTGTTCTATTTTTGCAGCTTCAAAAATAGGTTTTATCACATACAATAAGTACATAAAAATAAGCACTAAGGTAAATAGCACACTAACGCCGCCAAGCGTTATCAGCCATTTTGCTAGTACATTTTTCAGCTGCCGAGGGCCGGCCGACTTCAATGCAATTGTCACTTAATTATCCTAAATAGCTATTTTAATCAATTGCCATAATTATAAGACAGTTATATGACAGTTTTATTACGCACGTTTTTTAACAAGTAAATACAGCTAAAAGAAGATAATATGTGGGTAATCATCAATAATTTAACAAATTACAGAAACGGAAGTTTTACTGGTTTCACGCATGTATAAAGCGAATTAAAGCCCTGAACAGAGAATGATTTAAAAACAAATATTACGGAGAAATAATTTATGATAGGTGTAAATGAACTGACTACTTTTTTCGGATGGTGTGCTATTTTAAATTTGAGTCTTTATTTATTTTCAGCATTTTTTATTATCGTTTTTAAAAGCTTTACCATTAACCTTCACAGTAAAATTGTCGGTATTGAGGCGGCAGAGTTACCCAATATGTATTTTAAATTTTTGGGCAATTATAAAATAGGCATATTACTTTTTAATTTAACGCCATATATTTCATTAAAATTAATGGGGTAGTATAAATGAGCATTAGTCAAATAATGTCGACATCGTTAATCACACTGAATATAGATGACGACCTTTACAAAGCAAAACAATTATTCGACCAACATAAAGTTCATCATATATTAATACTTAATGAGCAAGAACTTGCTGGTGTTATTACTGATAGAGACTTATATAAACATTTAAGCCCTTACATTGGCACCAGCAAAGAATCTGCACGCGACAGCACTTTGCTTAATAAAAAGGTGCATTTAATTATGAATAGAGATTTAGTGACTACGCATCCTAATTGCTCACTTAATGAAGCCGTCTTACTTTTTCATCAACATCATATTTCATGTTTGCCCGTGGTTAATGAACAGTTTCAACCTTTGGGCATTATTTCATGGCGCGACATTATTAAAATAGTGGCATTACAGCATTTAAAAAAACAACAAGGTTAAAGGTTAAGAGCTACACGACAACATAGAACATCCCGCTTTATTTTTAGCCCATTCAGGCCTTTTAGCGGCATATTGTTCAAACTCAGGCTGTTCGTCGTAAGGTTTTTTAAACACACTTTGAAGTGTTTTTAGCAAGCTATAATCGCCATTTTCAGCGAGTTCGATAGCCTGCTGTGCTAAATAATTTCTTAGTACATACTTAGGGTTAACGCTATTCATTTTAATAGCACGTGCACTGTGGTCATAACTATTTAAGGCAACACGCTCAAAATAACGCGTTAGCCATTGTGTAAACTCTACTTCATCAGCTGCACTTAACTTTTCTACTGAGTAAAAACAGTGCTTAAAATAGTTTATTGCATCAATACTGTTCACAGGTGTTGCACTAGCTAATTTTCGATAAAAAAGTGTCATATCCATTGCTAGTGTGGTCATTATGTTTTCAAGCTCAATAAATAACGCGTCATCATCAGCCTTGTTATAACGCTCAAGCCCTAACTTACTGGCCATCATTTCACCCCAGCTTTGCTGGTATAACGCAGCATAATCATTAAGAATTTCTTGTAACGGCTCTGCGTCTTCAATTAACGGGTAAATAGCATTGGCCAGCTGAAATAAATTCCATTGCCCTATTTCAGCTTGCGCGCCAAAACAATAACGTTTGCCTTGGGCGTCAGTAGTGTTAGGCGTCCAATTTAAATCAAAATTATCTATCCAGCCATAAGGGCCGTAATCTATAGTTTCGCCAAGGATAGACAAATTATCAGTATTCATTACCCCGTGAACAAAGCCAACACGCATCCAGTGAACAATTAGCTGACAAGTGCTTTCGCTCACTTCTTGAAACCATTTAAGATAAGTTGCTTTACAAGGTTCGCCCAAATGAGAAAAATTTTGCGTAATTGAATAATCAACTAGCTGCTTTAATAGCTCAGTATTTCCACGTGATGCAGGTAGTTGAAAACAACCAAATCGTAAAAAACTTGCCGATACCCGACAAACAACTGCACCGGGTTCAGCCTTTGCATTGCCGTTATAAAACATGTCTCTAACAACGTTATCGCCAGTTAAACACAAACTTAATGCACGAGTGGTAGGCACACCTAAATGATACATTGCCTCTGAGCATAAAAACTCACGTACTGACGAACGTAAAACGGCTAAACCGTCAGCAGTTCTTGAATAAGGCGTTGGCCCAGCACCTTTTAATTGTAACGTTAATAAACCTGCCGTGGCGGTAGTAACTTGTCCTAGGTTAATTGCTCGCCCGTCGCCTAGCTGCCCTGCCCATTGACCAAATTGATGCCCGCCGTAATTCATTGCATAAGGCTGCATGCCGTCTACTAGTTTATTACCCGATAAAATTGCGGCTAACTCATTTTGACGATCACGACTAACATTAGCGTCGTCGTGAATAAAGCCAAGCGTCTGGGCGAGCTCTGAAGTTAAGGCAATCAGCGTTGGCGCTGCTGTAAGTTTAGGGCTAGCCCATGAATACGCTTGATTAACCTGTCGAGGGTAATTATCGGTAATATCATCAGCTAAAAAATGTTGGGTAAATTGGTTATCGAAGGGTAAAGATAAAGTAGTCACAGCAAGCCTAAATTCGCATGGTAGTGCCGCCATATTACTCTATTTACGTTAAGGACAGTTAAAAATTCAGACTTTAGTTTACTTTACCTCTTTCGCGTTACTAAAATAACGTGGTAAAAATATGGAGCATAAAATGGATAGCCGTGAAATGACTAGCAATGAAAGAGAAAACCTTAATGAGCCGTTAGAATATGTTGGCTTTTGGCCACGCTTTGGCGCAAGTATCATCGATTCAATTTTACTAATGTTGGTAACATTTCCGCTATTATGGTTAATTTATGGTGGCCAATATTTCTCTTCCGAAGAAGGCAGCCAGGGTGTTTTTGATATTATCCTCAGTTATTTCCTTCCTATAGCAGCGACTATTTTATTTTGGATTTATAAAGCTGCTACACCCGGTAAAATGGCCTTATCAGCCGTTGTTGTTGATGAAAAAACAGGAGGAAAGCCTACGGCTAATCAAGCAATTATCAGATACCTTGGGTACTATATTTCTTTAATCCCATTAGGTTTAGGTTTTATTTGGGTAGCCATAGATAAAAAAAAGCAAGGGTGGCATGACAAAATAGCGGGCACAGTTGTTATTTATGTTAATAAACATTAAAACTGAAGTTTTAAAACCTCTATTTAATTGGCTAAATATTGACTAAAAATATTAGACAATTAAATAGACAACCATTACCCATCTACCTAAAACTCAGCTAAACACATTTGCTTGCCCTGCCCCTTTCACCTAAAATATCCACAATTGTATATTCTCTTCAAAATAAAAGGTTTTCAAATGGCTCAGCCGCTACCAGATAAATTCATCATGTCGATGAACCGTGTATCTAAAATAGTTCCACCTAAACGCAC
>JBMZCX010000042.1:0-25629 GCA_049613795.1 Thalassotalea sp. | reverse complement strand
TCCATTCTTAGTTCAGCAAAAATTGATCGACCAATTAAAGGGAGATCATTCGGTAATTTAACGGTAGATGCATTGTTAACCGATGGCTCTCTGGCATCGGCATCAAAGATATTCTTAACAATAAGCCCGTATTTTATTCCTGAATTTTTAGGTTCCCACCGATAAGTTAAGTGAGTAATAAAGTCATCATCCATTGCTTCACGATAGTCTGAACGATTTCTTTCTCTATTTTTTATCCAATAATTTCTCACATGAAGGCGATGCTCATTATTGATTTTCCAATCCAGTTGAAGATAAAACTGACTTTGCGGCACAAAACTAACGTTATCGTTAGTCAAATCATTCGTTGACTTGGATATTGTGTAATGACTTGCCAATTTAAATGTTGTACTTATTTGCCAATTAAATTCTAACTCAGCACCATACCCTGTTTGTTCACCATAGTTTTGTGCCATTTTGGCATTACTGCCCTTCTCCGCAATATATTGAATAATATCATTCCACTCATAACGATAAATACTTAATATTGCGCCTACATCAGTTAAAGGATGATAATCAAACGACAGTTCAAACGTTTCCATTTCTTCAGGCAATACATCAGGGTTACCTATTGCAACAGGGTTATTTATATTTCCCAACTCAGCAAATGAAGGCGCACGAAATGCTTTTCCGTATAAAAATTTGGTAGATAAGTTTAATGATGTTGACCAAACAAGCGCTAAACGGGGGTTGGTTGTACTGCCAAAGTCAGAATAATTGTCATAACGAAGACCTGCCGTTAATTCCCAATCATTAGCGAGAGTCCAAATATCTTGAATAAAAGCAAATTGGCTGGCTCTATCTCGCTCTCTTAAGAAAATATATGGCGTATCCGATACGTCAACAACAGGGCTATTACTCGGCAAAGGATTACCATTCGGGCCTAACGCAAAGTTTTTAGACTCTTTTGTTCGGTACATATCACCTTTGTAGTAACCTGTACCAAACCTTAAGGTATGATGTTTAATTCCTGAGTATAAACCTGTTACATTAAATCGATAATGTTTTTCCCAAACTTCAGGGTTGCCAATAAAGCCTTGTTCATACACACCATTTCCTAAATTGACGCCCGCTGGATAAATGTAGAAATTGTTATTAATTTCTTGCGATGTATTAAAATAGGCAGCTTGCCAGTCAACAGTAAATTGTTTACTGATATGTGACTGATAATTAAAATCAATATTCCAGCGAGTACTCGCTTTGTTAGCAAGGGGATCTAACGCCTCTCCTAATCCCGCCCCTGCACCACCACTGGTTCTTCGTTGTAAGCCTGCGCGTACTGTGAGTTGTTGATAGTTAATTTCAGATCGCACTTCAATACTTTCAACACCTAAACTTAATTCTCCTGGCGCATTAGACACATTCGTTCCAGAAATTCCATCTAAGCGTGTTTGAGCATCAGCTTCAACTATTTGGTCAAAGCCATCAGTATTATGGTATTCAAACACTAAAGCATATTTAAGCTCAGATTCATTACTACCAATGCTAAACCACGCGTCTTGAGTGTGGTAACTGCCACCTCGAACTGCCACTTCGGTTTGGGTTATATCATCTGCTGATTTGGTAATAATATTAATTACGCCAGCAAAAGCATCTGAGCCAAAAACAGCTGAACCCGGCCCTCTAATAACTTCTATTCGAGCAATGGCTTCTACCGGCATGCCTAACCAGTTTTGGTTTCTATTACCTTGAAAGTTATTAGTAATAGGCAGCCCATTAATTAACATTAAGACTTGAGGATTATAAAAACTGTGTACGCCACGAAAAGTATATAAAGGCAAATAACTCGAATTATAAGAAACATGAAGCCCTGGCACCGTTTCTAGCACATCATCAATATCGGTAGCGCCTAAATTTTTTATTTGCTCGGCACTAATAACTGTTGCTACTGCAGGGGCTTTATAAAGATTTGTTTTAATACCTGTCGCTATCTCTACCATTTCAGCACTACCGTAGAAATCATCAAAGTAATCATTGCCATCGATGGTCTCGAAAAAGTCATTACTCTGTGAAATCACACCCTCGGCATGATTTACCGCTAACGATGCTGTGCTGTATGTAAGCAAAGAAAGTAATAACGTTATATTAATTTTCATCGTCGTTCCTTTATGTAAATTTATGAGCTATTTGCTCAATGGGCATAGGCTTAGCAATAAAGTAACCTTGCGCATAATCGACACCTAGTTCTGCCAGCATATTAAGTGTTTCTTCATCTTCTACAAACTCTGCTATTGTTGTTTTCTTTAGTGCATGCGCCGTTTCATTAATTGCCTTAACGAGTACGGCATCGATAGAGTTTTTTATCATGTCTTTAACAAATGAACCGTCTATTTTCACACTTGCCGCAGGTATTTGCTTTAAGTAAGCGAATGTACTAAAACCTGTACCAAAATCATCAATTGAAAAGTGGCAACCTAAATCACTCAATTTACCAACAAGCCTTTGGGTCGCGGTGATATTAGACAAACTCGCACTTTCGGTAAGCTCGAATACAATATTGGATGGCGTAATGTCATACTCAATCAATTTTTCATTAATATATGAATATAGTCGATCGTCAGTGAAAGCCTGTGCCGATAAATTGATTGCTAAGGCTGATAATGTTGGATTATCATTCATTACGCTAAATGCTTTAGCAATAACATGTCGGTCCAACATGTCCATACCTTCAGCTTTTTCTAATGACGGGATAAAGTCATTCGGAAAAATAAGTTGATCATCAACAATCAATCGAACTAACGCTTCATAACACATAATTTCACGAGTTTTCACATTGATTATAGGTTGAAAATGTAACTCAATTTTATCTTCTAATAATGCTTGCTGAATTTTTTGTACCCAGTCAAAACTGCGTTTAATTTCGTTGGTAACCGTATCGCTATTATCAAAAGTGTATACTCTATTGCGGCCATTTTTCTTAGCAGCAAACATTGCAATATCGGCTTGTTGAAGAAAAGCTTCGCTCGACGATGAGCCTCCATCAATAACCGCAATACCAATACTACAGCTAATTTTATAAACGCGTTTGCCAAATTTGAAGGTTGCATCCGCAATTACGTCACAAATATTTTGCGCCGCTATTTTCGCTGCTTCTTGTGAAGTATTCGTTAACAACATGGCAAATTCGTCACCACCAATTCGACATAATACATCGCTTGCACGCGTTCGTTCAGATAACAGCAATGCAATTTCTTTTAACACGATATCACCGTAATAATGGCCTTGAGAGTCATTTATAATCTTAAAATGATCAAGATCTAGGTAAAGTAACGAATGTGATGTATTAGTTCTCGCCGCTGATTTTGCTAACTTACTTAATTCATTATCAAAATAATAGCGGTTATGGATACCTGTTAAAGAGTCATGTAACGCAACATGTTTAAGTTTATCTTCTGCTTTTTTACGTAAACTAATATCGTCTATGGTGCCAGAAATACCGATAATTTTTCCGTCATCACTCGTATGGGTAGATAAATTAAATTCACACCATAAATATTCACCATTATGCTTTCTTAATTTTAACTCGATATTTTCGTGTGTTTTATTACCTTTCAAAACCTCTTCAAACGTTTCAAGTAAATAGCCTTTACTCTTGAAGCTTGATTTATGAATGTAGTCAGTAAGCAACACGCCAAGACTTTCTGTGACTAAATATCCCGTTAATATTTGCCAAGCGTTATTTAAAAACTTAATACGTCCCTGATCAGATAATTCAATGACAATGCTATTAAGGTTATCTAACACTCGATAATGATGCCGCGATAATGAACTAAATTTGTCTTGCTCTGTGGCTAATGCTAATGATTTATCAGCAAACTGTTGATTGGAAACTAAAAAGTCTTCCCTTTTAGCTGAAATTTCACACACCTTTCGTAATTGTTCTGCCTTAAAAGGTTTTTGTATGTAATCGCTTGCCCCTTTATTCATCATTAACTCAGCTAAATCTATTGTACCGTGAGCAGTCATTGCAATAACAACCTGATTAGGATTAATGCTCATAATAACGTCAAGTACTTCATCACCTGACATACCAGGCATCATAATATCGAGTAGAATAATATCGTATTTTTTATTTTTATAAGCGATAAGGCCTGTACGCCCATCGTTGGCAATATCAATAGAAAACTTATGCTTTAACATACGCTCTACAAGTAATGCTGTGTCTTCAGTATCTTCAATAACTAATATCTGTGGGGGCTGATTTAAATTATGTTTTCCTGCTTGTATTTGCTTTATAACAGTCGTGGTATGTTTAAGCTCTTGATAAGAGATAACGCGATTAATATCAAACATTCTCGCAGTGGTTTCAGCAAGGCGCTCACAATGGTTTTCGGTAAGTAATATAATAGGCAGGTTATCGCTAACAGCAAGAATACCTGAGCGTATTAAACGAGACAGCCGCCAACCGTCTACTTTTCCAATATTAACTTCCGTTAAGACAATATCAACATTATGCGTTCGTAAATAAGTTACCGCTTGCTCGCTGTTAACGGCAGTAACAACTTGATAATCTTCAGCTACTAATTGTTGAGAGAGATCCTCCCTACAGGTGTCATCTTTTATTATTAATAAAATTATCAAAATACTATCCACGTTGTAGTTTTAGCTGACATTCTAATGTTTGTTTACTTAATTTATTATGTATCTACTTTACTTAGTTAATCATGAAAGTAAATACAGTAAAAAATAATGCATTTACTATTATGTTGATGAATATGAATACCTAAAGATAGCAGGCATCTTCAAATTTATTAATATTAGCTAACTTTTAGTATCTTCTGTAAAAATTTTATTCTAGAGCAAACAATTAGGAGCTTGTATAAACTACATGTTAATAAATGTTGAAAGGCCGAAGTTGTATTTGTAAAATGCGCGTCGATAGTTCTTTGTTTCGTAATAAATGTACTTGTGCAACACTACGCGTTTTAAACTAATACGACCAAAAGCTCACATTAAACAACTTACTTAAAAATTTAAAGGGCTCCTTTACGTGCTGTTAATGATCGACAATTATGATTCCTTTACTTTTAACCTCGTTCATTATTTTAAAGAATTAGGACAAGAAGTCGTTATTTATCGTAATGATAAAGTAACTATTGATGAAATTACTGCCCTTTCTCCAGATTATATTGTTATTTCCCCAGGGCCTAGTGATCCTGAACATGCAGGTATTTCACTCGACGTTATTAGCCACTTTGCTGGAAAAGTGCCTATTTTAGGTGTTTGTTTAGGGCACCAATGCATTGCACAGCATTTTGGCGCGAAAGTAATAAAAGCCAAGAAAGTAATGCACGGTAAAACGAGTCAAATAGCACATGTTGCAAGTCACCTTTTTTCAACGCTTACCATGCCTTTAGAAGTAACACGCTACCATTCTCTTATTGTTGATAAAAATACGTTGCCTGAGTGTTTATCAATAGCCGCATGGACTGTTACACTTAACAACGAACCCGATGAAATTATGGCGTTACAGCATAAAACATTGCCTATTGCGAGCGTACAGTTCCATCCTGAATCAGTATTAACCGTGCAAGGGTTGGCATTACTGAATAACTTTATTACTTTATATGCTGGTATTACCGATAACATCAATAATCAGCGTATTAACTAACTGCTAATTTATAAGTGACCAATGCTAATATTTGACAATAACCCTAACGTTTCTCCTCTTTATCAACGAGCTTTAAGCTTGCTTATCAGCAAAGACTTTGCAGATAAGCAAAGCGGCAAGGTAATGTTGTCTGAAAAGCAGCACAGTGAGCAAGAAAACAGTCGCCGAGAGCTTTTAGCTGTTGAAGAAGAAGCTAAGCAAGAAAAAATTATTGAAGAATACGGTAAAACTCATTTCAAAGCACAAATGATGGACAGTTTTTTCACTCAGCTATTAGTCCAAATAAATAATGAATTTGATAATAAAGAAAGTCTATACGCAAATGAATTACGCATTGAGAATGCAACCTCTAATATTTTAGAAATCTTAACGCTTAGAGCTGCCTCAGTTAATAAAATTGCACCTATCGTACAGTCTATTCCTTGGCTATCTGATGAACTAATTAATTTGGTTAATAAGCCACAATACCGAAAACGCGCTGACGTTCAGGTAACTGAGAATAATTTAGCATTAAGTTATGTTGGCCTAGACAACTTAAAGCTCGTATTACCTACATTTATGTTAAAACATTGGCTACCAACAAATACAGAGCCTTATCCCTTACTTAAACGAAAGCTATGGAATAATGCCCTTTCAGTAGCACTTGCATCAAAATTACTCGCTCAACAGTACGAACTTGATGAATTTAGTGCTTTTACCGCTGGCTTGTTTTCGAATATTGGTTTGTTATTAATTGCTCGCGGGGTTTTGAATAATTTTAATGAGATGCTTAAAGCGAAAGTAAAAGACGCCTACGATAACCGCGATAAACGCTTACATGACATTTTAACTGAGATTGAAATGTCACCTGAATTATTGCTTGAACAGTATATGGAACATAATACGCAAATGTCTGCCGACATTGTTGAATTAATGCGTTTTGACCGTTTAACAATTACCGAACCATTATTCGATTTGGCGATTATTGACACCATAGAGAAAATGCACCCGATAGCGCAAATAGTCACGAAAGCTAAAGCCTATGTAATGTTTCGCTCTTTAGTAAAAGAAGAGCTCATTTCAAATGAGGAAGCCAAAACATTACTAAGCTCAGTAAAGCTAACGCCTGACGACATCGTACTACTAAAAGGCAATGATATTGACCATATCAAGCTTAATTTTGAATAATTTTTTTGATTATTTATGAGCTAAGTTTACAGCGCATTTTTATTATTTAATTAAAGGAAACCTAGCAATTAAGCATTAACTGCTCCTTTTTCCATCAAAACATAGTTATGCACTATAATTGAATAAAACTCGTAAAGCCTTGTTTTAAAAGGGCTGCACTAACGCAATAGTAGAGACAATTCTTTTTAAATCTGCCATAATGCCTGCCTAAATTTCAGCTATACTGAGTTCTTTATTGAGCTTATTCAGTGACTTTACACTGCTGAATCTACTAAATACGGTGTTTTCTTTATATGCGCTGTAACTAAATTTATAAGATCTCATAATTAGAGGAGTTAACAATGACCAATCATTTTCCTGTCAATCGTGCGTTATTCGATGATGTAATGGTACCTAACTATTCACCTTCAGCAGTTATTCCTGTGCGTGGACAAGGTTCAAGAGTATGGGATCAAGAAGATCGTGAATATGTTGATTTTGCAGGTGGTATTGCAGTTAACTGTTTAGGTCATTGCCACCCGGCACTAGTAGGCGCATTAAAAGAGCAAGCCGATAAAATTTGGCATTTATCGAATGTAATGACAAACGAGCCTGCATTACGTTTAGCTAAGAAAATTGTCGACAATACCTTTGCTGAAAAAGTGTACTTTGCTAACTCGGGTGCAGAATCAAACGAAGCTGCATTAAAATTAGCACGTCGTTGGGCAATTGATGTACATGGTGCTGACAAAACACAAATAATCGCATTCAAGCAAGGCTTTCACGGCCGTACATTTTTCACCGTGACCGTTGGCGGGCAAGCGGCTTATTCTGACGGTTTTGGTCCAAAACCTGCCGATGTTGTGCATGCTGAGTATAATAATTTAGACAGCGTAAAAGCACTTATTTCAGATAAAACCTGCGCTATTGTAATGGAACCATTACAAGGTGAAGGCGGTATTATCTCACCAACAGACGAATTCGTTAAAGGCGTACGTGAATTATGTAACCAGCACAATGCGTTATTAGTATTTGACGAAGTACAAACAGGTGTTGGTCGTTTAGGCACGTTATACGCATATGAAGCATTAGGTGTAACACCTGATATTTTAACTACCGCAAAAGCATTAGGCGGCGGTTTTCCAATTGGCGCAATGATCACTACAACAGAAATCGCTAAGCACCTTAAAATTGGTACGCATGGTAGCACTTATGGTGGTAACCCGTTAGCTTGTGCTGTAGCTGAAGCTGCTTTTGACACCGTTAACACGCCTGAAGTATTTGCTGGCATTAAAGAAAAAGCGCAACTTTATATTAATGGTTTAAATGCGATTAATGAAAAATATAACGTTTTTGCTGAAATTCGAGGTAAAGGCTTATTAATTGGTGCCGTATTAACTGACAATTATCAAGGCAGAGCAAAAGAGTTTTTAAATGCGGCAATGGACGAAGGCGTAATGACCTTAGTTGCAGGTGCTAGCATTATTCGTTTTGCACCTTCATTAGTTATTTCAAATGAAGATATTACTGAAGGTTTAGTGCGCTTTGAAAAAGCCGTAGCTAAATTAGTAAACGCTTAAAGTAAGTACACTGGGTATGAGTATTACTCATACCCAACGCTTTCCATCATTGAGAACTTTATATGATTATTATACGCCCTATTCAGCATAGCGATTACGACGCTTTACACCGTATCGCAATAGAATCAGGACACGGTTTTACATCACTTCCTGTCAATGAAGAGTTGTTGAAAAAACGCATTAACCACGCACAAGCCTCTTTTCATAAAGACGTTACGCAGCCCGGTGACGAAGGTTATTTATTCGTCATGGAAGATACCGACACCAATCAAGTTGTTGGTACTAGTGGTATTGAAGCTGCCGTTGGGTTAGATGACGCGTTTTATCATTATCACTTAGGAAAAGTGGTACATAATTCACGCGAACTCAATATTTATAATACCGTTGAAACATTATCTCTGTGTAATGACTACACGGGCACAACAGAAATATGTACATTGTTTTTAGGTGAAACTCATCGAAAAAACAATAATGGCCGCTTTTTATCACGTGTTCGCTTTTTATTTATTGCAGAGCACTTAGAACGCTTTTCTGAAACCGTAATTGCAGAAATGCGAGGCGTTTCAGACGACGAAGGACGTTCTCCATTTTGGAGTTGGCTTGAAGAGCACTTTTTCTCAATGGACTTTCCAACCGTTGATTACTTAACAGGCATAGGGAAAAAAGAATTTATTGCTGAGTTAATGCCTAAATACCCTATTTACGTTAACTTGTTAAGTACTGAAGCACAGCAAGTCATTAATAAAGTTCACCCTAAAACGGTACCTGCTTTACGCTTATTAGAAGCGGAAGGATTTTCACGACGTGGCTATGTCGACATTTTTGATGCTGGCCCCACAGTTGAAGCAGAAACTCACTCCGTTAGAACAATACGTGACAGCAAAAAGTGCAAAGTGCTCATTGGCTCTGTGGAAAATGAGCAAAATTACATCATTTGTAATACTCACGTAAGAGATTTTAGAGCGATTCAAGCACCTCTACAATTAAGAGACACAGCCAACCAAGCAGTAATTTCTGCACAAGCCGCTGCCGCTTTAAATGTAAAAGACGGTGACTGGATCCGTTTAATTCAAAACTAATAAATAATTTATTATTTCAATATCAGCAAAATAAGTAATATTGAGGAAAAAATATGACGCACCCTATTCAACTAATTAATGGTACTTGGCAAGCTGGTGCTGGCCACGATGTTACGTCACTAAACCCTGCTAAAAACGAAGTTATTTGGCAAGGTAAAAGCGCTTCTGCTGATCAGGTTAATCAAGCCGTATTAAGCGCCAGAAAAGCATTTCCTGCTTGGGCAAACACTCCTTTAGCAGACCGTATTGCACTAGCCACTAAATTTGCCAACGTACTTGAAGAAAATAAAGAACAATTTGCTACCACTATCGCACTAGAAACAGGTAAGCCGCTATGGGAAACGCGCACTGAAGTGGGCGCAATGATAGGCAAAGTTGCAATATCAGTACGCGCATATAATGAAAGAACAGGTACTGTTGAAAACCCAATGCCTGGCGCAAAGGCTTTTATTCGCCACAAACCTCATGGTGTTGTTGCTGTATTTGGCCCTTATAATTTTCCTGGCCACTTGCCTAATGGTCATATTGTGCCTGCATTAATTGCAGGTAATACCGTAGTATTTAAGCCAAGTGAATTAACTCCTATGGTTGCAGAGCTTACTTTAAAGTTTTGGCAACAAGCGGGCCTGCCAGAAGGCGTTATTAACTTAGTACAAGGTGAAGTAGAAACAGGAAAAGCCTTAGCTGGTCATACTGAAATAGATGGTTTATTCTTCACCGGTAGTTCAACTACTGGCAAACTTTTACATCAGCAATTTAGTGGTCAGCCGGGTAAGATACTCGCGTTAGAAATGGGCGGTAATAACCCATTAATTATTAAAGATGTTAGCGATATTGATGCCGTTGTTCATGACATACTTCAATCAGCCTTTATAACCACAGGCCAGCGTTGTACTTGTGCTCGTCGCTTGTTCATCGAACAAGGTGACGCCGGCGACAAAATTATCGAAAAACTCGTTGCCTCAACCGCAGCTATAAAAATTGGTTACTTCGATGATGAAGACCAGCCTTTTATTGGCTCAATGATTTCAGAAAAAGCCGCTTTAGGTTTAGTTGCTGCCCAGCAACAGCTTATTGAATTAGGTGGCCAACCATTATTAGCTTTAACCCACAAAGAAGTAAATACAGGTTTTGTTACCCCTGGCATAATTGATGTTACTCACATTACTAACATGCCTGACGAAGAACATTTTGGTCCATTATTAAAAGTGTATCGTTATACAGACTTTGATGCTGCTATTGCAGAAGCTAACAATACAGCTTTTGGCCTTTCAGCAGGATTATTATGTGATAACGAAGCTGATTATCAGCACTTTTTCACTCACATTCGTGCGGGAATCGTTAATTGGAATAAACCTATTACAGGTGCCAGCAGTGCAGCACCATTCGGTGGCATTGGTGAAAGTGGCAACCATAGAGCCAGTGCTTATTATGCAGCGGACTATTGTGCCTACCCAGTAGCGTCAGTAGAAGCTGAAAAAATGGTATTGCCGGGGACATTGAGCCCAGGTTTATCAATTAAGTAATATTTGGCTATAAGAAAAATGCTCACGAATAAAAAGTGAGCATTTTTTTAAAATATTATTTGAGTAAATACTTTAACCTAGGTTAAAATATCACCTATGACGACTTTTTATCAAATTCAAACAGCTGGTGTTAAGCCAGAGTTTTTTAAAAGCATCAACCAAATTTAAACTAACCGCTTTCTCTGGTTAGTTAGTAAGCACGCCTCTCTTTTATTTGTGATCAGCAAACAACTTTCCAGTACGTCTAAAATTTAACACTCATTATTCAATTTATATATTTAAGAAACTGCCCTCATTAGGAGTATCAAAATGACTGCACAAGTAACTGAACTATTTAACAATATCTGGAATAACTACCTAGAAGTAACCCCTTCAGCTAAAAAAATTCACCAACTCCTTGGTTCTGGTAACGACGTTATAAACGATCATGTCGCTTATAGAACGTTCAATATTGATAAAGTGAACTTAGACAAGCTTGCACAGCACTTATTAGCCCTTGGTTATACAGAGTGTGGTGAATATCACTTTGAGGCTAAAAAGCTTTATGCAAAGCATTTTGAACATAGTGATAGCACTATGCCTAAAGTATTTATTAGTGAATTATTGGTTGAAGAATTTTCTCAGGCAGCACAACAAATCATTCACAAAATTGTTGATAGCATTGACGACGCTATAATTTCACAGCAAAGCTTTCTTTATTCAGGAAAAACATGGGAACTAAGCTATGCCGACTACCAAATATTACTAAAAGAAAGTGAATACGCCGCATGGTTAAGCGCATGGGGCTATAGAGCAAACCACTTTACCGTAAGTATTAACCACTTAGCTCAGTACGAGTCAATTGATGCAGTAAATGGCGTAGTAAAAGCAGGTGGCTTTACACTTAATGCTACAGGTGGAGAAATTAAAGGTGATGAATTAGTGAAACTAGAGCAGTCATCAACGCTAGCAGACAAAGCATTAGTTCAGTTTAGCGATCAAGCAGTAGAAATACCGTCATGCTTTTATGAGTTTGCCAAACGTTATCCGCTTGAATGTGGTCAGCTTTATACAGGTTTTGTAGCAGCCTCTGCTGACAAAATTTTTGAAAGTACGAACGCGGCTTAGTATTACTAGCTAAAACGGTAACTAGCTAGTGCTATTTAGCTGGTTACCCTCACCATTTTCCTCTCCCATATGCTTTAATATACCTCATAATGCACTAACTCTATTTAAAAAACTTACTGCTATAGAAGCATAATTTACGCAATTTAACTTTGTTAGCCACTTCCTTCAATTTAATAAAATAAAAATATTTATGCAATTTTTAGATCGCGTTGAAGTGAACCGAAAAAGAATAGTTGCTCTGTAATATCTCAGTAGATATCAAGATAGAAGAAAGGATAATAAATCAAAGGGACGTAAATTAAAGTAATTCGATTATAAATAATAGAGTAATAAAAAAGCACTTAACTTTCGTTAAGTGCTTTTATTACAATTTACTTGTTTATTTCTTTAGCTAAACTAACTATTAAAAGTCGTAAGCCATAGTAAACTGAATGCTACGAGGTGTTTGATACTGCAACGGTAGACCAAAAGATGCGCTATCATCACCAACTGCAACTTCTGCAATTTCATCATAGCGTACAGGATTACTTGCATTAAACACGTTAAACACATCTACAGCAAAACGAACTTTAGAGTCTTGAATCATCGCTGTGTATGTCATGTTTAAATCAAGGTTAAATGTCCATGGTGTACGACCCATTTCACCACGAGCAAATCTTTTATCACCAACCCAGTAAGTATCACCGTAATGGTAAGAGCTTTGATCTGGAGTATAACCCGCACCTAAAGCAGTCCAAGGACGACCTGATGCAATGTTCATATTAATACCAGCACGTAAGTTATCAGTAATAGAGAAAGCTGCATAACCTTTAATGTTATGACGACGATCGCTTGGTAAGTTACCGTATGCACCATCCATCAAGTAAGGGTAATCCCAGTCAGTTGTTAAACCTGCATCATCTTGACCATTATCTGATTTAACGTAACCTTCGGCATTACCATAACTTTTAGACCATGTGTAAGTTAAGTTAACCATCCAACCATCGTTAAATGCACGCTCTAACTTAACATCAATTGCCGAATATTTACGTTCTGCATCTGGGTAACCTAAATCGTCAGCTGAAACAATATGCTCTTCATTTGTTCCATCACCATCAAGATCATAGTTAAATCTTGCAGGGCGACCAGGGTTGAATAAAATAAAGTGTCCGTCAACTGACTCAACTGCACCATCATCAATTTGCTCACCTAAAATACGACGAGTTCCTTTAATGCCCCATGTCCAATCATCATTAATTGCACCTTGGTAGCCTATAATTAATTCATCGTTGTACATTGGCTTAATGTCTTTATCAACTAATGTATCTGCTGATTGAGTTGTACCATCGCCATATACTACTGTGTCGCCAAGCTTAGTACCTAAGCTGTTTGGCAAACCTTCAGAGTTTAAGCCTTCAAAAGTATAATAATCGTGAGTATATAATTCACCACCAGCCAAACGTACGTTTGTATTCGCTGCTACAGGAATAAAGTAACGACCTAAGCTTGCATAAACCTTACTTTCTCCGTCACCATTAACATCCCAAGAAAGGCCTAAGCGTGGTGCTAGTTGATTATCAATAGCAATAAACTCATCGCCTTCAGCATTTAAATTCTCAAAACTATCTGAGCGTAAACCTAGGTTTAAACGTAAGTTTTCAGTAACATCCCATTGGTCTTCAAGGTATATAGACCAGTTATTGATATCGAATTCACCACCAACGCTATAGTTACGTACGCGAGTTGTTCTTGCAGCATCTGCAAAAGTGTAACCATTTGGTAAAGACGCACCAGCATCAAATGATTCATATCGGTAGTAGATACCACCAGATAATTCTGTTACATCACGCGCGGTATTAGATTCGCCATCATAACCAAAACGTAAAGTATGCTCATCGTTTAAAGTCCACTCAAAATCTACACGATATTGATCACGAGTATCTTCACGAGAGCCAACAGTAAAGTTAACATAACAAGTTGTATCTTCACCAATATCAGCGTCATAGCCTACAGGGCAATCATCGTATGCTGATCTATCAGTATCTGTAAATTCAACACGACCTACCATTGCAGACATGATTAAGTCATCAGTTAAGTAACCCGTGTAACGTGCTGCATAGCTTTTACCACCACGTTCTGAAAACGAAGTACCTTTCTTAACAGTATAGTCACCATTAGCATCGGCATCGTATGGAGTTGTTTCGTATGTACGCTCATCGCTAAACGTCCATAGCATTAACTGGTGATCTTCGTTAATGTTCCAATCAAGGCGTGCTAAGTAATACGGGTCATCATCACTATAGTTTGAAGATTGTGATTGTGCTCTGTTTACATTTTCGCTTGAGAAATCACGATGACGGTATACACCGTAGAAAAATAAAGTATCTTCAATAATAGCACCAGAAGCATACAAGTTAGCTTCAAAATCATCTGAAGAATCATCTTGGTTATTTACAAATAAATCACCAATTAAACGTCTACACTCACCTTCAGCATTACAGTCATTTGCGCGATATACAGAATCAGGCTTATTTTCACTTAAGCTATCTGGGGTATAAATGGCTTCAACACCAAATTTAAAGTCATTAGTACCTGATTTAGTTACACCAGAAATTACACCACCCGTTGCACGACCAAACTCAGCAGAATAACCACCTGTTTTAACTTGGAAACTCTCGTATGCAGAAAATGGAACGTTTGCACCACCAACACCATTACGGAAGTTAGTCATGTTTAAACCATTTACATAATAAACGTTTTCAGCAACCGAAGAACCACCAAAAGATGCTAAGTTACCAAAACGGCTATCACCTTTTACAGTTCCTGGAGCAAGTAATGCAACTGATGTTAAACTGCGTGAAATTGGTAATAATTCAAGTTCTTCTGCTGAGATATTAAAAGAAGATTCTGAAACAGAAACATCAACAACGTTAATAGTACCGCCAACAACAGTGATAGTTTCAACTTCACCCATTGATAAAGGGATTTCCATAAATGCTGTTTTACCAACACCAATAGTTACATCTTTAATTTGTGCTGTTTCAAAGCCAGATTGGCTTACAGAAATATCGTACTTACCTACAGGAAGAACTTTAAGATCAAAGCGACCTTCGGCATCAGCTGTTAATGTACGGTTATAACCGTTACTTTTATTTGTAACGACAATTGTTGCACCGGCTAAAGATGTGCCAGATTGAGTAGTTAAAGTACCTTTAATTGCACCATTAACGTTATCAGCCATTGCTGGCATTGCAGCGCTTAACGTTAATGCAACTGCAGCAGCAGTTACTGAACGTTTAAACGTCTTTGAAAAGTTATTTCTCATGTTATGTTTCTCTCTGAACTATTTGGGTGTTTTTTATTATAAATTTAATAAATTGTATTTCTAATTGTTACCATAAGTAACAACAATTTTTTATTCTGCCATAAATAAAACTTTTTACAAGCTTTCCTGACGGCATTAAATAGCTTGAACATATAAAACACTTTAAAGTGTAAAGAAAAAAAGCCAGTTACAAATGTAACTGGCTTTAACATACTATTAACTATCTAAAATTTTTATTTGCTTTAAAAATTTAAATTTTTAGAAAGTTACACGAGCACCTAAATAGAAGCGACGTGGTTGTTCCCAAGAAGTAGCTTCACCAAATTGGTAAGTACCGTCACCATTTACTAAAGGCATCTCTGTTAACGTTGCTTGATTATCTAACGCATTGTTAATATCTAAGAATACTTCACCTTTATAGTTACCAAAGTCATGAGTGTACTTAACTCGAATATCTAAAATGCCATACGAAGGAGACACCTCAGAACCCATTAAGCCTTCTTGTAACCAGCGAGTTGTTGCGCCACCATCTTCGTAAGCAACTTCTTCACGCAATGGTACATAACGACCGTAAACACTGGTAGCTTTATTATACAGCGTACCCGAGTTCCAGTTATATACAGCACCAACTTCTATACCATTTTCAAAGGTGTATGAACCATACATTTTGAAAAGGTGCTTAACGTTACCTGGTTGATCACCATATTGACCTGGCGCACGAGGATCTAAGAATAATAAATCACCTTGAACATCCGCATTACTATCTGAATTGGTATTACCTTTAGCATCATTGTATGTATATGACGCATGAGCTTGCCAATTGTCAGACTTATAACGTTTTAGGCTTACTTCGTAGCCTTTATATTCACGTTTTCCGCCTGCTAGCGTACCAATTACATAGTTTGAACCTGGGTTGCCATCGTAACCAAAATATGAATAAGGTAGGTAGTAATCAGTTCCTTCTAGATCTTCAGCATATAAGCCAAGATCATAATCTTCCATAATATCTTTAGTTTCAGACTGAGTATAAGTAACTTCAATGCCAATATTTTCTGCTAATGTTCTAGCATAACCAATAATCAACTGATCAGTATAAGGTGTTTTAGTTGTTGGAGAGAAAAACGCATCTTGTGTTGCTGTACCACCACGAGAGCGGAACTCTAACCATTTATCACCAATGGCAATTTGCTCAGAGCGTACAGGGCCACTTAAGTTACCCGCAAAATCTGTCATGTTTGTACGTACCGGATCGTAATAACGGCCAACAAAACCCCAAACTTTACTTTCGCCATCGCCATTAATGTCATAAACCACACTTAAACGAGGTGCAATTTCCCAGTCAAATGAAGCAATTTTATCGCCTTCAGATGAAAAATGTTCCCATTTTTCACTACGTAAGCCAGCATTAATAGTTAAGTTATCTAAATTCCAAGAATCTTGAATGAAGACTGATTTACCCTTCAGCTCCATAGTTACAGGCGCTGTCTGTGTCATTACAATTCTGTAAGCATTTACATCACCAGTAGGGTTACCCGCTGTGCTATTAAATTGAGACGCACTTAATTCTGTTGTAGAAATAGCACCATCACCATCAGCATCTAGTAAGCCCATGTAATAGCCACGGTCTGCACTTGAATCTATATTACTAATAATACGAGAAAAATCATCTGCGGTAATATCAACGCTACCCGTCCAAAGAGATGAGTCACTATAAGTACCTAAGTTTGCACCAATATCATTGGCACCAATTGAGGTATACTGTGTCATTTCTGAGCCCGTGTATACTGAATTTTGCTTGTTTTCATTTACCGTGTATGTATAGCCAGCTTTTAGTGTATGTGTACCAAAATCGTCAGCATCAATGTAATATTCAGCTGTTAATTGATACTCATCTTTATTACGAAAAGCGATTTCATCAACACCTAAACCACCTTTTTGCATGTCAGCGGCTAAAGGAGCGCCAGTTAAGTAAGCAACATCGTTACGAGTTGTTTTATCAGCAGCATTAACTGAAGATTCACCTTCATGACTAGACATTTTAAAGTTAATAATTAACTCATCAAAGGTATGGCTATATTCAAACTTATAGTTGTCCCCCCCATAAGTACGCGCACTATCACGGTTATTAGGTGTTCTTGCATTAGTTGATGCAGATAAATCTCGTGGGTCATTAAAATAGCTAAAGACTAACTTATCATTATCTGTAGGCTGCCAAGTAACTTTTGCAAAACCTAACTGTGATTCATCATCCACTGTACGTTGAAGTGCGCCAGTAGCCGCATTCGTAACATCAGTTTCTCTATGTTTTTCTTGATATGAAACAAAAAACCATAGTTGATCTTTAATGATAGGGCCACCTAAAGTGAACGCCGTATCGTAAGTAGAGAAACCATTCTCTGCTAAATTATCATTATCAGCCACTAAACTATCGTTTTGTGTGTAATAGTTAAATGAACCACTAAATTCATTACCACCAGACTTTGTAACAACGCGGGTAACAAGACCTGTACCGCCTTCAAATTCAGCAGGAATACCGCCCGTTAAAATTTGTTGTTCTTGGATGATTTCTGAGTTGATATTAGCGCCAAATGTACCCGTATCATTATCGGTAACATTTACACCATCTAAGTAATATACGTTATCTGATGATGTACCAACAGAGCCACCACTATCAGCATAGTTAACACCACCTTTAGATGATGGGTTTCCTGAAGCAGAAGGCTTAGTACCTGGCGCTAATTGTAAGTAACTTTGATAATTACGACCCGTAGGTAAAGACTCGGTTAAGTCAAGGGTAATATCAAGACCAACAGTTGAAGAAGTTACATCAACTTGGGCAACATTTCGCGTGCCGCGAACTTCAATGGTCTCAACACTGTCTTTATTTACAGTATAATTCAAGTTATAGCTTTTACCTGATTCAACTTTTACATTTTTTTGATGTAAACCACTAAAACCATTAGCATTAACATCAACTTCATACTTTCTTGATGGATCTAAGCCAGATAAACGAACAAAACCATTTTCATCGGTCATAGCAGAACGTTTAGTCAAACTTTCTGGTGTATGAACAGCAACTTGTGCACCTGCTACTGGCTTTCCGCTAGCATCTAAAATTTGAATTTTTAATGCACCAGTATCTGCAAATGCAGTGTTCATCCCTAAAATTGTTGTAACGGCAATTGCCGCCACTGAACGTTTAAACGTTCTCTTCAAGTTAGTTTTCATCATATTATCTCTCTGAACTATTGGGTGAAATTATATTTTTTTTATTACAAACCATTACATCATGTAATAGCCCTTCTAATATCCTCTTATTTTTTCTGGATTTCAAGTATTTAGGCTCTCAATTATAAAACTGGTAGTTTAATAATTAAGCGTCTAAGAGCCGTATAATTTATGGCTTGAAAGTAAATAACAAACTGGTTTGGAAATAAAAATTTACAAATAAAGTTTTTTTAATTGTACATTTATTCTAAATATAATAAGAATAGTTAACAGACGTAAAATATTGTAAACAACGCTTAGCTTGATCGCATTGAGTGATTAAGAGTAAAGTATGGTATTACTTAAATTAATTGTAGGATGATCATGGTTACTGATACTGATGGTTATATTCATATAATTGAATATTTGACTGAGCATTTAAGCCTATTTGAAAATTCTTCTTCTGATAGTTATTCGTCTGAGTCTGTAATATCTATGATAGAGCAAGAATTAAGTGAGCAGATCATTGCTGTTTGTAACCAAAACGAAGCGTTAACGTTTAATCAGCGCAACACTATTATTAGGGAGGTTGATGCGATTGTTTACGATTTGGAAGAAATTCTATCAGGGGTTGTAAATAATAAAATTAGCCCACCACAAGAGGCGTTTATTAAAGAGTTTGCTTTACTCATTAAAAATTTATTTGATGTAGAGATTCACGCTCAATTTCTTTCCTGAATACTTTGGGTTTGGCTAGCGCTGATGACTCTAACCACTTCACAATTCATATGTATGCCATATAGGTATCAACACCAAGCGAGATAAAATGAAAGCACAAGTTAAATGGATAGCCGAAGAAAAATTTATCGGTACGTCTGAAAGCGGCCATAGCGTAATATTTGATGCTAATGGTGGTGAGCATGCCCCTAGCCCGTTAGAGAATATATTACTTTCTTTGGGGTGTTGTTCTTCTGTTGATGTGGTCAGTATTTTGAAAAAATGTCGACAGAATGTAATTGATTGTGTCGTTGAAATATCAGCAGAGCGTGTTAATTCTGTGCCTAAGCTTTTTTCCGATATTCATTTACATTTTATCATTACAGGTGAAGCCGTAAGTGAGAAGCAAGTCGCTAAAGCCGTAGCACTTTCTGCCGACAAATACTGCTCAGTGGCCTTAATGCTTAATAAAACTGTGAATATTACCCACAACTTTTCTATTAAAGAAAGCTAACAAAGCCCCCCCCCTCATATTGAGCGCTCAGTGTAGCGCTCAGGCCTATTATTTATAAATCGCTCATCCAATCAAGTTGCTTATTTGCTTCGTTTTTCTTCGCCATTAACTCTTTAATCATCGGTGTTAATATTAACTCCATCGCTAACCCCATTTTTCCACCAGGTACAACAAGGGTATTTATTCGCGACATAAATGCACCGTCAATCATATTGAGATAATAAGGGAAATCTACTTGAATGCCGTCACGGCACCTGATCACAACAAAGCTCTCGTCTAGTGTAGGAATAGCTTTCGCACTGAAAGGGTTAGAAGTATCTACAGTAGGCACTCGCTGAAAGTTTATATGAGTGCGTGAAAACTGTGGTGTAATAAAGGAGATATAATCTTCCATGCTACGCACAATACTTGCGGTAACCGCTTCTCTGCTATGACCACGTTGATTAGTGTCCCGAATAATTTTCTGTATCCACTCTAAGTTAACAATGGGCACCATGCCAATAAGTAAATCAACATGGCTTGCAACATCATTGTTTTCAGTAACGACACCGCCATGTAATCCTTCATAAAAGAGTAAATCAGTACCATCACCTAGCTCTTCCCAAGGAGTAAAAGTACCCGGCATTTGATTGTAAGGAACCGCTTCATCAAAGGTATGTAAATAGCGGCGCATTTTACCCTTGCCTGTCTCCGAGTAGTCCCGAAATAGCTTTTCAAGTGAGTCAAAGTCATTCGCTTCATCTCCGAAATAGCTAATACGCTTGCCACCCTCTTTTGCTTTTCGCTTTTCTAAATCCATTTCTTGGCGAGAATAGCGATGAAAGCTATCGCCTTCCACTTTAGCTGAAGAAATCCCTAGCGAGCGAAAAATATGCTCAAATGATTCAGTGGTCGTTGAAGTACCTGCTCCCGACGAACCAGTAACTGCAATAATAGGGTTTCTTGATGACATGAATTTCGCCTAAAAGTAGATGGACTAATGTTATACGAATTAACTTAGCTTAGGTCAAGCGAAGCTGAAATTTAGACATAAAAAAACGGAGCTTAATGCTCCGTTTTTACTATGTTTCAAAACTTAATAATTAATTAAGCTTCTGCACTTGCTTCTTCTACCGTTTCAGCAATTTCTTCAACCGCTGGACGATCAACAAGTTCAACATAAGCCATTGGCGCTTTATCACCAGTACGGTAACCGCATTTTAAAATGCGTGTATAACCACCTGGACGTTCTTGGTAACGTTCACCAAGTTCGTTAAATAAAATACCTACAACTTCTTGATCACGTGTGCGAGCAAATGCTAAACGACGATTTGCAACGCTGTCGGTTTTGGCCAAAGTGATTAGTGGCTCAACAACGCGACGTAATTCTTTAGCTTTAGCAACAGTCGTTTTAATAACGCCGTGTTTAACTAAAGAACTTGCCATATTGCGGAACATCGCCTGGCGATGACTGCTATTACGGTTTAACTGGCGACCGCTTTTACGATGACGCATAAGTTAATCCTTATCTCTACTATTAAAAAATGATGACCGACTTAGTCGTTCTCAGCAATGCTCTCAGGTGGCCAATTTTCTAGGCGCATACCTAGAGATAAGCCACGAGACGCTAATACGTCTTTGATTTCAGTTAAAGACTTCTTGCCTAAATTAGGCGTTTTAAGAAGTTCAACTTCTGCACGCTGTACTAAATCACCAATATATTGAATTGCTTCTGCTTTTAAACAGTTAGCTGAACGAACAGTTAGTTCTAAATCATCAACAGGACGAAGTAAAATTGGATCAAATAGAGGTTTTTCCTCTTTTTGTTCTACTTCAGTCACATCGCGTAATTCAACAAACGCATCTAGCTGCTCAGCTAAAATGGTTGAAGCACGACGAATTGCCTCTTCAGGATCCAATGTACCATTGGTTTCCATATCAAGAACTAATTTGTCTAAATCTGTGCGTTGTTCAACACGCGCAGAATCAACATCATAAGCAATTCTTACAACAGGACTGAATGAAGCGTCAACTAACAAACGTCCGATTGCACGATCTTCTTCCTCGGCTTCGCGACGAGCTGAAGCAGGTACGTAACCACGACCCATTTCAACTTTAATACGCATGCTGATAGAACCATCACCTGTTAGGTGACAGATAACATGTTCAGGATTTGCGATAGTCACATCTCCGTCATGCTGTATATCTGCTGCCGTTACAGGGCCTTCACCTGACTTAGTTAAGGTAAGAACTGCTTCATTTTTGCCTTCTAAACCAATAGCCAGTCCTTTAAGGTTCAATAGTATTTCGATGATGTCTTCTTGCACACCTTCTTTACTACTGTACTCATGTAATACACCATCAATTTCAACTTCAGTTACAGCACAACCTGGCATTGAAGATAATAAAATTCGGCGTAAGGCATTACCTAAAGTATGACCAAAACCACGCTCCAAAGGCTCTAAAGTTATTTTAGAGCGCGTTGAAGTAACGGTATCAATATCAACCAATCGTGGTCTTAGAAATTCGGTTACGGAACCCTGCATTATGTCCTCTCTTTAAAATGCAACTTTACTTAGAGTAAAGTTCAACAATCAACTGTTCATTAATTTCAGCAGATAAGTCTGAACGATCAGGAACACGTTTGAAAACGCCTTCCATTTTCTTATTATCTACTTCAACCCAGACTGGCTTCTCACGTTGCTCAGCTAATTCTAAAGCAGCGACGATACGCGCTTGAGTTTTAGATTTTTCACGTATAGAAACTACATCTTCAGCTTTAACAGTGAAAGATGGAATATTAACAACTTTACCATTAACTACAATAGCTTTGTGACTTACTAACTGACGAGCTTCTGCACGTGTGCTAGCAAATCCCATACGATAAACAACGTTATCTAAGCGTTTTTCTAAAAGTTGTAACAAGTTTTCACCTGTATTACCTTTTAGACGAGCCGCTTCTTTATAGTAGTTACGGAATTGCTTCTCTAGTACGCCATAAATACGACGAACTTTTTGTTTTTCACGAAGTTGAATACCATAATCAGACAAACGACCGCGACGCGCGCCGTGCTGACCTGGAATCATTTCGAATTTACATTTAGTGTCTATTGCTCTAACACCACTTTTAAGGAACAAGTCTGTTCCTTCGCGGCGACTAAGCTTTAACTTAGGACCTAAATATCTAGCCATTATCTTTCTCCAACTATCCTAAAAGTGCCAATTAAACGCGACGCTTTTTAGGCGGACGACAACCATTATGAGGAATAGGTGTTACGTCTGTAATGTTGGTGATTTTAAAACCAGCAGCATTTAGAGCACGGATAGCAGATTCACGACCTGGACCTGGACCCTTAACGAACACTTCAATATTCTTCAAACCAAACTCTTGTGCGGCTTTGCCAGCACGATCTGCAGCTACCTGCGCAGCAAACGGAGTAGATTTACGTGAACCACGGAAACCTGAACCACCTGCAGTTGCCCAAGATAAAGCATTACCTTGACGATCTGTAAGAGTCACGATTGTGTTGTTGAAAGAAGCATGGATATGAGCCATGCCATCAGCAACTTGTTTTTTTACGCGTTTACGCGTACGAACTGGTGTTTTAGCCATTGTCTAGTTCCTCTTACTTCTTAATTGGCTTACGAGGACCTTTACGGGTACGCGCATTTGTTTTAGTGCGTTGACCACGTAGAGGAAGACTGCGACGGTGACGAATGCCACGGAAACAACCTAAATCCATAAGACGTTTAATGTTCATTGAAACTTCACGGCGTAAATCACCTTCTACGGTGTATTTATCCACTTCTGCACGAAGCAAATCAATTTTTGCTTCGTCTAATTCACTGATCTTCGTTGATTCATCAATACCAGTTGCTGCACAAATTGCTTTCGCACGTGTTGCACCGATACCGTAAATCGCAGTAATGGCGATTACTGCATGCTTACGATCAGGGATGTTAATGCCAGCGATACGGGCCACTAACACATCTCCTATTCTAAATTAAAATTACATCGGGTTGAAAAGCCCGTTAGGATACTCAACCCGTCTTCTTTTTGCAATCGAAGCGGCATTATACAGACTTATCTGAATAATGCCACTGCTAAAGACTTAGCCTTGACGTTGCTTATGTTTTGGATCGCTTTCACAAATAACGCGAACAACACCAGCACGTTTTACAACTTTACAGTTACGGCAAATCTTTTTTACGGATGCACGAACTTTCATTTTATACTCCGTTAAACCTAGCGGCCTTGGCCTTTCAGGTTTGCTTTTTTAAGTACATTGTCATATTGATGAGACATCAAATGCGTTTGTACTTGAGCCATAAAATCCATAATAACTACTACAATGATCAATAACGACGTACCGCCGAAATAAAACTGAACATCCCATGCAATCATCATGAACTCAGGAACCAAACAGATAAAGGTAATATACAACGCCCCCGCAAGGGTTAATCGCGTCATTACTTTATCTATATATTTAGACGTTTGCTCTCCAGGACGGATCCCAGGAATAAACGCACCAGATTTTTTTAGGTTATCTGCTGTTTCACGCGGGTTGAAAACCAACGCCGTGTAAAAGAAACAGAAAAATATTATCGCTGCAGCAAGTAACATTACGTATAACGGCTGACCAGGAGATATCGCAATTGATAATTCCTGTAATACATCAGCAACCATACCGTCACCTTGTCCAAACCAACTCGCAATTGAGCCTGGGAACAAAAGAATACTTGAAGCAAAAATAGGTGGTATAACACCAGCCATATTTACTTTTAATGGTAAATGTGTGCTTTGCGCGGCAAAAACCTTACGGCCTTGCTGGCGTTTAGCATAGTTAACAACAATACGTCGTTGACCACGTTCCACAAATACTACAAAAAAGGTTACTGCAAATACAATAACTGCAATTAGCAATAATACTAATAGGTGTATTTCCCCTTGACGCGCCATCTCTGCTGTTTGACCAACAGCAGAAGGCATACCTGCAACAATCCCGGCAAAAATAATGATAGAAATACCATTACCAATACCACGTTCTGTTATTTGTTCACCTAACCACATTAAAAACATGGTGCCAGTAACCAAACTAACTACTGCTGCAAAATAGAAACCGAAACCGGCATCCATAACTAAACCAGGCATCATACCTGGCAAGCTGCGCGCAATAGCAATAGACTGAACTGTTGCAAGTACTAAAGTACCATAGCGGGTGTATTGACTAATTTTACGTCGTCCAGCTTCACCTTCTTTCTTAAGCTCTGCCATAGCAGGATGAACCACTGTGAGCAATTGCATAATAATTGAAGCTGAGATGTACGGCATAATACCTAATGCCAATACAGAGGCTCGCTCAAGCGCACCACCAGAGAACATGTTAAACATTTCTACAATGGTGCCCTTTTGTTGTTCAAACAACTGAGCTAATACAGCGGCGTCAATACCAGGGATTGGCACAAATGAACCTAAACGAAGCACGATTAATGCACCGAATACGAACCACAATCTTTGTTTCAGCTCAGACAATCCGCCTGCGCCTTTGTTATCCATTCCTGGTGTAGCCATAACCTGTATTATTCCTCGATTTTGCCACCAGCAGCTTCAATAGCTGCACGTGCACCTTTAGTAACACCTAAGCCACGAACAGTGATTGGACGAGTAATTTCGCCCGACAACATAATTTTTGCTGTCACAATGTTACGAGTCACTAGGTTAGCGTCTTTAAGCGCATGAATATCGACAACATCACCAGAGATGCTATTTAGTTCATGTAAACGTACTTCAGCGTGAACTAAAGATTTACGTGACGTGAA
>JBMZCX010000041.1:0-27267 GCA_049613795.1 Thalassotalea sp. | reverse complement strand
ATGAATATCAATAATAAAAAAGCGACATTGTGTTTATCTATTGCATTGGCATTATCTGCTTGTGGTGAGCAAGAAAGTGCGGAAACTTATATTACGCAAGCACAAAACTATTCAAGTACCAATCAGTATAAAGAGTCCATCATTGCACTAAAAAATGCGGTACGCATTGCGCCTAAAGATGGCGAAGTAAGATTTTTACTTGGTCAGGCATATTTAGCGTTAGGTAGCGGATTAGACGCAGTTAAAGAGCTAGAAAAAGCACAAGAGCTAAAAAATAAAAACGATAAATTATTACCTTTGTTAGCAAGGTCTTACTTAATTTCAAATGACGATGAAAGTGTTATAGCGCTTGAAGGGGTAAAGTCATTGCCTAATGAAATGCAAGTACAATACCTTGCTTATAAAACGCTTGCGGCCATTAGGACACAGCAACTTGATTTAGCAGAAAACGTGTCAAAAGAAGCAATGTCATTAAGTGCTGGAAGTGCTTTCTCACTGCTTGCTCAAGCGTATATTGAGTTAGCAAATAATAATGTAGAAAATGCTGCTGACTTAATTACTAAAATTAACAATGTTGATGCTAATATTCCTGAAGTTACAATGTTATCTGCGCAACTAGCCACGGTCAAAAAAGACTATAAGAGCGCCAGTGAGCATTATCAGCGTTACGAAAAACAGCAGCCGAACAATCGTATTATTTATTTATTAATCGCTAATAGCTTATTAAAGGCTGAAAAATATGATGAAGCTGAAAAATATGCGGATGCTATTTTAGCAATACTGCCTAGTCAGCCGTTAGCTAACTATGTAAAAGCAGCCACTCGATTTGTTGCTAGCGACTACAAACAAACTACGGAATATGCAGAAAAAGCAATTCAAGGTAAATTAACCACAGCGCATGTACGTTTAATTGCAGGGGCAAGTGCTTACCATTTAGGTAATTTTGAACAAGCTCATAATAACTTGTCATATATTGCAGACCGTTTAGCGCCAGAGCACCCCGCTAAGAAAATGTTTTTAATCAGTCAATTTCAATTAGGCTTAATTGGTGATCTAACGGATTCACTTGAATCTTTTTCTCCTAAAAGTAAAGAAGACCAACAATTTCTTTCAACACTTAGCTTTAATTTATATTCAGTGGGTGCCATTAATGAAGCAAAAGAGTTAGCAGAAAGAACGGCAGGCAATACAGGTGATGAACCACTGGCTAATGCTCGTCAAGGTATCTTAAAGTTAATGATGAATGACCCTTCAGGTGTCGATAATTTAGAAACAGCCCTCGAGAAAAAGCCTGATCTAAAAGGTGCAGAAATCGCTATTGCTTATGCTGCATTGCAATCAGGAGATTATGAAAAAGCATTTGCTGTTGCTCAACAGTGGAAAGACAAAAATCCTGAGGTTGCTGGTGGCTATAATATGCTTGCAGCAGTTTATATTGCTCAGAAAAAAAATGAATTAGCTAAAAAGGAATTACAAACCAGCTTAATTAAAGAGGAAAATAACTTATTTGCGTTAACTGAATTAGCAAAATTATATTATTCAGAAGACAATAAAGAAGACGCAAGGAAATATGCGCAACTTGCAGTGGAGCATTTTCCAAATAATGCGAAAGCATTACGTTATTATTATGCAGCCAAGCCAGACGGAGAAGCGTTAGAAAAAATTAAGCAAGCTTATCAAAGTAATAATAAAAGTCTTGAGTTAAGTTTGTTATATGTTGACGCGTTAATCAGCGCAGATAACTTATCACAAGCATTAACCGTTTCAACTGGAATTGAAGCTACTGTTAAAACGCCGAAAAAAGTATGGCTACAACGCCTGGCTATTTATCGTAAACAGAGCAATCAGGCGCAAGTATTAACAACAATTGAAAATTGGATACAAGCAAATCCGTATCATATTGAACCTGTATTAATGCTCTCAGATTATTATGTAAAGCAAAGGCAGCCAGACAAAGCGTTGCAATATATGGATAAAGCCTTACTTGAACACCATAAAAGTAATTTAGCTTTAAAAATTGTAAAAATGCAGTTGTTATTAGATAACGGCAAGCTTCATGAAGCAAAGACCCTTTTCAAAGATTCACAATTTAGTGTTATTAAACCTACGCTTAAATCGGGTTTAGAAGGGCGTATTAAACTGCTTGAAAAAGATTTTACCGCTGCGGCTAAAAAGTTAGCGCCTTTTTATAAAGCTTATCCTTCAAGCCAAAATGTAATATTACTGTCAATAGCCTATAAAAACTCGAACCAAGTAAGCAAGGTGCAGTCTACCCTTAAAGAGCACTTATCAACGTATCCTAAAGATGACCGTGTGCGTATGATACTGGCGAATGATTTTATTGTAACAGATAAAGCGAAAGCGATTGTTGAGTATGAACAGTTAGCCAAAACACAAAGTACTAATGCCATTGTACTAAATAATTTAGCTTGGTTAACAATGGAAGAGGGCAATTTAGAAAAAGCACTTAAATATTCGAAAATGGCTTATGAAAACTCGCCTACTCTTGCAAGCGTAGTTGATACCCGAGGTATGGTATTACTTAAAGCGGGTAAAAAGGCCGAAGCTTGGAAAAAGTTATCAGAGGCTTATAAATTATCTAACGGCAATGATTCATCTATAGCATTAAATTATGCTGAAGTGTTAATGGCTAATCAACGCCACCAAGATGCACTGAAAGTACTTAATGATACAAAAGTGAATGATTCATCGAGTAAAAGTCGTTTGAAACAGTTGAAAGCCCAAGCACAAAAATAAGTAAATTATGAGGAATGAATGGGATGGGCGAGCTGTGAATATGCTACTCGCCCTACATTTATAATATGTTATTAAGGGATGGCAAATGTATTTAATAAAAAAAACAACACTGATGATGCCTGCGATACTACTTGCGTTTATTATTACGGGTTGTAGCGGAAAAAAAAGCGAAGAAGAATATTTATCTCTAGCGAAATCGTCAATAGCAGCAGGTGAAGTAAAGGCGGCTATTATAAATCTTAAAAACGCATTAAGTGTTAATGGAGAGAGCAGCGAAGGGCGGTTGCTATTAGGTCAGTCTTATTTAAGTTTAGGCCTATGGATTTCAGCAGAAAAAGAACTAACATTAGCTTATCATGATGGTTATCAACCAGAACTTGCTGTACCTGCAATGGCTAAGGTGTATTACCACTTGGGTGATACGAAAGGCATTGAAGAATTGCTCGCCCAATTAGATTTATTACCAGAAAATACGCGAACGATACTAAAAACATTCGCCGCGATTACCTATATTAAAGAGCAAGATCTTGAGCAAGGGTTAATATATTTATATGACGTAGTTGATGCGAACATTACCTCTGAGTACACCCAATTAAGCCAAGCTTGGAAATACGGTATGGACGGTAAAACGTCTGAAGCCATAGCAGTAATTGATAATGTGTTAATTAGTAAGCCAAAATTTGCTGAAGCAATTGAGTATAAAGCTTATTTACATTTTAAAGCTCAAGAGATGGCATTGGCTGCTGACTCTTTTGGGCAATATATTGAAATACACCCTCAAGCTCATGAATTGCGTATGATGTTTGCACTCTCTTTAGTTTATTCTGAGCAATACCAACAAGCAGAGCAACAAGTTGATTTACTGTTAAAGGGGATGCCTAAAAACCCTAAATTAAACCAATTAAAAGCACAAACAAGATTTGCCAATAAAGATTATGAGCAGGCAAAGCAATATGCTGAAGTTGCTAGTAGAGGAAGTGAAAACCTTGTGCTAGCAAAGGTAATTGCAGGTATTAGTGCTTATCAACTCAATCAAAAAGAAGTCGCTTATTCACATTTAAATTCCGTAAATAATCGCTTAAGTGCTAAGCACCCCGCTAAAAAGTTATTAAATGCCTTAAAATTTGAATTAGGTTATGAGAATGATGTTTTTACCGAACTATTAAATACTACTACTGAAGGTGTCGATGTAGACACTTTGAGCTTTTCAGCGAATGAATTATTCAAGCTTGGGAAAGTTGAAGAAGCTAATTCGTTATTGGCTAAAGCTTCCGAAAAAGAACCACAGAATGCTGATGTACTTTATCAACAAGGGCTGTTGAAACTGTTTGATCAAGATAGCTCTGCAACTACTTTTTTTGAGAAAGCGTTGGAAAAAAATCCTGAATTAGAATCGGCAATGTCAATGTTGATTTTGGAGCGTTTAAAAGAAAATAAGTTCGAAAAAGCATTTGAAATAGCTAATAGCGTTGCTGAAGAAAACCCCGAACTAGCTTTTATTTATAAAGGGGTTATTAATGTACGCCAAGGAAATTATGACAAAGCAAAAAATGAATTTAAACAAGCATTATCTCTTAATAATAATAATGCTGGAACTTATTTTAAATTAGGTCAAGTCTTTGAGTTGGAAGAAAATCTTGAGTCAGCAGTAATGCAATATCAACAAGCACTTAAAGCTAATGTTAAGTTTCCTCTGGCGGCTTCTGCGCTATTAAAGATAAGTAAAGTTTCGGCACACAAGCAGAATGTGCAACACATATTTGAAACCATTGTTAAAGAAAATAAAAATAGTGTTGTTTCGTATAGCTATTTAGCGTTATTTCATGCTGTTCAGCAAGACTTAGCGAGCGCTGAGCTTGTGTTGGATGAAGGGCTTAAGCAATTACCCAATAATACCAAGTTATTAATGTTAAAAGGTAAAGTACAAGCTAATAATCAGGATTATGATAGTGCCCTAGCTAGCTTTGATAATGCACTAAAACAGAACGCTTTTAATGCAAATTATTTTATTGCTAAAGCGAATGTTTTTTCACTACAAAAGCGCTTTAATGAAGCGATTGAAGTACAAAAAAGTGCGATAGAATTAATGCCAAATGTTAGCTCTTATAAAGTAGGGCTAGCGCGGCTGCATATTAAAAATAATGAGTTGCCTGAGGCGAGCAAAATATTAAGAAACCTAAAGCAAGCGGGAAAATCTGATATTGCAGTAGAGCGCCTAATGGGCAAAGTGGCTTTTCTTAATAATAACTATACTCAAGCTTACTCTATTTTAAGTAACGTTGCTCAAACAGTAAAGGCGGCAGACGTAACGTTTGAGTTAGCAAGTTCTTTACAACAATTAAAACGCTCAGCTGAAGCATTAGCAATTATAGATCGCTTCGAGGAAGATAAAGAGTCAGCAATGTCTCTTGATTTATTATTAAAACATGCCGAGCTGCTTGAAACTAATAATCCTGAAAAAGCATTAGCCATTTACAATAACATTCTTGATAAAACTAATCGTCACTTTGCTATGTTAAATAACATAGCGATGATTCATTTACAGCAAGGAGATACTAAGCAAGCGCTTAAGTTTGCCAAAGAATCTTATAGTAAAGCAAAAGATCATAGCGCGATTCAAAATACTTACGGCTTAACTTTACTTGCAGTAGGTGATATTAATAATTCAGTCATCTATTTAGAGAAAGCATATAAAGCTAACCCAAAGAATGTAAATTATGCAGTGCATTATGCACAGGCATTATTAGCTAATAATCAAAAAAAAGAGGCTGAAGCATTAATTAAAGCGGTAGATGTTCAGCTTTTAAACAAATATAGCATGCAAGAATACAACGTTTTAATTAAGGCATTTGGGTTATAAATCATGTCAGTTATTTTTACACTATTGTATAGATAACAAACGCGACATAAATTAAGTGGTTGTTTTTAAATTTATTTTTAATTGTGGCATATTTGGTGCATTATTGGTTTTAGAAATTTAAATGGAGAATTAAAATGAAAAAATTAATTACAGCGGCGTTAGTTACTCTAGCATTCGCAGGTACAGCAACAGCTGACCAAATTTATATCGACAATGGTGCTAACTACGGTGGAAACAATGGTAATACTGCTGCAGGTGACACTACTACTGGTTGGAAAGACAGCTTAACATTCAAGTACAACTCAACTTCAATTGTAACAGATGTTGATTTAAATGGATTAGATGTTGGTGACACTATAATTTCTTCTGGTGGTTTGATTGCTGGTGCTGGCCTTGGCCAGAACTTAATTACAAGCATGATCAACACTGAAGATGATAACGGCCCAAGCGATAACGGATATGGCACACCAAATTGGCGTTTAAGTTTTAGCTTTGATGATTTAATGGGCACATTTAATGGTTCTGATTTTGTGTATAACTCAGGTACTATTGATATGTTTTTATTCGATGCTTCGGTAGGTTATACGGGAGTGAATCGCGGAACTAAAATTCACTTGTTTTCGATGGACATAGCATCTCATAATGCAATGTCAGGCAATCATATTTATGCTGGTGATCTAGGTAACTTTGGTACAGATGTTATTAATGGTGTTGCGGCAGGCGATATATTTAATATTGCTTACGGTAATTCATCAATCAGCTTTGAAGACTACGCTGCGTTAACAAATAATAATGTACGTTTCCGTCTTGATCAAAATACAGATGGTATTGATCCAAACACATTTGTACAAATTGGTGGAACTAACACGTTCAGAGTAAATGGTTCACATGATGGTTCAATTGAATTTGAAGTACCAGAACCAGCTTCTATTGCTATCTTAGGTTTAGGCCTTTTAGGTTTTGCAGGCGCACGTCGTCGCAAGTCTTAATTTTCTTTAGCTAACTCAGCTAATAAAAAAACCGCTAATTAGCGGTTTTTTTATGTCTGAAATATAGAGTTTAATTATTGTCTTTTAATAGTTGTTTAACACGCGAAAACATAAAGCGCTGCAGCCAGTTTTTATTACCCCAAGGTCGCCAAGTTTTAATCAATTTATTCCGATAAGCGTCGAAGTGTAAACCGTGTGGTGCGTGGATAACCTCACCACGGTTAAGAATTAGCTTTAGAACATTAGTGCATAGCGTGCCAGCAGCTAATGAAATGCCCATACAAGTTGAAGGTACTTTCTTTTTAAGAAAATTTACAGATGAACGGTTCACTAAATAATGCCGCTGCTGCACCGAAGGTGAAACGCCAATAACGAAGCGAATTATATTGTCATTAAAAATGAGTTCTTTTTCTTGCTCACCTGCATTTTCTGGAGCATCGATAATTGCAAAGTATTCATCGAAAGACATTTTACCGGGCATAAAAACCAGAAAAGCAGTGCCCATTCCCATTGGTGCGGCTGTGATTGTCGGAATACCTTTTTCATAGCAACGTCTAAATACTTTTCTACGTATTTCTAATGCGAAGATGTCTAAACTGTCGACATATATATCAACGCCATCTAAAAATTCTTCAAGGTTGTCGTTGTTAATGCCTTGATCAAAGTTTTTGATCTCTGCTTCAGGGTTTATGCCTTGAATGGTCTCTTCCATTACCGCAGCTTTTGCTTTGCCAATAGTTGACATGTTAGCGCCTGCTTGGCGGTTAAAATTAGCAACGTCGTATTCATCAAGATCAGAGATATGAAATTTTCCTATACCTAAACGAGATAATACAATTGCATGATCACCACCAACACCACCTAGCCCGCCAATAGCAACTTTGGTGTTGCGTAGTTTTTGTTGCTCGACGTCGGTAACCCAGCCGATGTTTCTAGAAAAGGCCTCTTCATAATTAAACATACACAACCTTATTAACTTTTATTTGCAGATAAAAATAAGGGCCATTTATACATGGCTACTTAAATCTATATTAGGAATGTTGAAACGGGTGTCTTGACCGTATGGAACAAGATCAATTTGCTCAACAATATCTTTATAAATAATGGAGTATAAGGCTTCAAGTTGTTCAGTAAGGCCTCGGTAGAAGTCTTTTTCTCCGATGAAAAACATTGCCCGCTGCCCATGATAATCCATTACATCGCCAATTTGCTCAAAGGGTAAGCCAAAACGCTTTAAACGTCGATTTAGCCGTGGCTCCATCATAACTACTGCGCCTTGGTGTTTACATAAGCTGGCTAATGCTAAGCAGCCTAAATATAATCCCATAGCAATGTGTGGGAAGTTACGGTGCTCTTCTTTTGTATAAATAGTTGCAGGATCAATCTCTTTAAGTACATATGGTTTGTTCCTTTCTTTTTCTCGTCGCCTAAATGTTGCAAGTACGGCTAGCCTTGATATTTCGCCAAAGCTACCTCTGGGCAATGAGTCAGTATCAAAGACTTCCTTATTTGCACTGTGCATACAACTTGCTTCAAAAGGTAACTTACTTTTTGGGGCATTTGGCGAAGGCATAATATAGCGTATGCAGCCAGCAAAGGTGCCTGTGCGTCTATGCTCTAATAAGCAATGGTAGGAATAGTTATCATACTCATCCATTTCCATTTGTAGTTTATTTTCAGGCTCCCAGCCTAATTCAGCACTATATACACCATAACGTATTTTATACGCTTCCTGTCGTAATGCTTTGGTATTGGCTAATCGTATTTTGAAATACTGATTAAAATTTTCTGCAACTGAATATTGAGTCATCGTCTGTTTACTACGATTTTAATTTGTTTAATAGATAATATAAATATAACAGCTATAACGTATTTTTCCTTAAATATAATTAATATTTTGTTATTCTATTTTAATTAATATTACTGAAATTATCGCTTTAATCACGACAGAGCTTTCACTTTAATAGGCAATATTTTAGTCGCTGTGTGATAACCTTTAAAATATAGTGCCTCTTTTTGATCTGGGCTCATGGTAAAATCAACGGCAGATGACAGCCCAGTATTAACAACTACAGTGTTATGCCAAAATTCATTATTTATATACTCACGCGAAATAGTGGTCATAAAGGTGCGTATTAATAGGCTAATGTATTGTACAATCGGAAAAAAACCTTTTACTTCAACTTCATCGTATTCGTGCTCACCTTTTAGTCTGAAGCAAATTACAGGTGTTTCGTCGCCTGCCCAATCTCGGTGAAGTGCGTCTTCGGACAAAATACTGCCATCAACCATTAAGTGTTTTCCAAATGTTTTAAAGCTAAAAACAAGCGGAATTGACATTGAAAAGCGCACCGCTAATGATACCTTTACATCGGGTGTACGTTCCTTATCAAATATAACAGGTTTACCACAATTAACGTCGGTAGCAACAATGTGTAAGTTGTAATCTAATTCAGCAAACGTTTTGCCATTAAGTAAGCGGTCAATCCAGCGCTCAAAAACATCTCCTGAACTTAGGCCGCCGCTACGGATGAGTTTAAGTAATGAAAACTCTCGAAACTTGTTGTAGTCAGTATGCAAAGCAATATGCTTAATTTCGGGTAATGTTAATCCTGAAGCATATAGACTACTGATAATACTCCCGCCTGAGACCCCAACAAGATGATCAAAGTCTATGTTGAACTCTTGTAGCGCCTTTAAAATTCCAACATGGGCGGGTAATCTAGTACCACCGCCAGCAAAAATAGGGACTATTTTTTTTGTTATCATAATTTTGTACTTGTTAATTACGTAGCTAGTTGTTCTGTTTACGTTAAGTATGGTAAATATTTTCAAATTTGCGTAATTACTAACAAATCTTGATAGACTCAATTATACTTTTTATTATTTCTACCAAGGATGTGTTGTTATGATCTCTTTATTTTTCCGTTTCTGCTTTGGGATTCTTTTTAGCGTGTTAATTGTTTTCTCAGTTAATGCGGAACTTGCTGATACATTAGAGCAAATTAAACCTTCTGTTGTGGGTATTGGTGTTCATACGCCGACAGGTAGGCCCCAAAACCGTCTAAATGGCACTGGGTTTGTTATTGGTAATGGCCAATACGTGGTTACTAATTACCATGTGGTACCGAAAGAATTAGATGTTAGCTTATTGCAAAAAATGGCGATATTTATTGGTTCGGGTAAAGAGGCAACGGTTCGTAAAGCCAGTTTAGTAGGAACTTCTGCAAAGTATGATTTAGCTATTTTGAAAATAGAAGGCACACCGTTGCCTGCAATGAAGCTAGCTGATCCAGAGTTTGTACGCGAGGGCAGCTATGTCGCTTTTACTGGTTTTCCAATTGGTGCAGTTTTAGGCTTATATCCTGTTACACACAGAGGCATTATTGCTAGCATTACGCCAACTATTGTGCCAGTTGATAATGCAGGGAAAATTAATATCGCGATGCTGAAACGCTTACGTGATCCTTATTTGGTTTATCAACTTGATGCAACTGCTTATCCTGGCAATAGCGGGAGTGCGTTATATAATATTGAAACAGGCGAGGTTATTGCTGTAATTAATAAAGTTTTTGTACAGAAGACTAAAGAGGCTGTAATTGAAAATCCTAGCGGTATTACCTATGCGATCCCTGTAAAGTATTTATATGAATTACTACAAGCACACAATATTAGGTGGTAAAGCTTTAACGTATTTTATTCGTCGGTGTGAACGGCTTGTATTTGACTGGGCGGCGGCGTGATCAGTTTTGAAATGGCCACTAATTCAATATCGTGTTGCGCAAGTAATGGAATAAGTGTTGTTAGCGCTTCAACTGTTTCAGGGTGAGGATGGGCAATTGCAATCGCTGTTTTATTACGTTTCGCATATTTAATCAGGGCATGAAATTGTTGAGTGATATATTCTTTATCTAACTGATTATCTAAAAATATACGCCGACTTAAATTAGGTACACCAAAATGGCGAGCAACCTTACGTGCTTTACTTTTATTGGTGGTAACGCTATCAACAAATATCATATTTTGTTCTTTTAGGTAGCGCATAGTCCATGCCATAGGTTTATAAAGTGTAGTTAAGTGGCTGCCCATATGATTATTAATGCCGATAGCGAAAGGTATTTCGTCAAACGCACTGGCAAGGGTGGTTCTAATTGACGCTTCACTCATGTCACTGGTTAACGCACCCGGACCAAGTGCTTTTGTGTCGTTACTTGATTCCATCGGAATATGAAGTATGACATCGTGTTCACTTTGATAAGCTATTTCAGCTAAAGATTTTCCATAAGGTGTATGAGGGAGTATTGCGAAGGTTATATCACCAGGAATCGTTAACGTTGATATGTCGCTTTTACGATAGCCTATATCATCAATAATAATTGCGACCTGTGCTTGCTTGGCTGCGCACAGTGCTGAAATATTAATGAGTAGTAAGGCTAGAAGTAGTCGCACAATCGTTAAGTTTATTATTAATGTTATTTGTATTATTAGTTGCTAGATTAGCAGCTCTGCTTAACTAAATCGATAAGTGAATTTGCTTTTCTTCGTATATCGTAGAACGTTTAGCTATCGACACCAAAGTTTTGGGTTAACTGCTTGACCATTATGGCGAATTTCAAAATATAACCCTGCTTGATATTGTCCACCACTTTGCCCAACCAAGGCAATAGGCTCTCCTGTTTCTACTCGATCGCCTACTGATTTTAGTAACGCTTGATTATGTCCATATAAACTCATATAGCCCTCACCATGATCAACTACAGTTACTAATCCATAGCCTTTAAGCCAGTCTGAAAACAATACGGTGCCATTGTGGATTGTGGTTACTTGTTTGCCAATTGGTGCGGCCAACAGTACGCCTTTCCACTTTAAATAGCCTTGTTTTCTTGAGCCAAAACTACGTCGTATTTTACCTTTTACTGGCCAAGAAAGTTTGCGCTTTAGTCGCTTCAAGCCTTTAAGGTCTATTGCTTGTTGGCTTAGTTGAGCAATACGTGCAAGTGCCGCTTTAAGGTTTTCTTCTTGCTGCTCTAATTGAGCGAGTTGCTGCTGACTATTGAGTAATTGCTTACTCAATTTTGCGAGTGTTTGCGTGCGCTGCTTTTTTTGTAGATTTAATTCTTGCTGTTGTTGTTCTTGCTGAAGCTTTATTTGTTGAAGTTGTTGCGCCTGCGCCTCTTGCTCTAACTCTATTTGCTGCAGTTTGGCAATGGTGAGTTTAAAATGTTCAATTTCTTTAATTCTGGCGTCATTTAAATATTGATAATAGGTAACACTGCGTTGAACATTAGCGGCTTTTTTTTGATTGAGCAGTAACTTTATGTAGTCGTGATTACCCGATGAGTATGCAGCGCGTAATTGCTTAGCAAGTAACTTTTCTTGTTGTTGCTTGTCTGTTAATAGCTGTATTTGTTGTTGCTCTAATACCGAAATTTTCGCTTTAGTGGTTGTTAGTTGCTGATCTGAAGATGCTAATGCTTTAATTACGGCTGAAATGGCAAGGTCACTATCTTTTAGCTGTTGCTCTAACTTGTTTCGTTTAGTACTGACCTGCTTAATTGCCGTTTTTTGCTGATTGATTGCTTTTTTTACTTGGTTAAGTTTTAGGTCAGTTTTATTACTTGGGTTGAAAGGTAATGCATTAAGCGACAATAGACTACTGGCTAAGTAAATAAAACTTAGCCAGACTGCCGATATTACGAAATTATGCTTATTCATTAAATAAAACTATTTAACCGTCATTAATGTCGTACCTGTCATTTCTTCAGGTTGCTCAAGCGCCATTAAATGTAAAATGGTAGGCGCAAGATCGCTTAATGCTCCCTGCTGAGCGACTTCAGCCTTACGGCCAAAATATATTAATGGCACTGGTTCACAGGTATGTGCGGTGTGGGCTTGTCCAGATTCATTGTCTACCATTTGTTCTGCATTGCCGTGATCGGCAGTGATCAAACACTCGCCACCTGTTTTTTCAAGTGCGGTAATGATTCGACCAATACTTGCATCTACCGCTTCACAGGCTTTTACGGCCGCGTCAAATTTCCCCGTATGACCGACCATATCGCCGTTAGGGTAATTACAAACAATAAAGTCGTGCTCGCCACTTTCTATGGCGGCAACTAGCTTGTCTGTTAATATGGCAGAATTCATTTCTGGCTGTAAGTCGTAGGTGGCGACTTGCGGAGAAGGTACTAAAATTCGTTCTTCGCCAATGAAGGTGTCTTCTTTACCGCCACTGAAAAAGAAGGTTACGTGCGCGTATTTTTCAGTTTCAGAAATACGTAACTGTGTTTTATTGTGCTTTTCTAACCATTCACCCAATACATTGTTGAGCGGCGTTGGTGGGAAAGCACAGCTGGTTTTTATATCAGCTGAATACTCGGTTAACATCACAAAGTCTGATAACTTAGGCTGTTTAGCGCGAGTAAAACCAGCAAAGTCTTCATCAGTAAAACAACGGGTAAATTGACGCGCGCGATCGGCCCTAAAGTTCATAAAAATAAGTGCATCGCCATCATTCACTGCAATGGCATTACCTTGTTCATTGGTAATGGCACTGGCTTGTACAAATTCATCATTTTCATCACGTTGATAAGCGGCTGATAAGGCATCAACAGCGTTGCTATACTTATATTGGGCGCTGCCTGTTGTCATTAAATTGTACGCAGCTTCTACACGATCCCAGCGCTGATCTCTGTCCATTGCATAGTATCGTCCGATGACTGAAGCCACTTGCCCACAGCCTAATGTTTCAAACTTCTTTTGTGCTTTAATAAGTGAAGCTTCGGCACTGCGTGGTGGGGTGTCTCTACCATCTAAAAAGGCGTGTAAGTATACTTGTTTAGCGCCACGTTGGTGAGCCAACTCTATCATTGAAAAAATATGATCTTCATGGCTATGAACGCCACCTGGCGATAGCAAGCCAAAAATATGTACTGCTCCGTTAGTTGCTTTAGTACGGTCTACAGCGCGGCATAAGGCTTCGTTATTAATAAATTCATTGTCACTTATTGCTTTAGTAATACGGGTGAAGTCTTGGTAAACAATACGACCAGCACCTAGGTTTACATGACCGACTTCAGAGTTGCCCATTTGCCCGTCAGGCAAGCCTACTGCCATGCCTGAGGTTTGAATTAACATATTAGGGTAATTTGCCGTTAAGTTATCGAGTACAGGCGTGTTTGCATGATAAATAGCATTCGCTTCCGTATTTTCTCGGTATCCCCAACCATCAAGTATTAGTAAAACGGTTGACTTTTTATTCGGCATGTTAATTCTCTTCAATAATGGATTTAATTCAAGGAAGTATATCAAGCAAGGCTAGTAAATTCTTCACAAACGCTAGATAAAAATGTTCTATTACAGTAACAGAACGCAAATTAACCGCCATTATTTAATTGAAAATAATATAAAATTTATTTCATCATGTGTAAATCACCTAAATACACTGTAAAAAAGGACTGTAGTCTGTATACTGACGGCAATTTTTATCTATCTACAAATGTGAAGTTTTATGGATCAATTTATCGCTTTTTTATCAGCTCATCCAATGCTAAGCGCTGCATGGGGTGGGATATTTATCGCCATTATTGTAATGACGATTAGAATTCAATTTTCGCCTATCAAGCAATTAAGCCCACAAGAGCTTACTTTTGCTGTGAATAAGGAAGATGGAATTGTATTAGACATTCGTACCGAGAAAGACTTTAAAGCAAGTCATATCTTAGATGCCAAACACCTAACGGTTGAAAAAATTAATAATAATGATTTAACCACCCTTGAAAAGTACAAAGACAAACCCATTATTGTAGTGTGTACTGCTGGTATTACTGCTTCTACTATAGCGTCTAAGTTATTTAAAGCGGGTTACAGCAAAACAAGCTTACTAAAAGGTGGCATGAATGCATGGGTAAATGCAGGCCTCCCTGTTAAAAAGTAGTAATTGCTACTTGAGGAAGTTGGAATGACCGTAGAAATATATACCAAAGTTACCTGTGGTTTTTGTATGAGAGCCAAGGCGTTACTTGAACAAAAAAATGTTGATTTTCGTGAAATTAAAATTGACGGTAATGCTGAACTTCGTAATGAAATGATCGAGCGAAGCCAAGGTGGATATACGGTACCGCAAATATTTATTAATGAGCAACCTATTGGCGGTTGTGATGACTTATTTGCACTACATGCACAAAATAAACTTGATGCGTTATTAGCGGATCAATAAATAATTAATATTAAATCATTAAGTGTGGCTATCACACTTTGAGTAAAGGATAATTAAAAATGGCTGACGAAATTCAAAACGGCGCAGAAGGTTCTGCAGAGCAAGCAGCACCACAATTTGCAATTCAACGTGTTTATACAAAAGATTTATCTTTTGAAACACCTAATTCTCCAGCTATTTTTCAAAAAGAGTGGAAACCAGAACTTCAATTAGATTTAGATACACGCTCTAACAAAATTTCTGAAAACACGTTTGAAGTGGTTTTAGCGCTAACAGTAACTGCAACAGTTGAAGGCCAAACTGCCTTTTTAGCTGAAGTACAACAAGCGGGTATTTTTACTATTGGTAACTTACCTGAAGCGCAAATGGCACATACTATTGGTGCATTTTGCCCGACTACATTATTCCCATATGCACGTGAAGCCGTTGCTAGCTTAGTTAACCGTGGTTCTTTCCCACAAATTAACTTAGCACCTGTTAACTTTGAAGCGTTATTTGCTTCTTATGTTCAACAAAAAGCAGCTGAAGCACAAGCATCTCAACAAGCTAGTACTGAAACACACTAGTTAGGTAAATTTAATGACTGATATTTGTGTATTAGGATCAGGCTCGTACGGGACTGCTCTTGCTATTTGTTTAGCAAGGAATGGTCAGAAAACCTTATTATGGGGTCGAGATACTGATCATGTTGCGCAAATGCAACAGTCATTAAGCAATGAAAAATATTTACCTGGAATTCAGTTTCCAGAGGCTTTACAGCTTGAAGCTGATTTAGCTTCCGCAGTTAAGTCGAGCCGTAATATTTTAGTTGTTGTACCCAGTCATGCGTTTGGTGACATGCTTACGCAAATTAAACCATGGCTAACAACTGATGCGAGAATTGCTTGGGCAACTAAGGGGCTAGATCACCAATCAGGTCGCCTTTTGCAAGATGTTGCCCGTGATATTTTAGGTAATGATATTCCGTTAGCTGTTTTATCTGGTCCTACATTTGCTAAAGAAATGGCAGCGGGGTTACCTACTGCTATTTCATTATCATCAACAGATGACAACTTCACTCACGACCTTTCTGAGTTATTGCACTGTACTAAAACGTTTAGGGTCTACCCTAATAATGACTTTATTGGCGTTCAGCTTGGTGGTGCAGTAAAAAATGTCATTGCTATTGGTGCTGGTATGGCCGATGGCATTGGTTTTGGTGCCAATGCACGCACAGCTTTAATTACGCGTGGCTTAGCAGAGATGACACGTTTAGGTGCAGCACTGAATGCCGAACCTACTACCTTTATGGGGATGGCGGGTTTGGGTGATTTAGTGCTGACTTGTACTGATAACCAATCGAGAAATCGCCGTTTTGGCTTAGCGTTGGGTAAAGGCGCTGAAGTTGAGCAGGCAATGAAAGATATTGGTCAAGTGGTTGAAGGCTACCGAAATACTAAAGAAGTGTATATGTTGGCTCAACGTATGAAAGTTGAAATGCCTATTGTTGATCAAGTCTATCAAGTTTTGTATCAGGGCAAAGCGGCAAAACTTGCTGCCGCTGATTTATTGTCACGAGATCGAAAGTTCGAATAACAGGCTAACTTTTTCTGTTACTAAACTGCGTTAGCAAATCCTAGCTGGCGCCATGCTTCAAATATAATAACCGCAGTCGCGTTTGATAAATTCATACTACGACTATCAGCTAACATAGGGATCCTAATTTTATCTTGATCTGGAATTTGTTGGCGTACTTCTTCAGGTAAACCTGCTGTTTCAGAGCCAAACAGTAAATAATCACCTGTTTTAAAGCTAATATCACCATAATAATTGGTGGTTTTTGTTGTTATCGCAAGTACGCGTTCAGGTTGCTCAGATTCAATGAATGCTTGATAGTTTTTATAGCGTTTTATTGCAGCAAATTCATGATAATCTAATCCCGCTCTTCTTAATTTTTTATCATCTAAATCAAAGCCTAATGGTTCAATAAGATGTAACCTAAAGCCAGTGTTAGCACAAAGTCTGATAATGTTTCCTGTATTGGGTGGAATTTGTGGCTGAAATAACACAACGTCTAACATGTTTAGCTCTCTAGGTTCAGTGGGATAGTTTCTTTTGGCTATTATACCTATTAGAATTAGCCTAGCTAGAAGAAAAGTATTACCTACAACTAAGTATCAGTTTAAGTAGTGAAAAATATGATGAGTGAAGAGCAACCAGCACAACAAAAAGATTATAAATATTTAGTAAATTTAGCGGCCATTATGGCAACTGCAATTGCGCTCTTATTGCTTGGGCTAAAACTTTATGCGTGGTTTGCAACCGATGCGAGTGCAATGCTGGCATCAGCAACCGACTCAATGCTCGATTTATTTGCCTCATTAATGAATATTATTATTCTACGTTTTGCGCTTGCGCCAGCAGACGCGGAGCATAAATTTGGGCATGGTAAAGCAGAAAGTTTAGCAGGGTTGGTACAGTCAGCTTTTGTGCTGGGCTCGGCCTTGTTATTAATTTTTAATGGTGTTGAGCGTATTGTTACCCCTAAGCAAGTAGTTCAAACTGAAGTTGGCATTATTGTTAGTGTTATTGCTATTGTGCTGACCTTATCTTTGGTGATAGTACAGCGTTATGTGATTAAACGTACAGGCTCTGTTGCCATTAGTGCAGACGCTTTGCATTATCAGTCTGATATCTTATTAAATGCTGGTGTACTCGCAGCGTTATTCCTCAGCCAAGGGTATTGGTTAAGAGCTGACGGTGTGTTTACCGTTCTAGTCGGCGCGTATCTGCTTATTGGCGCCTTGAAAATTGTGTGGCTAAGCGTAAAACATTTAATGGATCATGAACTTGATCAAGCAGAGATAATAAAAATTGAAGCAATAGTAGAGCGACACTCACAAGCGAAAGGATTACATGAATTACGCACGCGACAAGCGGGTAATATTCGCTTTATTCAATTTCATTTAGAACTTGATGATCAGCTCAGCTTGCTTGAAGCACACACCATTGGTGAGGCCATAGAGCAAGAAATTGAACAGGCACTGTCACCGTGCGAAGTATTTATTCACCATGACCCTGTATCTGTTGTTAACAAGAGCGTTATTTAGTTTTTACTCGATACTTATTTAGCCAGTTTAACGTAGCTTCTAACGCGGGTTGGCGGTATTGGTTTTGCTCAAAAAACAACTCATGATAAGCATCAGCAATAAGTAGTGGCTTACCCGCTGAACATAAGCTTTTATCTCGTTGGGCGAGCGCGATGCAAAAATTATTTTGTGCTTGATTATCAACAATACTGTCACCGCCTGCTTGTAATATTAATAAGGGGGTTTTAATTTTTTCGAGCTGACTAAAAATGTCTTTATTTACTTTTATTGCTTGCGCTAACCATTGGTAAGTTACGCCACCAAGTTGTGCTTTAGGCTGTTGCTGGTAATCATTAATAAAGCGTTGATAGCGCGTTTTGGAATGCGTTAGTGGGTTATCGATAAACGCCTTTGCTTGATAATTACCTTGGCCAATAAAATACCAGGGTTGTTGGGCAACAAGTTCATTAATAAATACGCCTGAAGAAATAATTCCTTTTGCTAGCCACATTGGTAAGCCGCCACTATTTATGGCAAACATTGGTGAAGATAATACTGCCGCCTTTATTAACTCTGGGTATAATTGAATTGTGCGTACCGCGATAGCACCGCCCATTGAATGCGCGAGTAATAGTGGTTTACTGTCATTGGCACAATATGGCATGACCTGCAGTTTAATAAATGTGGCTAAATCTTGGGCGTAATCGTCAAACGTTGTTACATAACCTTTATGCTTGTTTTTGATCATGCGTTGCGACAAACCTTGACCACGGTGATCAATAATAAAAATGTTGTAGCCTTGCTGGCTTAATTCAAAAGCAAGCTCTTGATACTTTATATAGCTTTCTGCTCGCCCTGGTGCAACGACTAAGCAATCTCCTGCTGGGTGCAGAGTAAATTGAGCGTAGTTAATTCGTTTTTTATCGACACCAATAAATGATGAAAATATACCTTGTTGCCAAAAAGAGTCTTGACGCTCAGTCACGGATACAGGCGATATTACACTAGTGTTAGTCATGGCTAGGCTCGTAGGTCCAATTAATAAAAATATGAGTGCGACAGAAAACTTAATTACATCAAGGTTCATTTTATTTATCGATCACGTTATGGGCAAAGTAATGACAACGGTTAAACCGATGGATTCATTGTTATAGGCTGTTATCTCACCATTATGCGCCAAAATTGCTTGATGTGCGATAGCTAACCCTAGTCCTGTGCCGCCTGAATCACGATCTCTTGCTTGCTCTACTCTATAAAAAGGCTGAAATAATTGGCTAATGGCTTCATTTGGTACACCGTGTCCTGAATCAACGACTTTTATAATGACCTGTTTGTCATTTGTCGACATACCAACGTTAATCGACGAGTGCTGAGGGCTATACTTTACCGCATTAGTGAGAATATTACTGAGTGCGCTATTAATAAGGCTATGATCCGCTTGAATGCTGCATGGGCTTATAATATCGGTAGTTATCTGTATGTCTTTATCGTTGGCGATGTATTGGCAATCGGTAATGCAAGATTGTAACAGTACGGAAAAGTCACAAGGTTGTAAATTTACGTGCTGTAGTGTGTTTTCTAAGCGCGATAGCGATAAAACTTCGGTGATCATATCGTCTAATCGGCCAACTTCTAATTCGCAGCGAGCAAGGTGTGCCGCTAACGCATCTTTGTTATTTATTGCTTGTGAAGCAAGACCTATTGCCATTTGTAGACGTGTCATAGGAGAACGCAACTCATGAGACACATCGCCTAATAGTCGCTGGTGTGCGGTAATGTTTTGCTCTAACTTCTCTGCCATTTGATTGAAACTTCGGCCTAAGTCGCCAAGTTCGTCACTGCGCTTTGTTGTTTTATCGCTTACTCGGCTGGTTAAGTTACCATTACCAATTTGTGCTGCAGCAGATTTTATTTTAACTAATGGATTACTTAATGAACGGGCGAGCAACCAAGCGAGTAACATACTTATTACCGTGGGTATTAATATCTTTACCCAAAGTGGGAGTTGCCTAACATAGGAGCTAAAATGTGGACTTTTCCCTTTTACGGCGAGGTATAATTGGTAGTTATTATTGTCAATTTCAGCGATTAACGGGCCAGTAATTCGGGCATTGGCAAATTGAATGGTGGTAGGGCTGGTAAAGTTGTTTTTTTCAATATAGGGGATTAGCGGCAATAAAAATCGCTTTTTATTTGTCAGCACTTTATTGGTATCAAGTGTTTTAATTAATAGCGTTTCACCTCTAAAAGAAGGGTATTTATTAAGTAAACGGTTCAAAGTTAACTTGCGTGATTTTTTAATTCGTTTTTGTAAGTGGGTGAGTACGGCAATGTCTTTTTTATGAAGAGGTATTAATACACTCTCTTGCGTCAACTGGGTTGAAATAAATCGAGTAAGAGCAAAGGTTAAAATAGCAAATAACCAAAAAGAGAGGAATAGTTTAAAGCCAATAGATGACAGTGAACGAGTTAATTTCTTTAGCATTAAGTCAGCCCTCCTGATAAAAAGAGATAACCCGAACCCCGAATGGTTTTGAGTTTTTCGTTGGTATTTTTTGCCTGTAACTTACGGCGAATATTGCTGACATGCATGTCAATGCTTCGATCGAAAGCACTCAGCTTTCGGTGCAATATTTGTTCAGAAATTTGTTCTTTACTGACAATTTGACCATGCTGATTCATTAATAATTCAAGAATTTGGTATTCAGTACCTGTTAGTTCAACGAGTTGATCATGGCAAAAAGCTTCTCGAGTTGAGTGATCAAGCGAGACATGATTAATTGTAAATATTGAAGTTGAAATGTCAGCGTTACTATTTTTGACAATATCGATACGGCGTAAAATGGCATTAATTCGCGCTAATAATTCTTTATGCTGGAAGGGTTTTGCTAAATAATCGTCGGCACCTAGTTCTAAGCCCAGAATACGGTCGGCGTCATCCCCTTTTGCCGTAAGCATCAATATGGGGGTTTTGTGTTTTCCGCCGAGCGCTTTTAGCAGCTCAAAACCATTCAAGCCGGGCATCATTACATCGAGTAAAATTAATGAGAAGCTATCATCATAAGCACGTGCTAAACCGCTAACGCCATCGTGGCAACATTCAACAGTGAAATTTTCAAAAGACAAATACTCACCTAGAAGTTCAGTAAGTTCTTTGTCATCGTCAATAATTAAAATTTTTTTTCGGTTCATTATTACACGTTTAGCTAAAGCAGATGTGTTAATAATATAACAACAACGCGCGCTAAAACCATTCTTTACATACCTTTACATTGATTTGCGTTTCTTTGCATTGCAATTGTTATGCTTAATTCGTTGACTATTAATTGAGTTTATTTTGTTTAAAGAGGAATTTTATATGAAAGCAGTATTTAAAGTGGTTGTACAAACGGTGGTATTGGTATTTGCAGTATCAAGTATGAGCTTTTCAAACGACGCAAATGCTTATCAAGGCTTTTTTGACAAAGAAAAGGTAGTTAAAAAAGAGCATCGCCAATTTAAGCGCATGGCGAAGTATTTATCGTTAACTAAGGAGCAAAAACAACAAGTTAAATCGTTGAATATGCAAGATAAAACTGAGCGTGCGTCAATGAAAGAAAAAATGAAAAGCTATAAGAAAGAGGTAAAAACATTAATGCAGGCAGAGTATTTTGATGAACAGGCATTTTTAACGTTACATAATAGCAACCAAGAGACTTTTGCCCAAGCGGCAATGCTAAGAGCAAAGCATAAACATCAAATGATGAAAATATTAACGCCAGAGCAACAGAAAAAGGCGAAAAGAATGAAAGGTAAAATGCAGGCTAAATTTCAACAACGCTAGAACCAAGTAATTTTTAATGCTACAGAGTAAGCCAGTGCTTACTCTTTTTTATTTGTAGCCTTTAACTAAACTAAACGAAAATATTTTTGCCATTTGGCTTTCAATTGGTCTATTGTTTACCGTTGCTGGCAAAAAACGCCATTTATTCATTGCACTACGAATGGCATTGCGAAAATAGCTCACTCTATTTTTATCTTCAAATTCAATGTCTGTAACACGACCATCTTCATTGATAACAAACCTTACTAAAACATCTAATTCTATTCCTTTGCGCTTGGCAATAGATGGATATCTTGGCTCTACAGATGAAATTAATGCTGCAGCTTTTTTCTTGTAAAACGTAGACTCTGTAATAGTTGTCAGCGAGCTAAATGGGTTTTTCTGAGGTTGATTGCTGGCTAGCACTTGTTGATAAGCGTTATCAAATTCAGTTGTGCTAGTGTTCGCTGGTAAAGGTTGGTCAATTAAAGAGGCGACTTGCTTAGCGTATGGGTTTTCAAATTGGGTTTTGCTTGAATCAGTACGCTCAAAGGCGATATCTGATATAGACTGCTTTCTTACAGGGATCACTTTAGGTTTTTCGACTTCGAAATCATTCTTAGGGAAATTGTTACTTACTATAATATTAATTTCTGCTTCTTTTTTATCCACTACCGCGGGAATATTTGTTGTTAATACATTATTTTCTTGTAAAGTCACTTTTTTCACTAATTTATTAGCGTTTAAAGGTGGCTTAATTAGTTGCGTGTTACTTTTAATCTCGCTATCTGCTGGTGTTACGATCACTTGCTCAGGTTGTGCTTGCTCAGGAAGAACATTAGGACGCTCTTCTTTCGTATTTTGCTGTACTAGCTGCTGTGCAATTGACGTTTGAGAAAGTGGGTGTTCATTAGTATTTGCTCTACGATGTAATAACTCACCAGCCGATTGCATTAGTGAAATCCTACCTGTTCCCCAGTCAATAATACGATTATCAACAAATGGTTTAGCAAAAACACTTAATACTGCAAATAAAATAATAATAGAGGCAAGCAGTTTGCCTGAATCACTTTCTGAATTGCAGTTATGCTGTTGATCAATTAAGCGTACTACACGTTGTTTTAAGTCGCCGCCAGAGGCTGCCATTGCCATTGTTGGAATGGAGCTGTGACGGTGTTTATGACATACACTTGCAGTGTCGGCGAGTGTATGTGCATAGGCAATTGCGTTACCACAATACGCTACTGCAATGTCGTCACTGCAATATTCTCGTTCATTACGCATTTGTGTTGAAATCCAGCGAACACCAGGATGAAAAAATAGTAATATTTCGACTAGCGTTTGTAAAAAATTCACTAAATAGTCATGTCTTTTTATATGAGCCAGCTCATGTAATATAAGCATTTCAAGCTGTTCAGAGGTTAGCCCTGACATCATCGCAGTAGGCAACAATATTACTGGCTTTAACCAGCCAATTGCCATAGGTACGTCTACTTTATATGAAACAAGTAACTGGGGTTTTCTCCATAAATTAAATGAACTGATAAGCTGCTCAAACCGTGCTTGCAAGGCACTATCAACGGGAAGTGTATTTAACTGCGCTAAGTGGTTTACCTGTTGTAAGGTGAAAAATAATTTAATTGATAATATAAATACAGTAATTAACCAAGCAATCGATAAAAAGGGTAGGCCATCAACCGCAGTTTGATACCAAGAGGCATTAATAACGGTAGGAATTTGATCTACCCCCATCGCAATGACTGTGTTGATATTTTCTGGACCTGCCGCTAAAAGCTCAGGTGTGTATACGGTACTAAAAGTAATAATGGGTAGTAATAAGCTCGCAATTAAAGCGGCCGCTGAGCATAAGTATCTTAGCTGAGGGTTTTTATAAGGAGTGACTGAGAGTAAGCACTTTAATACGAGTGCCACTAAACAACCTTGCCACAAAAAGTGCAATAAGGTTAGGGCTAAACTATATAGTATTGGGCTGTCTAATAAATTCTCAGGCATAGGTCATTACAATAAAGTGATTGTACTAATTTTGTTGTTCCAGTTCGTTGAGTAATTGACGAATATCGGCTATTTCTTCTTTACTGGTTGATTCATCAAGCGCTCTCATTACTAACTTAGAGGTTGAGCCGCCAAAGGCTTTACTTGCTAAATCTTTTAATAATGACGATTGCGTAAAAACTTCACTGTTAGCTGGCGCATATACATGGGCACGATTGCTTTCGTCGCGAATAACTAATGTTTTTTCATGCATTATTTGTAATATTTTTAATACGGTTGTGTAACCTGTATTTTGAGTCGAACTGATTGCATCGTGTACTTGTCTGACCGTTGCAGGTCCTATTTTCCAAAGTACATTTAGCAGTGAAAGTTCTGCTTCAGTAGGCTTGATACCTTCATTATCTCGAGCCATTGATTTTCCTCAATATCTAATAAAATTCAGCAATAATTACCGTTTTGATTACTTTTTTAAAAGTAATACGAATCCAATCGTATACTGTGCTGAATAAATGAGCAATACATTATTACATAAATATGTAACATCATTGCAACGTTCTTTATTTAGCGCCTGCGATTATTGCTTTTGTTCTTGCGGGGTAGTTGGTAAAAATAGCATCAACATTTAATGCAATGCAGCGTTGAATGTCTTCTATATCGTCAACGGTAAACACCCAGCAGGCTAAGCCATGTTGATGAATATCAGCAACAATCTCATGATTTAAATGATCAACCTCTTGGTTGACACTGGTTAACGCCATTTGTTCACTAAATTTTGCATAATCTAATGGACTGTGGGCAATGAGTGCGCCTATGCTTACTTTTGGTAATAGCGTTTGGCAATGTTGCACCACATGATGATTAAATGACGAAATGTGCAGTGTAGACCATGTTATTCTTCTACTATTTACCGCATTGCTGAGTTGCTCGGTTAAGGCAGCCATTAAGGTGTGAATTAACGTTTGTTGGCAACTTCTTACTTTTAGTTCAAGATTTAATATTTTATCAGCGGGCATAATTTCAATAACTTGCGTTAAGGTAGTTATGCATTGCCCTTGACCAATTGAGGTGGTTAATAGCTGAGTTAAAGAATAGTTATTAATACTGCCTGTTTTTTCTGTAAGGTGCTGTAAATTACGATCATGAAAAATAATAAATTCGCCACTGGCTTGGTGATATTGCAAGTCTATTTCAATACCATCAGCCCCTTGCTCAAGCGCTTTTTTAATGGCCAGTAACGAGTTTTCTGGATATTCGCCACTGGCACCACGATGAGCAATAACGAGCATATTTTTAGCTTTCGCTTGAATTAACTATGTCGGCATAATGTTCGCCAAGTCGAGTTACTGTGCCAGACCCTGCGCTTTCATTAAAATTAACCATATTAGGGGCGAAAGTGGTTACAACGGTTGATCCTAATTTAAAACGGCCCATTTCATCTCCTTTGTTAAAGGTTATAGCGCCTGTGCCTGACGCAGGATATTGCCAGCGAAATACGTCTTTTCCTGCTGGAGGAGTAATGGTGCCTGCCCATGTTACTTCAATACTTGCGACAATAGTTGCACCTACTAAAGTCATCGACATTGGTCCATTTTCGGTATCAAATATAGCGACAACCCGTTCGTTACGGGCAAATAAATTTGGCACATTGTTGGCGGTTAATGGGTTCACTGAAAATAAGTCGCCAGGTACGTAAATCATTTCTCGTAGCGTTGCAGCCATTGGCATATGAATTCGGTGGTAATCTTTCGGCGCAAGGTAAATACATGAAAACTTACCATTTTGAAATGGCTCTGCCGTGGCTTTATCGCCACCAAGTAATGTGACTAAGCTGTAGTTAAAACCTTTTGCCTGAATAAGTTGCCCTTGTTCAATATCGCCTTGTTGGCTAATTGCGCCGTCAACGGGATAACAAATGGTGCTAGGGTCTTGATCGATCGTACGCGCGCCTTCTTCAAGTTCGCGAGTAAAAAAGTCATTAAAGGTTTTAAAGTCGCTGGCATTTTTATATTTAGCTTCAGCCATGTTAATACCATAAGACTTGATAAAAGCGCTGATCGCTTTGGTGGTGAGCCAACCCGCTTCGGCAGCGGCAAATTTACCGACTAATCGAGAAAGTGCATGTTTTGGCATTGCATATTGCAAAGCAATTTTTAATTTATCTAACGACACTGAATATTCCTTCGTTTATCAACTATTAATTAAATCTTGAGGTGAGCGTATTGTCATTCAAACTTGCAAGAATACGCTGAAAGCTTGCTAAGCGTTCAGGATGAATTTTGTTATTTTCTACGGCATTAATTAGCGCGCAACCAGGGTCTTTTTGATGTTTACAGTCTCTAAATTTACAGGTGCCAATATAATCTGAAAAGTCAGTAAAGCCATTACACACCTGTTCAGGTGTTAAATGCCATAAGCCAAATTCACGTATACCGGGAGAATCTATTAGGTCACCGCCATCTTCAAAATGATATAGCCTTGCTACCGTTGTTGTGTGTTGCCCTAGTCCTGAATTTTCAGATACGCCTTTAGTTAAAATACCCAGCTCGGGCATTAAGCTGTTAGTAAGTGTTGACTTACCCACACCCGATTGACCAACAAAAATACTGGTTTGCTGATCCAGTTGCGCTTTAAGTTGCGCTAAACCATCGGTTGTTTCATTACTGACATAAAGCACTTGGTAGCCAATATCTCGGTATATGGTTAATTGCGCTTCAATGGTTTGTGTTAACTCGGGCGTTAATAAATCAATTTTATTAAGCACAATAATGGGCTTAATACCCGTCTCTTCAGCGGCAACTATGTAACGGTCGATAATATCACTATTAAACGCAGGCAAAACACTTGAAACAATAATGATCTGACTGATATTGGCAGCAATAGGTTTTACACCGTCGTAAACATCAGGGCGCGCAAGCACTGAGGTTCTATCGTGTACGGCTTCAATCATGCCTGAAATACTATTTTCGTTTGCTTTGCTTTCGCGCCATAGTACTTTATCGCCACATACCAGCGACTTAATACTTCGCCTTAAATTACAGCGTATTGTTGCACCAGCAGTATTTTCAACATCGGCATGTTGCCCAAAACGGCTAATAACAGTGCCTGTTTGCACTTCACCGAGTTCGTCGTCTTGCCATTGTGTGTCGTTCGCATTACTTTGCAATTTTTTTGCTTGGTTTGCTTTAATGCGCCTGACTTGACCTTTAGTTAATTTTTTCGCTTTAGCCACGTAGTTTTATCATTTTGTTAAATAAAGTCGCACCGTTTGGTCGACAAAATATTTTATAGAAAGTTAATAGTGACGTATTATACTGATAAAATGATATTTCATCTAATACTTGTCTTTATATCGCCACTTTTTGTGAATTTAATCGACAAATGTCCCTACTGAATAAGGAATACTTATGGCTTGCAATGAAACAAATTTAATTTGGCTAGATTTAGAAATGACAGGCCTAGAGCCAGCAACTGACGTTATTTTAGAAATAGCGAGCATTGTGACCGACAGCCAACTCAATATTTTGGCGGAAGGGCCTGTGTTTGCGATCCACCAGTCAGAT
>JBMZCX010000040.1:0-27743 GCA_049613795.1 Thalassotalea sp. | reverse complement strand
TGGTTCGAAACCTCTAATACCAGTTTCATTAATTAGATGATCTACTTTATGCGCAGGAAAAACAGCCAAATACAAGGCATTTATTTTAATAACTAGTTGTTCTAATTATTAAATAAATAACACAGTAGTTGGTTGTTTTAACCAGTAGAAATCATCACATAGTTAGTGAGATTGGTATCAGGCGAATAAATAGGCTTAAACTCCTACTTCTTAAGATTGAACTGTATTTCGCCCTTTATCTTTTGAAGAAAATAAAAGTTGATCTACTCGCTGAAAAAGCTCATCTAATGGTTCACCTAACTGATATTCCGAGACGCCAAAACTACAGGTGACCGATAACCTTTGGCAGGTTGCATTTCTATTGATGAGGGCTTTTAATTTATCACAGGCTTTATGTGCCTTCTTTTTACATAGTTCTGGTAATATAATCACAAATTCATCGCCGCCCCAACGAGCTAGTAAATCAACATCTCTAATATTAGCTGATACTAACTCACTCAAATGACATAAGATACTATCGCCAAGCTTGTGTCCATGGGTGTCATTAATTTTTTTAAAATAATCTATGTCAAAAATTACCAATGATAATGGCTGTCGATATCGATTTGCACGCAGCACTTCTTTGGTTAATTCGTTTTCAAAATGTTTACGATTGGCGATTTTAGTTAATAAGTCTATATTAGAGATAGATTCCAATTCTGTTAATTTATTTGAAAGCTCTACATTCTTTGCTTCTAGCTCTTCAACCTTTTTGTTCATCAGCGCTTCAAGGCTTAAGTTGCCATCTCTTAGCAATTGATACTGTCGTTCGTATTCAAGTTCAATGTGTTTACGCTTGTCTATATTATGATGTGCGCCGATCATTCTCGCGACATTACCGTCTTGATTATGTTCAACAATAACGGCTCTATCAACTATCCAGAGATAAGAGTTATCAGACTTTTTACAGCGATATTCAATTTGGTAATGTGCTATTTTACCAGTAATATAGGCTTCAAAATGCTGCATAACTTTATGATAATCATCTGGATGAATGATGTTTTCCCATGTAAACACATCATTTTTAAAACAATTAACTTCGTAGCCTAGCATATGATACCAGCCTGCACTTCGTGTTACATATCCTGTTGCACTGCTCCAGTCCCACACCCCTTCAACAATTAAATCGAGAATAGCATTTAATGTTTCATCTGCAGCTTTAGTGTTAGTGTGATTGTAATGATTTTTCATAAATTCCATCTTACTTTGAGCATATTGAACATTTGTCATTCATATAAAGAGCGTTACCATATAGCGCGGCTGTATAAGTAGCTTACAAATAAATTTTTTATTGACCGATTAGCATAAAAAACATTTGTACTAATATACAAAATTTATTTTTTTATTGGAAGCATCCAATCAATTTCTAAAGTGTATTTTTGTTGCAGCCAACTATTCGCTTGTGAAAAGTGTTTACAACCAAAAAAGCCGCGATAGGCCGAAAGCGGTGAAGGGTGAGGCCCCGCTAGCACGCAATGCTTGACTGAATTAATATGCTTGCCTTTTTTTTGTGCATGGCTACCCCATAAAATAAATACACAGCCACTGCTTTGCTGATTAATCGCTTCAATAATAGCGTCAGTAAAAGTTTCCCAGCCTAACTTAGCATGTGAATGTGCTCGCCCTTGCTTAACCGTTAATACAGTATTTAACAATAATACTCCCTGCTTTGCCCAATGGCTTAAATTACCATGAACAGGGGCAATAAAATCTTCAACGTCCTGTGTGAGTTCTTTATAAATATTAACTAATGATGGCGGTATTTTAGTGTCGCCTTGTACAGAAAAAGCTAAACCATGGGCTTGTGGTTGGCCACTTTTTCCTACGCCATGATAAGGGTCTTGTCCCAAAATAACGATTTTAACATCCGCTAAGTCACAATAACTAAACGCAGAAAACACATCGTCTTCTTGTGGAAAAATCACTTCACCATTGTCGCGCTGCTGCTTAATTTCAGCTTGCAAAGCTTGGTAATAGGGCTTGGCTTGCTCTTGATTAATAATGGCTTGCCATTGAGGAAAGACTTTCATTACAGACCTTTAATTAAAAATTTTATAAATAAAAAGGCAGTATAAAACTGCCTTTTAGGAAAAACAATTACGTCGATTATTGTTTAATTCCCAGCGAGTAGATAGGCTCTCATATCGGCAAAGCTTACTGCCATGTCTTTCGATAAAATAGTTTCGCTCGCACAATCAGCCAATTCTTTTGGTAAACCGATAGGTTGCCCTAAAGTGCTTTCTACTACCTCTTTAAATTTAGCAGGATGAGCTGTTCCTAAAAACACCCCGAACTCGTCATCATTTGCGTTGTACTGTAATGCTTTATAAGCAACTGCCGCATGCGGTTCACTAATATAGCCAAGTTTAGCAAGTGCAATTACTGTCATTTGTGTTTGTTCTTCGTCTATCGACACCGAGCTTACACAGTCAGGTTCAACAATGCCTGATTTAAGCATATGTTCAACACGTGGCCAGTTATTAGGGTTACTAACATCCATAGCATTCGACATAGTGGCAACGGTATCATTAGGTGACCACTCACCCGTTTGTAAATAACGAGGCACAGTATCATTGGCATTAGTTGCGGCAATAAAACGCTTAATAGGTAAGCCCATTGCTTTTGCAAATAAACCTGCTGTTAAGTTACCAAAGTTACCGCTTGGTATTGAAAATACAAGATTGTCTAACGCGGTTTTCCCCTGCTGGCGATAAAGCTGAGCAACAGCTTCAAAGTAATAACAAATTTGCGCTAATAAACGGCTAATATTAATAGAATTGGCTGAGTTTAAACCGATAGTATCTTTTAACTCGTTATCGTCAAATGCTTGTTTCACTAATGCTTGGCAATCATCAAAGCTACCGTCAACGGCAAGCGTTTCAATATTTCCGCCCAAAGTAGTAAACATTTTTTCTTGTAGTAAACTGATCTTCCCTTTGGGGTAAAGAATAACCACGCGAATATTTTCAATGCCATGAAAAGCATGAGCAACAGCCGCACCGGTATCACCAGACGTAGCCGTTAATATAGTAATTTTTTTATCTTTGCTAAACGCTTGTAAACACTTAGCCATAAAGCGCGCACCAAAATCTTTAAATGCTAATGTTGGCCCATGAAATAACTCTAAAATTGCACGGTTTTCGCTAATGGGCTGAATTTGTGCTGGAAAATTAAAAGCATCGGTCACAATTGCCAGTAGTTCTTTTTCACTTAAATCACCACTAACAAATGGGTGTAATACTTTTACGCAACGCTCAACTAATGGCATAGCCAATAAAGTTTCAATATTCGCTAATGCTGGCACTGTTTCAGGAAAAAACAACCCTTGATTACGACCAAGCCCTTGTTTAACTGCGCCAGCAAAACTGACTTGCTCATCATTTTCTTTTAAATTATAAAATTTCACTATTAAATCCTAAACTCATTCTATTAAACTTATTTTACAACGCCTTAAGATTAACGCTATGCGACTTAAGTACGGTGTAATGGTAATTTTTAGCTAGCGACATTGTTAATGACACATGCCCCTTGATTATCGACTTTACATACATGAACAAAACCGTAGTTGTTGCCGTCACTTTCTGTTTGTAAATAATTGTCGTTTAACCATTGTGCAAAAGCTTGTGCTTTTGCTTCATTGTCAACCACGCAAAATAGTGTTGGGCCTGAGCCTGAAATACCAACGGCTAAACTTCCTTGCTCAACCAAGTATTGCTTTGCTTCTGTAAACTTGGGTAATAAATGTTGGCGATACGACTCAGCAACAACATCTGTCACAACCGAGAATGCCTGCGCTTTGTCTTTACGGTGGCAAGCATCAACAAATGTGGCCAAATTTTGTCCAAACTTAATAAGGTCGGCTCGGCTATAATGTGCGGGTAGCACATCGCGAGCGGCTTTGGTTGAAACAGAAATACCTGGATACGCCATAATATAGTAACAATCTTCAAACTGAGGAAGGTTGCGGGTAATTACGTCAGCGTCTGGCACCATTAACTGCATACCACCAAGGTAACAAGGCGCTACATTATCGTAGTGTAAGCTGCCACTAATTTGCGCTTCCATTTGCCCCATCATTAACAACATCTTTTTTTGATCGAAGCCAGTTTGATAATACGTTAAGTAAAACTGATTAAGTGCTTCAAGCGCTGCAACTACAGAACATGCACTTGAACCTAAACCACTGCCCACTGGCATTTTTTTATCTAAGGTAAGTGCTACTTTTACGGTTACATTACCTGCTTCAGCCATTGCAACATTAAATAAATTTAAGCAATGCCAAACAATATTATCTTGAACATTACCCGGCAGTTTTTTTGCAAATTCGCCTACTACGGTTAATTTATTTTCTACGGCTTCTTCAACGGTTACTACATCACCGAGTAACGTGCCGTCAATGGGTTTAACGCCTAAACCTAAGACATCAAAACCAACGCTAACGTTACCAATTGAGGCGGGGGCAAATACTGAAATAGCCATTAGTGTTGTTGCTCCCAAGCTAATGTTCTTAATAGGTCACCAAAAACACCCGCCGCTGTAACCTCAGCACCGGCACCATAGCCTCTTAAAACAAAAGGTAATGGCTGATAATAGCGACTGTGTATGGCTAACGCATTTTCACCCTCTTTTATACTATATAGCGGATGTTCAACGCCAACAGCTTCAATCGCTACTCGGCATTTTCCATCAATAATGTTGCCAATATAACGTAATACCTTACCTTGTGCTTTCGCATCAGCAACACGCTGAGCAAAAGCATTATCAATTGAGGGTAACGCTTCCATAAAACTTGGAATATCACCACTGGCGTCAAAACTTTCAGGCAATACCGATTCAATCTCAATGTCGGCCAATTCAAGCGTCATACCCGCTTCTCGTGCCATAATTAATAATTTACGTGCGACATCCAGACCACTTAAATCATCGCGAGGATCTGGCTCTGTAAAACCATTTTCTTTCGCTATTGCTGTTGCTTGTGAAACAGTCATACCCTCATCTAGCTTGCCAAAGATATAAGAAAGCGAGCCCGATAATACCCCTTCAAACTTCAACAATTCATCACCCGCTTTTAGTAAACTTTGCAAAGTATCAATTACAGGTAAACCCGCACCAACCGTTGTTTCATATAAAAAACGTCTATTGGTATTTTGTGCCGCTTTTCTTAGTGCTTGATAATATTCCCATGAATCAGTATTCGCCTTTTTATTTGGCGTAACCACATGGAAACCTTCATTTAAAAAGTCGACATAGCTCATTGCTAATGCTTCATTCGAAGTAGAGTCAACCAATACAGGATTAATTAAATGATTGTCACGTACAAATTGTTTAACATTTTCAGCCGTTACAGCCACTGCCTCTTTACCAAGCAGCGCTTGCCAGTTTTCTAGGTCAACGCCGTCTGCATCAAAAACCATACCTTTACTGTTGGCTAAGCCGTATACTTTTAACGCAATGTTTTGTTGCTTCAGTTTTGGCTGTTGACGGGCAATTTGTGCGATAAGTTCACTACCTACCACGCCACAACCAGCTAGAAACACGTCAATTGTCGGTTTATGGGTAAAAAAGTTTTGATGGCTTACCTTCATTGCATCGGTACATTTTCGTTGCTCTATTACTACCGAAATACTACGTTCTGATGAGTCTTGAGCAATTGCCACAACATTCACTCGAGCTTGCGCTAACGAACTAAAAAACTTAGCTGCAACACCTTGTTGATGATGCATGCCGTCACCTACAAGAGAAACAATAGACAAGTCATGCTGTAAGTTAATGGGCTCAAGTAAACCGTTAAGTAGCTCTAATTCAAACTCTTGCTTTAAGCAGTCTTCAGCCGTAGCGGCATCTGCCGAATAAATACAAAAACTAATGCAGTATTCACTTGATGACTGGCTAATTAGTACTAACGAAATATTTTCACGGCTCATGGTAGCAAAAACTCTACTCGCCATACCAACCATGCCTTTCATGCCAGGGCCAGACACATTTACCATCGTTAAATTGTCTAAATTTGATATCGCTTTTACTTGTTTCTTTTGATCATTCTCATTGGCAATTAATGTGCCCTTAGCTGTAGGGTTACCCGTATTTTTAATTAAACAAGGGATATGGTACTGCGCAATTGGTCCAATCGTTTTTGGGTGTAAAACACTGGCGCCAAAATAAGAAAGCTCCATCGCTTCTTGATATGATAAATAATCAAGCAGTGACGCTTCTTTTATTAAACGAGGGTCTGCATTATAAACACCGTCAACATCAGTCCAAATTTCACAACACTGAGCTTGAGCACAAACAGCTAAAACAGCCGCTGAATAGTCAGAACCATTACGGCCTAATGTCGTGACGTTACCTTTAGTATTTGTTCCGATAAAACCAGGCATTAACGACACTTGATTTAATTGAGTATATTCCAGTTGAAATTTATTTTTGCATAATACTAAGTCAGCTAATGCATTAAGTGATGCGTCATTGGTATAGAGAAATTTTTCAGGCTCAATTAACGAAACGTTAATATCGTTTGCTTTCAACACAGAGTCTAAAATAGCCACGCTTAAACGCTCACCAATGCTAATAATAATGGCTCGAATATGATCTGGGCAATAAGACAGCATAGTAGCGCCCTGTAAAAACCGTCCTAGTTGATGCTCCCAGTTAGCTAATATTTGCTCAGCATGTTGAACTGAAAAATTAGGCAAGCTAGCATTTAAGTCGCCAATAATAGTGGTAATAGCACGATTAAAATGGCTTAAGTCACTTGCTAATTTAGCTTCATCTGAAATATTCTCAGCCATTGCTACTAAATGATTGGTAACACCCTGTGGAGCTGAAACAACTACAGCAACTGGTGTAGTTTGACTATTGCTTTTGATGATATTAGCAACTTGCATAAACCTTTCTGCAGAAGCTAATGACGACCCACCAAATTTTAATACGCGCATTTTTACATCCTCTAAAAACAAAAAAAGTCCGTAACCTTTGTGGTCACAGACTTCGATAAAATAATTTTCTTTATTCGTCAGCCAATGACCACCAGTCTATTGAGAATGGTAGTGGTGGTAATAATGGTAATTCGGCGGATAAATAAGTTCATGCCCGTAAAATGCCTGATCTGCAATTTACTGTCAACTATTATCTGTGAATAAAAAGTTATAGTTTATGAATAAAAGAAAGGTAAATATGAATATATTCTTATTTTATACAGATTTCTTAGTATTGGTGCTTATATTATTAATGCGTGGCTAATAAATACCTAAGCATATCGCTATCACCAAAAATGATAAAACACATGAAACTAAATAAATACTTGTCGCTTTCCAACAATAGTAGTTAATTTTCATCATAACACCCAACGCTAAATTATTGACAGTTAAACTAAATAAGCGACTTTCGTGCCAAATTTTAATAAGTTACAGATTCGGTTATAAAACCCACTGTAATTGCTGTTGATGACTTTTCAGCCAGTGCTTAGCTGATTGATACTCAGGGTAATGTTTTTCAACCAATTGCCAAAATTCACTCCCATGGTTTAAGTGGGCTAAATGACTAAGTTCATGCACAATAACGTAATCAACCACCCATTGAGGTGCCATCATCAATAAGTAATTAAACTGAATGTTACCTAAACTATTACAACTGCCCCACCTTGCTTTATATTGCCGAATATTTATTGCCATAGGCGTTAATGACATTTGTATTGAAAGCTTTTTCGTTTGAGGGATTAAATAGCGTTGTGCTTGCTGCTTTAGCCAAACTTCTATCATTTTTTTTATACGTGAAGCTGTTATATCTGAAGCAGAAGATTGATCAGTTTTCGAAGGTTTGTGGCGCGCATTTTTGAGCGTAATTAAAAAGCCGTTTTCATTAAATATAATACTATTTTTTACAGCTTTGGTAACCGTAAGCGGATGCTGTTTACCGTTAAACCAAATTTTACCTCCATCGACAAATTGATTAAGGTTTTGCTTATCACAATCTTGCCGATTAATTTTATCTTCTATCCACGATAACTTTTTAGTTAACAAACGTTCAATATAATTTATGCTTGTTAATAAAGGCGCACGCACAATTACTTTTCCCGCAAGTACTTGCAGAGCAATAGATTTACGCTTACTTCTAATTAATTGATAATGCACTGTCAGTTGATAATAACTTAAGCGACGTCACTCTTTTTATTTTTAGTTGCTAATGCAGTAACCTCTGCAGACTTATTTTCAACTGGTTCTTTTTTTACGGGTTTTGGTTTTTTTGCTTGCAGTGCTACTAAAACATTCTCTCTATTTTGTGCAAGATAAATGCTTAGCTCTTCTTGTAACGCTTCGGTTAACTCTACAGGCGCCTGTTGGAACATTTCAGCCAAGTTATCAGCCATATCTAACATTTTGTCATATTCATCAGCGGCTTTCTTGTCCATAAATGTTTCTACCTCCACACCTTTTCTTATAACGACATATCGACTTTCTACGGCCATTGCTTTTCCTTAAATATTATAAATGTAACGCTGTATACATACACAGTAATATACGCTGATACGCTATGATTGCAAGTATAAATATATGACTTTGTTGATCTGAGTACCATAAATAGTGATAGCTACAGACAGACGAGAAGAACTTGCGTACACTTACCATGATTGTTTAGATTATTGCTTTCAGAAGTGAGTATGTAAAATACTGATGACTTTAAGTAATGAATATTAATTCGCCGAGCTTAGTAGGCTTCACCTCGTTTAGGAATGCTTGCTTCGCCGTGGTTTTAAAACCACCAGGGTCAAAATGGAAACGCTTTGACCTCCCGACATTTGGAAAGGTGAGATGTTAACAGATACTTTTGGACGCAAATTTAGCTATTTGCGGCTATCAATTACCGATGTATGCAACTTTAGTTGTAATTACTGTTTGCCTGACGGTTACCAGTGCAGCTCTGATAGAAATTTTCTAACCACAACCGAAATTTCTCGTTTAATTTCAACGTTTGCTGAACTTGGTACTAAAAAGATCCGTATTACAGGTGGCGAACCCTCTTTACGAAAAGATCTTCCTGAGATTATTGCTATCGCTAAGCAAACTCAAGGTATTGAAACCGTTGCATTAACCACTAATGGATATAAACTTTACGATCAAATTGAGTCTTGGCTTGATGCGGGACTAAATGCGCTTAATATTAGTATTGATAGTTTAGATCCCCGTTTATTTAATACGATTACGGGGCATAACAAACTCCCTTATATCCTTAAAGGTATTGATAAAGCACTGGCGCTTGGCCTTACTAATATAAAAATTAACAGTGTACTGATGAAGTCGTTTAACCACCAGCACATGGAGTATTTTTATGATTGGCTTAAAGATACTCCTGTTACGGTTCGCTTTATCGAACTCATGCAAACAGGCGATAACAGCACATTTTTTAACGAGCAACATGTTGCTGGCGATCAAATAATGGCTGACTTATTAGCCCAAGGCTGGCAGCAAAAAATAAGAGCACAAACGGCAGGACCCGCACAAGAATTTTATCACCCAAACTATGCGGGTAATATTGGCTTGATCATGCCTTATAGCAAAGATTTTTGTAAAAGCTGTAATCGCCTACGCGTAAGTTCTTCAGGGAAAATACATTTATGCCTATTTGCTGATGAAGGTGTTTCCCTACGCGAGCAATTACAAGTTGCCGACAATAGCGCACTAAAAGCACAGCTCCATCAATTATTAGCAGATAAAAAATCAACCCATTTTTTACATGACAAACTGGTTGGTGCAACTGAAAACTTAGCCATGCTAGGTGGATAAAATGCGTGATAACAATCAACGAACTTTGGGCGTAATACTTGCTGGCGGTTTGTCATCTCGCATGAAGCAAGATAAAGCAACATTACCGCGTGATCAGCACACAATGCTTGAGTTTAGCCAAGCGATGCTAAAAAAATGCAATGTTGATGACGTGGTGATCAGCGGTAATAACCATCAAATAAAAGATCATTATAAAAATTTAGGCCCATTAGCCGGCATTTTTAGTGTGCTACAGCAATGTCCTGCTAAAGCATTATTGATTATGCCAATCGATTTACCTTTAATAGATTCAGCAACTTTAACGCAATTAAAAACCATAGGTGAACTTAGTAATAAGGCCTGCTTTTACCAAGGACACCCATTACCTTTATATTTACCAGTGAATGCTTTTGTTGAACAGTTTTTACAAGATAATATTAGTATTGCAATGAAAAGGGGACCGTCAATGAAGCAATTACTCAATGCGATTCCTCACCAAGCAATTAATTTAAAAAACAAAAACAGCTTATTTAATACTAATACACCTGAAGAATGGCAACTGGCTCAGCAAAAATTACAAGCATTAAAAAACCCTCGTTAAGAGGGTTTATAACAGCTACGGAATATTAACGTTGTTATTTAAACAGCCCTGAATGCTTATCAGATACTGCTTCTCGCCAGCCCCCTAGCCACTCAGATTTCGCATTAGTGCTTTGATAAGGACAATTTTCTTTATTTCGGCCACAAAGGCCTGCTTGATAGCCGTTAGCATATGCTCTACCTAAACGGTCTCTTTTCTGTCTTCTCATTTAACTCTCCACAACTTTTTGATAAGTATAGCTTTATTAAATAATCCACCATCGAACTTAATGCGTATTCGACAATTAATTTAAGATCAAATAGTGAGGCTTTGCAAGTGCTTTAGTTCGCTAAAACGAGGTAAATATCGCTGTAATTTAATCTATATTTTTGTCCAAAAATAATCCATAGAAAAAACAATTTGTTAATCAAAATGAAATATAGCTGTAACGTATTAAAAGAAAATTTTTATGCTAAATTATTTTATAGCAATACTTCATTTTATTCAGACAATAAAGGCTGTAACATTTCTTCTAAGCCATTCAATTTTATTTCATACATTAGCGCCAATTGCTGGCCTAATTTTCCTTCAGGAAAGCCTTTTCCGTGAAACCATACTAAATAAGGCTCTGGCAATTGCAGCAACTTTCTGCCCGCATATTTACCAAACGGCATCACTTGATTAATTGTATTTATTAACTCTTGTTGATCATTAAGCATGTTAAACGGGATCCTATTGGCATTTAAAAATACGCTTCAATTTTAAAGCAATATTCTTTATAAATCACTGACATAATTCTGTCATATAGCATGCTTATACTTTGCAAAAACATGGGATGAGTTAGTACATTTTAATTACGCGGAAATTATTAATTATCCATAAATGCTAACAATTTATTATTCGCAATAATTGCAAGGAACCACAATGTCTATCGTACGAAAACGCAGTGCGGCACATAAAGCATATTTACCTAAAAATGCTAGAGATAATCAATACATTCTAGCGGAGTTTGCCATTACTGATGAACTAGTTGAACAATTTACAACTAACAGCAGTAGCGCAACTAAATTACCTTATTTACAGCTTTACCAAAGCATGTCTCAATTACTTTTTACCTTATCTAATGACTACCAAATTAGTAGTAGTATTTTTGTTGCTAACGACAAGTTAGTGCGGGTAAGGTACAGCCAAGAAATGCATCAATGGCAAACAAGCCAGCAAATTATATTTTACTACGATCCTCAAGTACATCGCCTACAAAACTCTTTTTTTGATGCGTGTGTACGTGCGAAAAAAATTACAATGCTATTTTTAGCAACAGGTGACGACTTACGCGTGAATGCGGCAAATTTTCATAAAAAAGTTAATTCATTACTTAGTGATTTTAGCCAGCAAATTCAGCTGGAAGCAAATAAAATACGCGTACGTGACCACCAGCATTTAACCTACGATATATTTGCACGAAATAAGGGGTGTGAAGGTACGCAAGGCCATAAGTTACGGCCGATAAATACACGTTACCAAAGCCAGCAATTTGAATTACCAACGACATCTTCAGCAATCACCTATGCGGTTGTAAATATTGCTATCAATAATAAAATAACTTCATTAGTTGAAATAGATTCATTATCGAAAGATCCTTATAACCCGTTATACACTTATTTAACTGATACTTTTTCTTTAATTGCCAAACGTTATAATTTAAATAACGGGGCATTAATTGCCAATGGCTTAGTCCCTATAGTGCGCCATAGTTTGCATGAAATTGTGTCAAAAATAGGTGAATTGCAAATGCTGGGGTACAACCCAGAGCAAAGCCCTTGCGGTATAGTGAGCAAATGGCGCTCAGATGAATTAGTTGATAATGTGCAATTGATTTTTGTTGCCACTAAAGAAAGTTGTGACGAGCATGGCTTTGGTCGCTTTTTGAATCAAATTGAGCAAGCCGTAAGACTAATGGCCACTGAGTTAGAAATTGAACCTCGACAAGATGAAATTATTGTGAGGTTTCATCAACATATTGCATATAATTTTTAAAAGCAGATAACAAAAAGGCGCTAACCTTTTAACGGTAGCGCCTTTAATTAAAGATTAACAAACCTTAGTCTCTAAAGTTATTAAATTGAAAAGACTGCTCTAAATCCCCTTCTTTAACAAGTTGCATTACTGCTTGTAAATCATCACGTTTTTTACCCGTAACTCGTAATTGCTCGCCTTGAATAGCCGCTTGTACTTTTAGCTTACTGTCTTTAATCAGCTTTACTACTTTTTTAGCAACGGGCTGTTCAATGCCTTCTTTAAACGAAACGTTAGCAGTACAGTTTTTTCCTGAAAATTCGTAGTTGCCAACCGTCATAGCCTTGGCATCAATATTACGTTTAGTTAAATGTGATCGAAGCATATCGACCAACTGTTTTACTTGAAAGTCACCCTCAGCCTTTACCACTACATTAGGCTTTTTCCATTCGATACTTGCAGCTACTCCTCGAAAATCAAAGCGTGTACTTAATTCTCGACTCGCGTTATCAGTTGCATTGCGTACTTCTTCTAAGTTAATTTCAGAAACGATGTCCATTGACGGCATAACAAAACCCTAACCAGTAAAATAAAAAATATTCTATCAAAATATTGAACATTGCTAAACCTATTATCTACTTTGCTGTAGGTGTTATTTAGCCGTATCATGTTAAAATAGCCCTTTATTTATTCACTATCAGATTTTCTATTATTCTAATGAAGCGTCATTTTCCACTATTTTTACTATGTGTAGGCTCTGTAATGTTCTTCGGAAGCTATTTTGTTTTTGAAGAGATACGCGCCATTATTGTAAGAGGTACGCAACTAGACTCTATTGGCCATATCGTCAGTTTCTTTTTATTAACATCGCTAGTTATTGGCGTTGCCAAACTTCCGTTAGTTAATAGTATTATTACGCTTTCGTTATATGCGGCGTTAACCGAACTTGGGCAGTATTATTTAGGGTTTCGTAATGGCGAAGTAAGTGATTTTTTCTCAGATTTATTCGGTATAGCCTTGTTTATGTTTTTAAAACTATGCTTTGCCCAGTATAAAAAAAATAGCTGTAAGAGCAATAGTTTATCATGAATGTTGTTATTGTCGGGCAAGGTGCCGTTGGCTTGTTATGGCACCGACATTTATCATTATCTAAGAAAAATAACGTTCAACTGCTTTGCTCAAGCAGTATTATCACTGCCCCCTCTAGCTATACTTTTAACGATTTAACAGGTAACACAGAAAAGGTTAGTACGGCGCAAGCGTCAATATATTCGATAAAAGATGCTGACATAATATTGGTCTGCGTAAAATCATTTCAGGTTGTTGACGCGATTAATCAGCTAAGCCCAAGATTAAATTCAAACGCTATAGTTATTTTATGTCATAACGGTATGGGGGTGCTTGAGCAGCTTCCCGAAGCATTTACTCAGCAACATACAATACTGTCGATGCTGATCACGCATGGCGCCAAGCTCAATTCACCATTTAATATACGCCATACTGGCCAAGGGAAAGCCGACATAGGTGTTATTAGTGGCTCAATAACGAATAACACCAGCCTGCTAGTAACGAATATATTCAACAGCGCATTGCCTAATGCTTATTTTCACAAAGAAATAACGCACTTTCAATGGCAAAAGCTGGCGATAAATTGCGTAATAAACCCTTTAACGGCAATGTATAACATTAGCAATGGAGCAATAGCTCAAGCATTTTATACTGATGTTAAAAAACAAATTTTGGAAGAAGTGGTTGCTGTTGCACACGCTGAAGGTATAACACTTAAATTGAATGAATTAATCGATACTGTTAATCATGTGGCATTAAGTACCGCCGAGAACTGCTCATCTATGCGCAGTGATATTTTAGCAAAACGGCCAACAGAAATTGATTATATTAATGGTTATATTGCTAAGCTAGGAGCTAAACACAATATTCCCACACCGATAAATTCAGACTATTGGCAAAAAATAACGGCAATTACGGCATAAAAAAACGCAGTACTAAATTACAGTACTGCGTTCTATTTCATTAACGAAAACTCAAATTCGTATAGCGCTTATTTACGATAAACCTTTACATTATCAAAGCCATTATCAAGTAAATATAAGGCTTGTAGCTTACTCATTACGCCTTTATCACAATAAAGTAGGTATTGCTTGGTTTTATCTAAATCACCAAACTGTGTGGCTAGCTTATAAAATGGAATATGAATAACCTCTACACCGTCAATCGCTAAAGGGTTATCGTCTTCTTCTTCAGGGCTACGAATATCAACCACAACTTCATTTTCATTAATTTGGTCAACGGTATCTACCGCGGTAATTTCAGCTTCAGTTTCTTGCCCAATATCGCGAATATCAAACACGCGTAATTCATCAATCACTTTATCTAAAATTGAAAAATCAAAATTTTCTTCTTCGGCTTCAACTTTCGACAACACCGCTTTAACCGTTGGTTTTTTAGAAATCACACCACAATATTCAGGAATGGTTTTCGCGAAATCTTCCGTACCTATTTTTCTGGCAATATCAATAATATCTTGTTTGTCATGCGCAACTAACGGTCGTAAAATTAAGGTTTCGGTTACACGATCAATAACATTCAAGTTGGTGAGCGTTTGGCTTGAGACTTGCCCTAAGCTTTCACCAGTAACTAGCGATTGTATACCACGAATTTCAGCCACTTTAGCCGCAGCACGCATCATCATACGTTTAAGTACTACGCCCATTTGGCCGTTTTCAATTTTTTCTAAAATTTCAGCAACCACAGGTTCAAAATCTACTGCATAAAACTTAGTGCGATGCGATGCGCCAAACTTATCCCACAAGTAATAACTCACTTGCTTAACACCTACTTCGTGGGCAGACCCACCTAAATTGAAGAAACAAAAGTGGGTGCGAGATCCTTTTTTGATCATTTGGTAACTGGCAACGCCTGAATCAAAACCGCCAGACATTAATGACAATACATCTTCTTGTGTGGCGATAGGAAAACCACCTAAGCCTTTAAAGGTATTGCTAACCACATTAAGTACATTATTTTTTATTTCAAGGCGAATTGTTACATCAGGTTTTTTTAGTTTAACTTTAGCGCTTTCAACATGTTGGTTTAAACCGCCGCCTACATATTGTTCAACGTCTAGCGATTTAAATTCGTGAGTTCCCGTACGTTTAGCTCTTACGCAAAATGTTTTGTTTTCAATTGTTTTTGCATGTACGGCTAACGTTTTTTCAAAAACATCATGAAGATCAGTAAATTCCATTTGTTGAACTTCAAGAAATGCAGGTACGCCAGGAATACACTTTAGCGTTTCAATTAACTTTAAACGGTTTTCGGGGCTGTTATTTTTAGTGTTAACTTCAATATTATCCCAGTTAACACGTGTAGTAAGTTGGTCATCAACCCGGCGCAATACATTCTTAACATTCGATTCAAGGATCTTAGTAAAACGCTTGCGTACAGGACGGCTTTTAATAGTAATTTCAGCTTGTAATTTTACGATAAACTTCATAATAACGGGACCTACATAAAATAATGGCGCGAATTATACACGGATAGTGCTGCTTTGGGTATCAGCAAATATTATCGAGTAGGAACAAAAAAAGAGCTTTGAATAAAGCTCTTTTTTCAGTGTTTTGAAATTCGTTAAATTGCTATTTAACCATTACATCAGGTTATTTATTTTCCATCACTTGTAATTGAAATAGGCTCAGACACTTTCGCTTTCCCTTGATTAATGGCTATTTCAACTCTGCGATTACGACGACGATTCAAAGCATTAGTATTTGGTACTAATGGACGAGTATCTGCATGGCCTGCCACTAGCATTCTCGTTTGGTCAAAATCTTGAACTTTAACAAGTTCATGAGCGATAGCCACCGCACGTTTACTCGATAAATCCCAGTTAGAGCTATAAAGCTCAGAACTCATCCCTTGGTTATCGGTATTTCCCGAGACCATAATTTCACCTGGAATAGTAGCTAATAGCTCACCAATTTTACGAATAACAGGTTTGAATTTTGGTTGTAAAAAGGCTGAACCTGCAGCAAAGGAACCATTTTCACGAATACGAATAGTCACTTGTTGGCCTAATGATTCAAGCTCAATTGCACCATCTTGAATTTGCTTTTCCATTTGGTCGGCAATTTTCTTTAGAAGCTCATTGCTTTGCTCTTTAGAGGCTTGTTCTATTTTATCTTGTGCTTGTTTTTCCGCTTGCGCTGACTGAGCATCGTCAGTGCTTTGTGACTGCCCACCACGCTCAGCGCCTCGTTGCTCTTGGCGCCCCCCCGCAGAAGTTTCATCGCCCGCTTGAAATTCAAGCATTTGCTGCGTCATTTCTACCGTTTGTTGTTGAATAACCTCAATGGGTGTGGGGTCGGGCTTTCCAGGCCTAAACTCTTGCGCGATAATACTCGTGCCTTTGGGAATATCTTTTACTTCAATTTTATTTTGCACACCAAAAGCAAATTTCATTGAACCCGCTATTTGCTTAAATTTCAACACATCCATTTCTGAAAACGATAGTAGTAATACAAAAAAGCACATCAGTAATGACATTAAATCAGCAAACGTGCCCATCCAAGCAGGCAAACCCGCTGGAGGACATTTACATTCTGGAGTATCTGCCATAATAAACCTACTACTCTTCCGTTGTATTAACGGTTCGTTTACTTTCTGCTAAGTAGTTCTTCAATAACCCTTCAATTACACGTGGGTTTTGACCGTCTTGAATACCGAGCACCGCATCTAAAATTAATTCTTGGTTAAGCTTTTCTTCTGCCAATCGTATTTTTAATTTATTAGCAATTGGGATCGCGATAACGTTTGCTAAAAAGGCGCCGTATAGGGTGGTTAATAACGCCACCGCCATTGCGGGGCCAATGGCTTTTGGGTCATCCATATTCGACAACATGGCAACCAAGCCAATTAGTGTGCCTATCATCCCCATCGCAGGGGCAACATCAGCTAGCGCCATTAGCATACCAATGCCCGTTTCATGGCGCTCAGATGTTAAGTTAATGTCTTTTTGCAGCGTTGCTTTAACTACATCAGCGTCGTGGCCATCAACCAACATATCAACGCCTTTTTGCATAAACGCGTTGGTTATTTCAGCTTCTTCTAATGCTAAAAAACCACCTTTACGGGCAGCATCTGCCATTTCTACTGACTTTTCAATTAATTCATCAGGCTGTTCAATTTTAAACATGAACGCCTTACCCATAATTTTGCCAATACCAAAAAATTGTCCAAGATTATAATTCGACAAAACAACAAATAATGATCCACAAAAAACAATTAAAATAGACTGAGTATCAACAAACATGCTGATATCACCACCGAGTATCATCGCCATAACGATAAAGCCAATGGCGCCTACTATCCCCAGTATTGTAGCTAAATCCACAAAAAGCCTCCTAAAATGCGCTGTTTTATTATCAAATATTACACGGTTAACATCATTTAATAATAGAGTAAGGTATTAATTAGCGCGACTGTAAAATATTGCTGTTCTCTTATTATCGCCCATATTGTCAATAACTTAACTTAAAAGTCATATTATTTTTTATTTATTACTTCTACTACCTATTAAAGTTATCTGAATGTTACGTTGACCCGAGCGACAAGCTAAGGTAACTTTGCGCTTTACGATATATCATTCACTTATCTATAGCATCATTCATATCATTATGGCACGAAAAAAATTAGAAAATTTAAGCTTTGAAGAATCTCTCAATGAGCTTGAACACATTGTTCAGAATTTAGAATCAGGCGAGCTCAATTTAGAAGATGCAATGAGCCTTTTTGAGCGAGGCCTCAATTTAAGCCATGTTAGCCAAGAAAAGTTACAGTCTGCTGAACAAAAAATACAAATGCTAATAACAAAAAATGGCCAACAGACATTATCAGAAATAAACATCGATGAGTCTTCGTCGTGAGCCTTAGTGACCTTGAGCCTTTACAACATCAAATAGATACTTTTCTTAGTGCAAAGCTTGAACAACTTAACGTTAATGACGAAAAGCTATTGGCCGCCATTCGCTACGGCTTGCTTATTGGTGGTAAGCGCATGCGTCCCTACCTTGCGAGTATTACAGGTAATGCACTTAATGTAGAAGCTAGAGATAGCGAAGCCATTGGCGCGGCTATTGAATGTATTCATGCGTACTCGCTGTTACATGACGATTTACCCGCCATGGATGATGATGATTTACGCCGTGGTAAACCCACCTGCCATAAAGCCTTTGATGAAGCAACGGCCATTCTCGCAGGTGACAGTTTGCAAACGCTTGCTTTTGATATTTTAGCTAATCACGAATTTTCATCTTTTGCCAAAACTAAGCAAGTAAAGCTCATTCAACAATTGGTAAACGCCGCAGGCTACCAAGGCATGTGTGGTGGTCAAGCCATGGACATTTCGGCAACCAACAAAAAAATTAGCATTACAGAATTAGAACAATTACATGCACTTAAAACAGGCGCTCTATTAGAAGCTTGTGTATTAATGGTGGCAGAATGTGCTGAACATGTCACCAATACTGAAAAGCAACAGCTTGCAATATATGCACAAAGTGTCGGCTTAGCATACCAAGTACGCGATGACATTATTGACATTACGTCTACCGAAGAAGAACTTGGTAAGCCCAGCGGTTCAGACGTTGAGGCTAATAAAAGTACCTACCCTGCACTACTCGGTTTACAAGGTGCACAACAAAAAGCTGAACAGTTATATCAACAAGCACTTCAAGCTTTAGCCAGTTTGCCTTACAATACGCAAACTTTATCGCAATTTGCTACCTTTATAATAAAGCGCACCAGTTAAGCTGGGCTAAAAATACTATGACTATAAACCTTAACGACTATCCTTTGTTGTCTCATATTAATTCACCTGCAAATTTACGTGAATTAACGCGTTCTCAGTTGCCGCAAGCAAGTGACGAACTACGTCGTTACCTATTAAGTTCAGTGAGTAAAAGTAGTGGCCATTTTGCCTCTGGTTTAGGCACAATCGAATTAACAGTAGCCTTACATTATGTTTATCAAACCCCATTTGATCATGTTATTTGGGATGTCGGGCATCAAGCCTATCCACATAAAATATTAACGGGCCGTCGTGACCAATTACACACCATCAGACAAAAAGATGGTTTACACCCCTTTCCATGGCGTGAAGAAAGTGAATACGACGTGCTTAGTGTTGGCCATTCAAGTACCTCTATTTCTGCCGCATTAGGTTTAGCCGCCGCAGCAGAAAAAGAAGGAGAGAACAGAAAAGTAGTGGCGGTTATTGGCGATGGCGCCATGACCGCGGGCATGGCTTTCGAAGCATTAAACCATGCAGGCGATATTCATAAAGATATGCTCGTTATTTTAAACGACAACGAAATGTCTATCTCAGAAAATGTTGGCGCATTGAATAATCATTTTGCAAAAATGCTCTCTGGTAGCTTATATACTGGCATTCGTGAAGGTAGTAAGCGCATACTTAAAAATATTCCACCAATAAAAGAACTTGCAAGTCGAGCTGAAGAACACCTTAAAGGCATGGTAGTACCAAGCACATTTTTTGAAGAGTTAGGTTTTAATTATATTGGCCCAATTGATGGTCATGACGTTAATGGTTTAGTTGATACCATTAGTAATATGCGTAATTTAAAAGGCCCACAATTGCTTCACATTGCCACCAAAAAAGGTAAAGGCTACGAAGCTGCAGAGCAAGACCCTATTAAATATCATGCGGTGCCTAAATTTAACCCTGAAGAAACCTCTTTACCTAAAAGCAAACCGAGTTTGCCTACTTATTCAAAAATATTTGGCGATTGGTTATGTAATACCGCAGAAGTTGATGAAAAACTAGTGGCAATAACACCAGCCATGCGCGAAGGCTCAGGTATGGTTGAATTTAGCCAACGTTTTCCCGATAAATATTACGATGTTGCCATTGCCGAGCAACATGCTGTTACCTTTGCTGCGGGTTTAGCCATTGGTGGTTATACACCTGTAGTTGCTATTTATTCTAGCTTTTTACAACGTGGTTACGACCAATTAATTCATGATGTTGCGATACAAAACTTACCCGTCATGTTTGCGATTGACCGAGCAGGTATTGTCGGTGCTGATGGACCAACACACCAAGGCTCATTCGACTTAAGCTTTATGCGCTGCATACCCAACTTAGTGATTATGACACCCAGCGATGAGTGTGAATGTCAATTAATGCTGAGTACTGGCCATAAGCTTAATCAACCTTCAGCAGTACGCTACCCAAGAGGAAGTGGCTCAGGTATAGCATTACCAGCAATAACAGAAACCATTGAAATAGGTAAAGGGCGAATAATAGAACAAGGCCAACGTATAGCGATATTAAGCTTTGGTACTATGCTAGCTGAAGCACATAAAGCATCAACCATTCTTGATGCCACCTTAGCTGACATGCGTTTTGTTAAGCCATTAGATACTGCACTTATTGATCAGCTTTGCGATAGTCATGACATCATTATTACCATTGAAGATAATGCAATTGCAGGTGGTGCTGGCTCGGCAGTAAATGAATATATTTTACAGCAAGCACGCACCGTAAAAATACTGAACATAGGTTTACCCGATCAATTTATTAAGCATGGTACACAAGCAGAAATCCATCAAGAACTGGCCTTAGACAGTGACGGTATTATTAACCAAATTAATGCCTTCTTAAAAAAATAGCTTAGCGTAACGAATTAAGCACATTTTCTTACTCTATTTCTAGCGCTGTACAACATCAGCGCTAGACACTTCCCCTCTAATCACGATATAAAGAATAACCCTCATATAAAAATAAGAATTATCATGTTGTTATTACGCTTATCTCTTTACCTTTTAACGTTATTACCACTAGCATTACTTGCAGCAGCAAACGAGCAAAATACCATTATAGATCTACAAAAAAAAATGGACTCTGGTCAATTAAGTAGTGTTAAATTAGTTAATTTCTATTTAGAGCGTATTAAGAAGTACGACAACAACAAGCTTAATTCCGTTGTACAACTTAATAAAGATGCGTTATCCCGTGCAAAAACGCTCGATCAATTGCGTACTAGCGGTAAAATTATAGGACCTTTACACGGTATTCCAGTGCTACTTAAAGACAATATTGACACGATTAACGGTATGGCAAATACCGCAGGTTCACATGCTCTAAAAAATAACTTCCCTAAAGATGATGCTTTTGTTGTTCAACAATTGAAAAAGGCAGGTGCAATAATTTTAGGTAAAACAAATTTAAGTGAATGGGCAAATTTTCGCTCGACAGCATCTTCAAGTGGCTGGAGTGGTTTATATGGTCAAACCAAAAATCCATATGACACCAGTGCTTCACCTTGTGGTTCAAGCTCTGGCTCAGGTGTTGCAATAGCAGCTAACCTTGCAACCATTGCTATAGGTACAGAAACCGACGGTTCAGTCACTTGCCCTTCAGCAATAAATGGTATTGTAGGTATTAAACCAACATTAGGTACTGTCAGTCGTGATGGAATTATTCCTATCGCTCATAGCCAAGATACTGCAGGGCCAATGGCAAAAAATGTAACCGACGCCGTTATTCTGCTTTCAGCGATGGTAGCAGTCGATAAAAACGATCCTGATGTAACCGCTTCTACAATTAATTATCTTTCCCATTTAAAAGCCGATGGTTTAAAAGGTAAACGCATTGGCATTGTTCGTAACTTAATGGGCTATCACAAAGCACTAGATGCCACTTTTGAACAGGCAATTGCTGATTTAGCAGCCCAAGGCGCTATTATCGTTGATAACGCTAACATTGAATCTAAACCACAATGGGGAGATGCGGAATTTGAAGTATTACTTTATGAATTTAAAGATGAAATTAATAAGTACTTAGCCAAAACAGACAAAGCTATGCCAAAAACACTGGCACAATTAATACAATTTAATAAAACCAATGCAGCACTTGAAATGCCCTACTTTCAACAAGAAATTTTTGAAATGGCGCAATCAAAAGGCCCAATTACTGATGAACATTACCTTAAGGCACTCGCTAAAGCGAAGTTAGCCACCCAAAAAAATGGTATTGATAAAGTACTGCAGCAACATAATTTAGACCTATTAATTGCTCCCACTACAGGCCCCGCATGGAAAATAGACTGGGTTAACGGAGACAACTACCTTGGTGCTGCATCTTCGGCCGCGGCAATTGCTGGCTACCCTCATATTACCGTTCCTATGGGGTACATCCATAAGCTACCTGTAGGTATTTCTTTCTTTAGTGGTAAGTTGCAAGAAGGAAAATTAATTGAAGCTGCATTTGCTTTCGAGCAAGCAACTCAACATCGAAAACCGCCTGTATTAAAATAAAAATAACCAAAATGAAAACGTGTTGAACTTTACTGCAACCACTGTTCATATAACGATGTTTTTAAAGAGAAAGTTTATTTTATGACTCAAAAAAAACTGGCAATAACTGTAACACTCTTGGGCAGTTTTTCATTTTTTAGCTGTGCTGATGGCCTTAGCGACCTTAAAAGCGCACTAAAACTGTTAGATAATACTACTGAAATTTCGGCAACATTAGTCGCAACGACTTACTTTCAACAAGGGGAAGGAGAAGACAAAGTTATTCGTAATGGCGAAGCCAGTATTTCGCTAAATGACAGTCAACAAGGACTGAAAATAACCTACTCTCCCGAAACACTAGCCAAACTAGAGCATGAAGCAAGCGAGCGAGTAAAAAATGAAAATGCTGAAACACCTACCTTAAATGCAATTAATAAAAACAGTGCAACCAGTGTAAAATCAATTTTATCAGCAGCTCCCGATATTCTTAGAACCATTACTCGAGCAAAGTTTATTAGTGAAGAAAATATAAAAGAAAAAAAACAACGTAAGCTTAATTTTGAACTACCTGTTAGCGCTATTATTAACGACAAACGTACCAGAGAATACGTGAAAAAATTTGAAAGTCAGTACAGCATTATAATCAACGAAAATGGTGTTCCCTTAATGTCTACACTCACATTCAGCGGTAAAGGTCGTGCTTATATAGTATTAAGTGTTAAAGCTTCAGGTTTCGAACAGTCTAGCTATCAAGTAGTAAACCAACGACTGATCAGAATATCTAATGAAACAGGTTCAACTTTTAACTCGACTTTTGGATACAGTGAGCGAAAAAGTAGTGAGTCATTAACATTATTAATAATAAAAAACATCCAAAATCCAAAAAACATTCTCCTTGTGCAACAATAATTTAAAACAAAATCATTCGCTTAAATTAACTAGTAAATGACTTAATTTAGTCTATAATTTTAATGATAATTGATTAATGATTAATGGAAATTCATTGAGCAAGATAAACTTTAGATCTTTGACCTTACTCCTCTGCTTAATAGCATTTAGCGGGGTAACTAATGCTGCCACAAAAGAAAATAAAGCCTTTTTAAAAACAATCAACCTCCAATTAAAATGGCTTCATCAGTTTCAATTTGCTGGGTACTATATGGCAAAAGAAAAAGGCTACTATAGTGAAAGTGGTTTAAATGTTAATTTTATTGAAAGCACTCAAGGGCCTTCCCCAATAGAAAAGTTAAGCTATGGGACTGTTGACTACGCCATAGGCGGCGCGGGTGCCGTATCGTATTTTGCTAATGGTATGCCCCTGGTGGCACTGGCAACTTTTTTTCAACACTCACCATCATTACTTATTAGCCGCTTTCCTACCTTGTCTTCACTAAAAAATAAAAAGGTAATGTTAACTAAAGGCTTGATGAACTCAGAAATAATAGCCATGTTAAGAAAAAATAATATCAACCCCGAACAAATGAATATTATCCCTACCAGCCAAGCATTATCTGAGTTTATTGATGGGGAAATCGATGGCTATAATATTTATGCCTCTAATGAAATTTACGCCTTAAAAAAAATGGGGACCAATTATCATAGTTTTCATCCTAAAGATTATGATATAAATTTCTATGGTGATGTACTACTGACATTAAGTAGCCGGATAAAAAGCAATCCTGAAGAGGTGGCAAAATTTCGTAATGCAACCGTTAAAGGCTGGCGTTACGCTATTAGTAATATTGAGGAATCTATCGATGTTATTTTAAAAAAATACAATTCTCAAGGTAAAACTAAAGACGAATTAACATTTGAAGCAGAGCAATTAATGCCGCTAATTTATGCGGATATTATTCCTTTAGGCTATATGAATATTGAACGTTGGCAGGCCATTGAGAAAGAATTAATAACGCTAGGCTCTTTACAAGGGCCTCCCGTGGATTTAACACCATTTATTTACACTTCACCTGAAGAGTTAGGTATTTGGCAAAAAATACTCAGTTTAAAAAAGTACATTTTACTTACTTTTATCATTCTCTCAATAGTCGCCTTATTACTGCATAACCGACGTTTAAAAGTAAAAGTCAGGGAACATACACAATTATTAGAATATCAACGAGTGCAAGCTGAAAAAGACGCGAGAACCGACTCACTAACTCAACTTGCCAATCGCCGTAAGTTTATGGAAACAATAGATCATGACCTCTCTATTGCCTCAAGAAATAGCTTTGAACTTTCAATTATATACATCGATATTGATCACTTTAAAACCATTAACGACAGTTATGGCCATGCTGCTGGCGACAAGGTACTAATGATCTTAGCCGATATATTTAGAGAGAATACTCGCCCATCTGACAGTATAGCGCGTATTGGCGGTGAAGAATTTGCCATTACAAGTTTAGGAAAAAACACTAATGATGCCGTAACACTTGCTAATCGAATTAGAAAGAAAGTTGAAGACTACCTTTTTACTGTGGAAGGTAAAACAATCAAAGTAACAATAAGCCTAGGTGTTGCCACGTTAATTGAAGCGCAAACAAGTGATGAGTTACTAAAACGTACTGACGATGCTCTTTATAAAGCTAAAAATTTAGGTAGAAATCAAGTACAAGTCGCCTGACTCAATATTAAAGAGTAGCCTCTTTAATCCTGATATACTAAAGCCTATCCCACAATAATACACACTATCGTGCGGTATTAACCTCACAATGTAGGTCGGTATTTATACCGTCAAAAAAAGCCTTAGCCCTCTCAGGCTAAAGCTCAACCAACAATAGTACACACTATCACGCGGTATTATTAACCTCACAATGTAGGTCGGTATTTATACCGTCAAAAAACCTTAGCCCTCTCAGGCTAAAGCTCAACCAACAAGATTCATTATCAATTGGCTATTTTGAAAATTACTCTGAAATATATTCAACCACTTCTAAACCAAAACCTGATAAAGAATGGTATTTCGTTTGCGAGCTTAGTAAGCGCATTTTGCTAACACCTAAATTAGCAAGTATTTGTGAACCAACACCAACATTACGAGACCCCACATGGCGCTTAACTTCTTTCACCGTTTCGCCTGCATCCAACTTGGCGTATTTAGTCACTTGCGCAATAAGCTCTTGTGGTGATTCATGCTTGCCAAGCAATACTAACACACCGCCTTCATTGCCAATACGCTCTAATGCATTACCAATTGGCCATTTAGCCACACTTTCTCGTTGGCTAAACAGCAAATCTCTAAAGGTGTTTTCTAAATGCACTCGTACTAACGTGGGTTGCTCTGGATCAATATCACCTTTGGTTAACGCAAAGTGCGCCTGACCGTCAATTGTGTCTTTAAATACAGTTAAATCAAACTCACCAAAAGCCGTAGGTAATTTACACTGTGAAACACGTTCAATCGTCGTTTCATTAGCATTGCGATACTCAATTAAATCGGCAATAGTGCCCATTTTAATGTCATGTTTTTTGGCAATAATTTCTAAATCAGGGCGGCGCGCCATGGTGCCGTCTTCATTTAAAATTTCAACAATAACCGCTGCCGACTCTAAACCCGCTAAACGTGCTAAATCAACACCTGCTTCTGTATGACCTGCTCTATTTAATACACCGCCGTCTTTGGCAATTAATGGAAAAATATGACCTGGTTGCACAATTGAATGTTGATTAGCGTCTTTAGCAACCGCAGCTAGTACAGTGGTTGCACGATCGGCCGCAGAAATACCGGTAGTAACCCCTTCTGCCGCTTCAATAGACACTGTGAAGTTGGTGGTAAACTGCGCGTCATTTTTATCAACCATCAAAGGTAAGTTAAGTTTTTTACACTTTTCAGCTGACATTGGCATACAGATTAAGCCACGACCATGAGTTGCCATAAAGTTTATTGCGCTGGGTGTAACTAATTCTGCCGCCATAATGAAGTCACCTTCATTTTCACGATCTTCATCATCCATTAAGATAACCATTTTACCTTGTTTGATATCTTCGATGATCTCCTGCGGAGTATTTAAGTGCATGACAACCTCTTAAAGTTTATAATGTCGAGTGAGCCTAAATGTAGACTATTTAATAAATCCGCTTTGTTTTAATAAAGCTTCGGTAACGTTACTTGACGCTACTGGCGTTTGTTTTTTTGTTAATAAGCGCTCGATATATCGCGCCATTACGTCTACTTCAATATTAATTTTTGTGCCTGTTTGGTAATCACTGATCACTGTTTTTTCAGTGGTGTGCGGTACAATGGTTAACCTAAAACTATCATCAGTTAAGCTATTCACTGTTAAGCTAACACCATCAATAGTAATTGAACCTTTTTCAGCAATATAAGGTGCAATGTCGTCAGCCATGGTTATCCAATAATCAATACTATTACCACTAGGGGTTATCGCTTTTATTGTGGCAACAGCGTCAACGTGGCCTGACACTATATGGCCACCAAAACGTGTGGTTGGCAACATCGCTTTTTCTAAATTAACAATTTGGTTGACACGATAATTACCAAAACAGGTGCGGGTTAATGTTTCGTTTGAAACATCCGCAGTAAAGCTAGTGTGATCAAAAGCAACCACGGTTAAACAAATACCATTGGTCGCGATAGAGTCGCCTAAATTAACATCACTCATATCAAGTGACTGAGTATTAATCGTTAACCTTGCCCCGTCAGCATTAATGGCAATTTGTTTTATTCTACCAACGGCTTCAATAATTCCAGTAAACATATTTTGTCTCATTTTACGTTAAGGCGCTTTAAATACGGCAGTTATACGAAGATCTATTCCTAACATGGTAACGTCTTTAAAGGTTAATGCCTTGGCTTGGTTTAATTGCGCTATGCTTGGCATATTAACTAACCCTTGTGCGTTATTGGCCATTAATTTAGGCGCTTGATATAAAATTAGCTCATCAACTAAGTTTTGCTCAATAAATGCACCCGCTAGCGTTTTTCCTGCTTCAAGTAATACATCATTTAGTCCACGCTTTGCTAATAAAGCTAATACCGCATGTAAATCTGCATG
>JBMZCX010000039.1:0-27829 GCA_049613795.1 Thalassotalea sp. | reverse complement strand
GCATTTTCACCCGCGTAACGTGCGGAATAAATACCGGGTGCACCATTTAACGCGTCTACTTCTAAGCCTGAGTCGTCAGCTATGGCTGGTAAACCTGTAATTTTAGCGGCATGTCGAGCTTTAATTATGGCATTTTCAATAAATGTGGTGCCTGTTTCATCGGCATCGCTAACATTAAACTCACTTTGCGGTTTAATGTTTATTTCATGTGGTGAAAGTAAATTAGCCAGCTCTTTTACTTTGCCTTGATTACCTGTTGCAAGCACTATTGTTGACATTTATTGTGTCCTAAGCCCTAATAAATTATCGGCGCATCATACCTTAATGCCGTTAAAAGGTGGAGTATTAGGTAATAAAAAAGCGTAATGGCTTAACATTACGCTTTCATGGAAAAACAAAGGTTTTATTTAATCAACATAAAATTTTTGTGAAAACTTAAGTGTTTGTGTTTCTTTGCCATCGGTGATTGATAAATTAAAAACAATGGTTTCGTCATTGCGGTAGCTAACTTGAGCGAGGTAATAAATAGCATCACCTTCTTTTACTTCGGTAAACTCAAGCGACTTTTTCTGTCCTGCTAAATTTTTTGCTGTACCAGTAATTGCCACTGTTTTAGCGGGCTTATTGGCTACAGTGTTGTCCATTACGGCAATATTCACTAAACCGTTAAAGCGACTACGTTCAATATTATAAGCGTTGGCAACTTCTGGTGTTAAGAATGTAGCGCCAATTGCCATATAATGTACATTCATATCGCCAAGTTTTTTCATGTTTTCTGCGGCGGAATTTAATGATATTGCTAGGTATAGCAATAATGAAATAGCGATTTTTAATAATAAGTTATTCATCATCCATCCTTTATTTAATTAGTGTGTTCTACAACATCGCCCAATAAGGGATCCAACCTGATAATAAAATATTAAGCACATTCAGTAATAAAAATGCGATTAATACTGATAAATCTAAACCACCAATATTGGGTACAATACGGCGAATCGGGGTTAAAAAAGGCTCACTAAGCTGATGAAATATCATTTGTGTAGGATTATAACCTTGCACTACCCAGCTCATAACCGCCATTACTAACATGACAATAAACAGCAAGAAACCGACTTGCTTAATCGAAAATAAAACACCTAAATACAATGCAGTAAGGGGTTCAAACGGGCCACCGTTAAGTAAAGGAATGATAATAAATTTTGAACTTGATACTAAAAGTATAAGTACAATAGTGGCAATATCTAAACCAGCAAAACCAGGGATAATCCGTCGTAGTGGAATAACTAACGGATTGGTGACTTTAACAATAAATTGGCTTAGCGGGTTGTAAAAATCGGCCTTTACTATTTGTAACCATACACGAAAAATAAGCACCATCACTAAGGTGTCTAACACAAACTTAAGCAAATAATTAATTGCTTCCATTTTACTACTCCAAAAATGTAAATTTCTTTAAATTACTGGCTATTTTGAGCCATTTCTTTAGCGCGATGCAAGGCGCTGTTCATTGCATTTGTTACTAATTGTTCCAAACCATCGTTGACAAACGAGTCTATTGCCGCTTGAGTCGTACCGCCTTTCGAGCAAACATTTTTTCGCAACTGGCTAATGGGGATGTCGTTTTCAACTACCATATGAGCAGCGCCTAGCGCGGTTTGTTGAACCAATTGTCGGCTTTCTGTTTCAGTAAAGCCTAATGCCTGTGCTTTGCTTTGCATCGCTTCCATAAATAAGAAAAAGTAAGCTGGTGCAGAGCCTGAAACGGCAATGATATGATCTATTTCTGCTTCAGTAGAAAGCCACTTTACAATGCCAACGGCTTCCATAAACGCAGTTGTTTGTTGTTTTTGTTCATCGTTAACTTCATTTGACGCAAATAAGCCGCTAACACCAAGCCCTAATTGCGCAGGGGTGTTTGGCATTGTTCTAATAACGGGTACTTTCCCATTTAATGCTTGTTGAATTTGTTCGATGGTACAACCTGCCGCCACGGATACAAAGCATTTATCAATAATCGCAGTGTGCTTAATAATGTCTTGGCATACCTGCGCAATTAAATGGGGCTTAACACCTAACACTACATAGTCGGCAAAGGCCACCGCTTCGGTATTTGAACTTGTTTGCAATATGCCATGTTGTTGGCTTAATGCTTCACGCTTTGGCGCGGAAGGGTTGCTTACCATAATACTCTCGGGAGAGTAGCCTTTTGCTACCAGCCCTGAAATAATAGCGCCATTCATATTTCCTGCGCCAATAAATGCTATTTTTTTCATTGTTTTACCCAAAAGGAAATGTTGAATTTACTTACCAATAATTACGCAGATTTTAACATAAGGTGAACTACCTTTCACCAAAAATGGCAGTGCCAATGCGTACCATAGTTGAGCCTGATGCAATGGCTTGTTCTAAGTCTCCTGACATACCCATCGATAAGGTGTCAACCGAGCTATAGCGTTGCTTTAATGCATTAAATAAGCTTTCCATTTGCTTAAAGCTTTGAGCTACATTATTTTTTTCTGGAATGGCCATTAATCCGCGTAAGGTTAAATGTTCAGCGCTGTTAACTTGCTCGGCTAGCTCGTTTAGTTGCTCTATTAAGATCCCCGACTTTGAACTTTCTTGGCTAATATTCACTTGTAAACAAACATTTAGCGGGGTATGGTGACACGACCTTTGTTCATTTAAACGCGTGATAACTTTGGCTCTATCAACACTTTGCACCCAATCAAAATTTTCAGCAATAAGCTTGGTTTTATTCGATTGAATAGGACCAATGTAATGCCATACGATATTTTGCAAATGTTTAAGTTGAACAATTTTTTCAACGGCTTCTTGAATATAATTTTCACCAAAGCAGCGTTGTCCTGTTTGATAAATTTGTTCTATCATATCAATAGGTTTAGTTTTACTCACAGCCAACAAGGTCACTTGTTTAGGCGAGCGGTTAGCTTGTTGGCAAGCACTTTCTATTTGCAGATTTACCGCTGCAATATTATCTTTAATACACATCATAAAATAATTAGTAACTTTCAGTCTTTTGCTGAAACCCAGTTAACTCAAAGAGGTTTTTATGGATATTACCGAATTACTCGCGTTTAGCGTAGAAAATAATGCATCTGATTTACATCTTTCTACAGGTATTCCACCATCAATTCGTGTTGATGGTGACGTACGTAAGTTAAATATTCCCGCTTTTGACGCGAAAGACGTTAATGGGCTGGTATATGACATTATGAATGACAGACAACGAAAAGAGTATGAAGAGAACCTAGAGGTCGATTTTTCTTTTGAAGTGCCGAATTTAGCTCGTTTCAGGGTAAATGCGTTTAATCAAAACCGTGGTCCTTCTGCGGTATTTCGTACGATTCCAAGCACGGTACTATCGCTTGAAGATCTAGGCTGTCCTGATATTTTCAGAGAAATTTCAGACACGCCACGAGGCTTAGTGCTAGTGACTGGCCCAACAGGTTCGGGTAAATCAACCACTCTTGCGGCAATGGTTGACTACATTAATAAAAATAAATATCACCATATTTTAACGATTGAAGATCCGATCGAATTTGTTCATGAAAATAAATCCTGTTTAATTAATCAGCGTGAAGTACATCGCGATACGTTAAGTTTTAACAATGCATTACGCTCGGCATTACGTGAAGACCCTGATGTAATTCTTGTCGGTGAGATGCGTGACTTGGAGACTATTCGCTTAGCAATGACAGCGGCAGAGACAGGGCATTTAGTTTTTGGCACCTTGCATACCACCTCAGCACCTAAAACCATTGACCGTATTATTGATGTATTTCCAGCGGAAGAAAAATCAATGGTGCGCTCTATGTTATCAGAATCGTTACGTGCGGTTATTTCACAAACGTTAGTGAAAAAAGTAGGCGGAGGCCGAGTGGCTGCCCACGAAATAATGATCGGTGTGCCAGCAATACGAAATTTAATTCGTGAAGATAAAATTGCACAAATGTACTCAGCTATTCAAACAGGTATGTCGAATGGCATGCAAACAATGGATCAATGTTTACAGAATTTAATTAACCGTGGTTTAATTTCACGTCAAGATGCAATGGAAAAGGCATCTGATAAAAATCAATTTAAAAGTTACTAGTTAAGAGCGTAATATGAGATTTCATAATTTACTTGAAAAAATGGTGCAAGAAGATGCATCAGATATGTTCGTTACTGCTAAATTACCTGTAAGTGCAAAAATTAACGGTGAATTACAGCCTATTGATACAGAGTCGTTAACGCCTGAAGAAGCGTTAGGCCTTGTACATGACGCGATGAACGACAAGCAGAAAAAGCAATTTGACGAAGAAAAAGAGTGTAACTTTGCTATTTCTATTGACGAAATAGGTCGGTTTCGTATTTCAGCATTTTGGCAACGTGACATGGCGGGGATGGTTATTCGTCGTATTGTGACCGAAATTCCTGATACTGAAGATTTAGGCTTACCATCAGTACTTAAAGACGTGGTGATGTCTAAACGGGGACTGGTGCTTTTTGTTGGTGGTACAGGTACAGGTAAGTCAACCTCTATGGCCTCGTTAATTGGTTATCGTAATCGCAATTCACGCGGTCATATTCTAACGATTGAAGATCCAGTTGAATTCGTGCATGAGCATGGAAAATCAATGATCACTCAACGAGAAGTAGGATTAGATACTGAGTCTTTCGACGCAGCACTTAAGAGCTCATTGCGACAAGCGCCTGATGTCATATTAATTGGTGAAATTCGCTCTCAAGAAATTATGGAACATGCGTTAAGTTTTGCTGAAACGGGACATTTATGTATTGCCACGCTGCATGCTAACAATGCCAACCAAGCCATTGACCGTATTATGCATTTAGTACCTGCAGAGCAACATGGTAAGTTACTGTTTGATTTAGCATTAAATTTACGTGGTGTTATTGCACAACAACTTGTACCGACACGAGACGGCGATGGCCGAGTAGCAGCCATTGAAATTTTATTAAATTCTCCTTACATTGCGGAACTGATTAAAAAAGGTGAAGTAGGCAGTATTAAAGAGGTGATGGAGAAATCTACCGAGCAAGGAATGCAAACCTTTGACCAAGCATTATTTAATTTGTATCAACGTGGTTTAATTAACTATGCTGATGCATTGCATCATGCTGATTCGCCTAATGACTTACGCTTAATGATTAAGTTACGCAGTAACGATCAAGGCGGTTCAGGAGCGTTGGCTGGCGTAACATTAGACGGCTTAGAGCCAGATGATATTTAACCGCTAGTCTTAAAAGTAATTGATAATAGAAGCCTTACATCAGTAAGGCTTTTTATTGATGTTTGCCATATTAATAAAAGTCTAGTAACTATAACGATTAAGCATTAAAAGGATTTTAAGTGAAACGAGAAAAATTAATTTTTCAACAGTTTCTATTCATTACCATTTTAGTCGTAACTATCGGCTGTAGTGCCCCAACAGTTCATGTAAATAAATTATATATAACTGAGCAGAAATCTAAAAAGCTTAGCGTAGCACTTAATGATCTAGGGCTTAATGTTGAGTTTAATGAATTACGCTACCCTGAAAGTGTGCATTCAACGAGTATTTTATATTCGCCTTTTGTGGAAGATAATACTGCGGTCGATAAAATTGAAAATGTACTAAAAAGCCTTGGTTACAATCTTAGTAGCGTTAATGCATTAGTTGCTTCAAATCACTGGTATACAAAAAATACTATCGGTTTATTTGTTGTTCCTGCTGGAGTAATTCCGAACAGCGGCCAACGTAGTGAAGATATTGCTTTTAATTACCATTCATCAGAGTGTGAAACGTCAAGTGAATTACATTTAAATAGTAGTGGTGAATTTATATATAAAGAAGCTGATGAAATAAAAGTTTCAGGGGAATGGACAATCACAGACTATCCTTATCTGTTGCTAACAAATAATGAGCCTTACCTTAATTTTTATTTTGAAATAAAAAAATCGACGAAGGTAGATCTAATTGGTGAAGTAGAAATAATAAAGCTGCAACCCATCAATCGCTCTCGTTTTATTTCAAATTGCATATTAACTTATGGTGTTAGGAGTTAGTGGTAGCCTTGTTTAGTTTTTGTAGTAAAAATAACATGACGGTAAAATATTGGGGCTAAAAAGTCGTTAATTAAATAAGAGAATTTATGAAAAAAGAAATAGATAAGCTAGCTTGGTTATATATACGCGATGGCAAACTGCTGTGCGCACGTTCTAAAGATAAGGAATTGTTTTATATTCCTGGTGGTAAACGCGAAGAGGGCGAGTCTGATGAGCAAGCACTTATCCGAGAAATTAAAGAAGAAATTTCGGTTAACTTACTGCCCAATACCATTAAATATGCAGCAACCTTTACTGCCCAAGCTGACGGAAAAAATAACGATACAACCGTTAAGTTAACCTGTTATTACGCTGATTTTGAAGGTGAGCTTTGCCCAGATGCTGAAATTGAAGCAATAGACTTTATTGCCTATCAAAATAAACACTCGTGTTCTCTTGGCTCAATTAAGGTTATTGATTGGCTTAAGAGCGAAAAATTAATACCTTAATTGAAAATAATGAGCTTCTTGCGTTAGCTTACTGAGCTAAAAATCAGGATCACATTGAAAAGTCATCGATTCTTTGGTGATTGGATGAGTTAAAGAAAGCGATTGGGCATGTAAATGTAAACGCTTGGAATGTTTGTCTGAAAATGAGCCATATAAATCGTCACCAATAATTGGCGCATTTAACCCGCTGATGTGGGCGCAATGTACGCGAAGTTGATGAGTTCGACCTGTTTTTGGCGATAAATATAAACGACTTTGCTGGTTAGATTGTGAAATAAGTTGCCAGGTGGTTTCTGCTTTTTTGCCATGTTCTTCACACACTAATTGCCTTGGGCGATCGTATAAGTCGCCTCTTAGCGGTAATGAAATATCTCCCTCTGTGCCTTTAACGCTTCCGTTTATTACAGCAATATAGCGCTTTTTAATTTCCCTATTAATAAACTGCTTTTGTAAGCCTTTATGGGCTCTTGGGTTGAGTGCAATAACCATTAAGCCTGAAGTAGACATGTCGAGCCGATGTACTATTATGCCGCCTGTGGCGCGGGGAAATAATACTTTAATGCGGCTATATACAGAGTCGTTAATTTCTTTACCGGGTACTGAAAGTAAATCGGCAGGTTTATTAACAATTACCATATCGTCGTCTTGAAAGAGCACTTCAAGTATTTTGTTAGCTCCTGCGTTACTGAGTAACGGGTTGTCGTCTATTGTCATGCCTTGTAGCATATGCGCTAAAATAGGTTGGCATTTCCCCATACAGGCAGGGTAGTAATTACCGTGTTGTCGTATTTCAGATGTTGGCGTAGCACCCCACCAAAATTCAGCGAGTGCTAAAGGCGTTAACTTATTTGCAAAAGCATATTGTAGCAGCTTGGGCGCTGCACAGTCGCCAGCACCTGCGGGAGGTGGATGCGGCGAGTTAGTAAATAACTCATTAAGATCTTTATGCTGATCTTGAATATTAAGAAACTGATATTGTTCAAATAATTGTTTTTGTAGGGTATTTGAACGCTTTTTACGCGTGTTTTTTAGTGTTTCTATGGTGTTGCTATGGCTTGAAACCGCCTGTTCTAATTCTGTTGTTATAGCCAACCAATGAGATTTTAGTGCTTTTAAGATGTTTTTATTCGCCACACTTTCTTTATTTAATTGATCGTTTAATACAATAAACTCGCTTTCTTTAAGCTGTGTTTTTGCCTCTGCTCGTTGCGCTTTACGCTGCTGGCGCGCGTTTGAATGCTCACTTTGTAAAGCCGTAATTTCTGCCGTTGATTGCGCTAGCGCTTGTGTTAACTTGAAACGATTATTAGCAAATTGGGTGTCCTGTGAAAGTGTTTCTATTTGCGTATTTATTGCGTTTATTTTTTCTTGTTCAATGGTAAAAAAATTTTCTTGTTCTAGCATGTCAAATACAGGCGGAACAAAGTGGTTATGTACATTACTATCAGCAAGTTTTCCTGAAAAAGCCGATAAATAGCCAATGTCATTGTTACTGTTTTTAACCACTAATACGCCAAACATTTTGCCTTTAGCGGCTGCTTTATTATTTGATTCGGCAAAGTATTGTTGCCACTGCTTTTGCTCGGTTAAGTATTGTTGAAGTTCCGTTGCGGCCATAATGCTCAACGGGTGTGGTTGATAGTAAAACGGAAAAGTAAAACGCTCAGGTAAACTAATGCCTGCAATTGATTGCGAAAAAGGGGTAAAGCAAGGAGCACTGCTTAATGACATAATTATTCTACTTAATTTGATAAAAACCACAGCCAACACGGCAGGGTGACAATACAGCTTAGGGTTGACGCAACAATGCTGCCTGCAACGGTTTCGCGGTGAATATTTTGTATTTTTGCAATTAAATAGGCGTTAACCCCTGTTGGGCAGGCACTAATAATTACTAAGGTAGTAACAACCTCATGCGATAACTGCAATAGCTGCTTGCTGATAATGTAGACAAGCGTTGGCAATAACACTAGCTTTATTATGGTTGCGCATGCAATAAAATATTTTTGCTGGCGAATACGGTAAAAAGTTAATGAGCAACCAAGTAAAAACAAAGCGAGCGCGATAGCAGGGCTGCCAAGTAATATTAAGGTGTTATTTAGCACGTTAGGCAACGACATTGGCAGTAAATTTACGAGTAATCCAAGTGAAATACTTGCTACTAAAGGGTTGAAAAGTGTTTGCTGAGCAAGTTTATGCCAAAGGGCATGGGTTGAACGGTTAGCTTGTTCGCGCTGGTTATTTAGTGCGAGTATGCTGGTAAGGGTAAAGAGTAACGCGCTATGAAAGGTAATAATTAAAAATACTAAGCTGAGTGACTGCTCACCTAAAACCGCCATTAACACAGGTATACCTACAATAACGGTATTAGAATAACTGGCGCCTAGTGCGAAAACGCCAGCGGGCGCACTCTGGCTTTTATAACCATTATGAAACTTGAAGTTAATTAAAAAAGCAATGCCATAGGTAATTAATAAAGGTAAATAAAAACCGATAAAATAATTAATATTGATATTGCCAGCTAATTCTGCAGTTGCCATTTTTTGGAATAAAAAAGCGGGGATTAACAGTTTAAAGGTTAATTTACTAATGCTGTCGATATCGTTTTTACTGAGCCATGCGCGTTTAGCGCAAATAAAGCCTAAGGTGCAAACTAAGGCTAATGGCAAAATTATTTCAATAATATTCATTACGAAGAGTCAGTCATCTATTTTATCTTGCGGGATTTTTGTATCGTGGAAGTTATTTATATTGCCAGCACTAACTGTATTGCGCTTCAAAATAACTTTCGATAATTAAGGCGGCAGAAAGTGCGTCTATATTGTCTTTTTGCAGATTTTTAAAGCCCCCGTGCGCAAACAAGCGCTCTTTTGCATCGGCAGTTGTTAAACGCTCGTCTTGAAATATCACTTGTTTAGCGAACTGATTAGACAGTCTATTACCAAATTTTTTCGCGTCTAAGGTTAATTGCTGTTGGCTGCCATCCATGTTTAAGGGTAAGCCAACAACAAAGAAATCAGGTAGCCATTCTTCAACATATTTAGCAATATCAGGCCATTGCGGAATACCATCTTTTGCTTTTACTGCACCTAATGGACGAGCACTGCCAGTTAATTCTTGACCAAGAGCAAGGCCAATATATTTTTTACCAAAGTCGAAACCAATAATGGTACGTTGCCCAGTATTATCTGCGGTTGTTGTCATTAAGCGTGTCCTACATCGGAAGATAAGTGCGCAACATCAATACCGAGTTGCTGAGCGGCTTTTTGCCAACGTTGTTCAACTGGCGTATTAAAAATAATATCGCTATCGGCTGGTGTAGTTAACCACGAGTTTTCTTGAATTTCTTGTTCAAGTTGACCAGGCCCCCAGCCTGCATAACCTAAAGTCACTAAAAAATCAGACGGCGATTGTTCGGTACCTAACGCCATTAAGATGTCTTTTGATGTGGTGATCATTACCTTATCACTTAAGGCTAACGAGCTATTCCAGCAGCTTTGAGGGCTGTGTAAAACAAAACCACGATCTTGAGAAACAGGACCGCCTGTTAGCACCATTTGTTCAAGTGCCGGTAAGCTTTTTTTATTGGCGTCTAACTGAGACAGTAATTCATTTAAGGTCACATTAACGGGTAAGTTAATAATAAGCCCCATGGCACCTTCGTCGTTGTGCTCACAAATATAGGTAACCGTGCGATTAAACAGCGAATCACCTAAGTTAGGCATAGCAATAAGTAAATGGTTTTCTAAAGTATCCACATTTTCACCTTATAATTAGCTTTAACGGCTACTTTGCTAAATGTTCTTCAATAGCGTCCATCAGTTTTCCGCTAATGTTGATTGGGTAAGCTGCTTCAATTTCTCTGATACAAGTAGGGCTGGTGACGTTAATTTCAGTAACTTTATCACCAATAACGTCTAACCCTACAAAGTATAGCCCACGTTTTTTAAGTTCGGGAGCAATTGTATCGGCAATAAGCTTGTCGGTGGCTGAAAGTGGACGTGCTTCTCCGCGGCCACCAGCAGCTAAATTACCACGGGTTTCACCTTTAGCAGGAATACGTGCTAAGCAATAAGGCATAGCTTCACCGTTAACAATCAGTATACGTTTATCGCCATTACTAATGTCAGGCACAAACTCTTGTACCATGGCATATTGGTTGCCATGGTTGGTTAAGGTTTCTAAAATTACGCCAACGTTAGCGTCGTTTTGTTTTAAGCGAAATATTGATGAACCCCCCATGCCATCAAGCGGTTTTATTATTACGTCTTGATGTTCTTGGTGGAACTGTCTAATAAGCTCATTATTGCGAGTAACTAATGTTTTTGGCGTTAAATCGGCAAACCATGCAGTAAATAATTTTTCATTACAATCGCGTAAACTTTGCGGTTTGTTAACAATTAATGTACCAGCTAATTCAGCACGTTCTAGCATGTAGGTAGCGTAAATGTATTCAGTATCGAAAGGGGGATCTTTTCGCATTAATACCGCATCGAGCGACTCTACTGCGATGTCTTCTATTTCAGCTAAGTCGTACCAATGCTCAGGATCGTCGTAAACTTTTACTTGCTGGCTTGTTGCACGACATTGACCTTGAGTTAAGTAAAGGTCTTTCATTTCAATATAATAAAGCTGGTAGCCACGTTTTTGGGCTTCAAACATCATTGCCATTGATGAATCTTTTTTCACATTCACTTGTGAAATAGGGTCCATCACAATACCAAGTTTAATCGTCATAATTTATTCCTGATGTAATTTTTATCGCAGCAAATTTACCGCTTGTTTATTTTATATCGCCGTAACGACACTGGAGCGCGGTAATTGCGGTTAGCGCGGCGGTTTCGGTTCTAAGCACTCTTGGCCCTAATAATACAGGTTGAAAACTTTGTTGCTCAGCGTTGCTAATTTCTTCGTCGGTTAAGCCACCTTCGGGACCTACTAATAACCTTACTCGGTTATTCATTTCAGGCAGCGACATAATTGAATGTTGCGCTTTAGGGTGTAAGTTTAACTTTAATGACGATGTTTCTTGCTCAAGCCATGCCTGTAAATATTCGGGCTGCTTAACAATAGGAACGGCACAACGGCCACTTTGTTCGCATGCACTAATCACTATTTTTTGCCATTGGTCACATTTTTTGGCTAAACGCTCAGCATTGAGTTTAACGCCACAACGTTCAGTAAAAAGTGGAGTAATGGTGTTAACACCTAATTCTACTGACTTTTGGAGGGTGAAATCCATTCTGTCGCCACGCGAGATTCCTTGCCCTAAATGGATATTAAGCGGCGATTCATTCTCTTTTTCAGTAAATGAAATAATATTTGCTTGTGCGCCTTTTTTACTAACATTGGCCAATGTAGCGCTAAATTCACCCCACTTTTCTTCAAATAACTGACCGTTAAATAAAGTAATAACATCGCCTTCTTTTAATCGTAAGACACGAATAATATGACCAAAGGCATCGGCGTCTAAGTCAATAGTCGTTTCAGGGAGTAATGGTTGGTTTTGATAAACTCGAGGGTTTCTCATGCGTAGTGCAATGCCAAATTATTAAGTTACTATCGAAGATAGGGGTGGAGGGAGTAAATTTCAATGTTTATCCGCTTTATTTACTTGATATTTACACCAGAAAGGTTCGCAAAGTAGCAATAGATCGGGGATAATGCGCGCGTTTAAGTTAATAGTTTACGTTTTATGATTTAAAGCGATTTTAGATAGGTTAGGGGACACAAATGCGGTATGCACTAGGCGTTGAATATGATGGCAGTAAATATTTTGGCTGGCAACGTCAAAAAAATGTGATCGGTGTTCAACAAAAGTTAGAGCAAGCGTTATCTAAAATTGCAGATGAACCGATTGAAGTATTTTGTGCGGGAAGAACCGACACAGGCGTCAATGCCACTAACCAAGTGGTGCATTTTGATACGACAAAAATAAGAAAAGATGTGGCATGGACATTAGGCGTTAATACCAATTTACCTAAAGATATTGCGGTGACTTGGGTAAAAGCAGTAGATGACGAGTTTCATGCACGCTTTAGTGCAACAGCACGTCGGTATCGCTATATTATTTATAATAACCCTATGCGTTCAGCGATATTAAGCCACGGCATTAGTTTTTGCCATGCGCCTTTGGATGAAAAGTTAATGAACAGTGCCGCACAATATTTGGTAGGAAAACATGATTTTACCTCCTTTAGAACGGTGCATTGTCAGTCACACTCTCCAGTAAGAACCTTGCACCACTGTACGGTAACTCGCCATGGCAAATATTTGGTGTTAGATGTTAAAGGCAATGCTTTTTTACACCATATGGTACGAAATATTGCGGGTAGCTTAATGAAAGTGGGACAAGGGCTAAAGCCCATAGAATGGATTGAAGAAGTATTACACGCCAAAAACAGATGCCTTGCTGGTATGACGGCACAGTCAGCTGGGTTATACTTTGTTGGTGTAGATTACCCTGAAACGTTTGATTTACCTCAACGTGAATTAGGGCCATTATTTTTATAAAACGCACTTTTTAGACAAAACAGACCAGTTTTTTATATTCAAAATACTGTGTTTTATGGTCTAATTAGTGGTTATTCCTGATATTACTAATAATTTGTAATTTGGTGGCAGTAATAAACTGGTATCAAATTTTATTGTGCAATAGGCAAAAAATATATTATGAGCTGGATAGAAAAGATTCTCCCGAAAGCAAAAACGACTCAACGTAGCAATATTCCAGAAGGCGTGTGGAGCAAATGTAGCGCGTGTAACGCGGTATTATATAAAGCTGAACTCGAACGACAAATGTCGGTTTGTCCTAAATGTGATCATCATATGCGTATTACTGCACGTAAACGTGTAGAAGGTTTTCTTGATCAAGGCGAACGTCTTGAGTTAGGCACAGAATTTGAACCACAAGATATTTTAAAGTTTAAAGACTCAAAACGTTATAAAGACCGTATTTCGTCGGCACAAAAAAATACTGGTGAAAAAGACGCTTTAGTGGTAATGAAAGGTGAATTACAAGGCATGCCTATTGTTGTTGCGGCCTTTGAATTTTCATTTTTAGGCGGCTCAATGGCGTCTGTGGTCGGCGCACGCTTTGTTAAAGGCGTAGAATACTGTTTAGAGCATAATGTACCGTTAGTTTGCTTTTCAGCAAGTGGTGGCGCACGTATGCAAGAAGCTTTGTTTTCATTAATGCAAATGGCAAAAACCAGTTCAGCATTAGCTAAAATGAGTGAACAAGGTTTACCGTATATTTCGGTATTAACTGACCCGACAATGGGTGGTGTTTCTGCAAGTTTAGCCATGCTAGGTGATGTAAATGTAGCAGAGCCTAAAGCATTAATTGGTTTTGCAGGCCCACGAGTTATCGAACAAACAGTACGTGAAAAGTTGCCTGAGGGTTTCCAGCGTAGTGAATTTTTATTAGAAAAAGGTGCTATCGACTTAATTGTAGATCGCCGTGAAATGCGCGACACTTTGGGTCGTTTATTGTCAAAATTTACAGGGCAGCCTGTTTCTGCTAATTAAAACTTCATGAATAAAAATATATTAAGCCACTCAAGGGAGCACACTCTCGATGAGTGGCTTTCTTATTTAGAGTCTCTGCATAGCCGTGAAATTGATTTAGGGCTAACACGCATTAACGAAGTTGCTCAGCGCTTGGCAATTGACTTGTCATTCGCACAACTGATTACCGTTGCGGGTACTAATGGTAAAGGCACCACCTGCGCGTTCATTGAACAAGTATTACTAAATAGTGATAAAACGATTGCGGTGTATTCATCCCCACATATTGAACGCTTTAATGAACGCTTACGCATTAACAAAGCGGATGTGGCTGACCAAGCTATTATTAACGCATTTAAAAAAATAGAACATGCGCGCAAAGAAATCAGCTTAAGCTATTACGAATACACCACATTAGCGGCATTTTTAGTGTTAATGATTGAACGCCCTGCATATATTGTACTGGAAGTTGGTTTAGGCGGTCGATTAGACGCCACTAATATAATTGACGCTGACATTAGTGTTATCACTACCGTTGATTTAGATCACCAAGCTTTTTTAGGTAATGACAGAGAAACCATTGCTAGAGAAAAAGCGGGTATTTTGCGCTCAAATAAAACCGCAATACTTGGCGAAGCGTCTCCCGCTCAAAGCGTGCTAGCTTATGGGCAAGAAATTAACGCTAATATGGTACAACGAGAACAAGACTTTTTTGTGACGACAAATACGGATAAAACATGGTCTTGGAAAAATAGCCAAAATAGCTTTGAAAATTTGCCTTTGCCACATATTCCACTTGATAATGTCGCCACAGCGATTAGCGTTTTAATGCATATACTGCCCGAATTTAGTGAGCAAGCACTAGTTAACAGTATTCAGCAAACCAAAGTGGCAGGCCGTACCGAACACTTTAAAGCAATGTGTGATGTGGTACTTGATGTTGGCCACAACCCTTTAGCCGCACGCTATTTATCTCAATATGTGAAGCAATATCTGGCTGATAATCCTAGTGCGAAAATACATGCGGTAGCCGCAATGTTGGCGGATAAAGACATACAAAGCACGCTTGTTGAACTTAAGCACGATATTGATGCTTGGTATGTGGCAAGTTTGGCTGTGCCCCGAGGCGCTAACGCTGAAGCACTTGCAGAATTGTTGACGCAAGCTAAAGGTTCAGTGAATTGCTTTGACAAAGTAGAAGATGCCTATAAAATGGCTTTATCTACAGCAAAATCAACCGATTTACTCTTAGTTTTTGGTTCATTTTATACCGTTTCAGCTATCAGAAAACTGTTAGTTTAGGAGTTAGTTTGTCTACACCTTTTCAAAATCGACTCGTGGGAACCGCCATTATTGCGGCTATTGCCATTATTTTCTTACCTGATATTTTAGATGGTGAGAAAAAAACGTATCAAGAAGAATTTGCTAAAATTCCTGAAGCACCCAAGGTCGATTTTGAATCAACGGGTAAGCGACTCAATGAAGATAAGCTTAGCCAGTTATCTCAAGAAACGTTGTCTGATGAACAAGCATTAGACGATGATGTTAATGATAAAAAATCGACAGCTAACGATGATAACACTGTAAAAGTAACGTCATTGCCTACGAGTGAAGCTAACTTAGCGGTAAGTAATAACACTAAAAAAGAGATCACTAAAGAGAAGGAATTAGCCTCGGTGATTGCTGATGCTAAGCCCAAAAAATTACCTGAAAAAGCCGTATTGAAAGAAGCGTGGGTGATTCAATTAGGTAGCTTTCGTCATAAGAAAAACGTTGATGAACTAATAAAAAAATTGAAAGACAAAGGTTACACCGTTTTTAGTAAACCAATAAAAACTCGCACAGGAAATTTAACTAAAGTATTTGTTGGCCCTGAATTGATAAAATCGAGTTTAGAGAAAAAAATACCTGCGTTAAAGACGTTAACCTCAGTTGAGGGAAAAATAGCGCGATTTAAACCAACAAAGTAGTAAAAATATTGGCTAAATAGGGCGCTATTCTGTTAGAATGCGCGCCTCTAATCAATGAGAACACTCGACTTATGATTTGGATAGACTATGCCATATTGGCAGTCATCGCGTTATCAACAATAATTAGTATAGTGAGAGGCTTTGTTAAAGAAGCGGTATCACTCGTTATTTGGATCAGTGCCTTCTTTATTGCCAGTTCATTTTATGCTGATTTAGCGCAATACCTGACCAATATTTCCGACCAATTACTTCGTAATGCAGCCGCTGTTGCTATTCTATTTATTACCACGCTTATTTTAGGCGCATTAGTGAATTACCTTATTAGTCAACTTGTTGAAAAAACAGGTTTATCGGGCACAGACCGTATGCTAGGTATTGTTTTTGGTGCATTACGAGGTGTACTCATTACCAGTGCTATACTTTTCTTTTTAGATGCCTTTACACCTGCAGCGCAGAGCAAGTGGTGGCAAAGTTCGCAATTGATTCCAGAATTTACATTGGTAATTGAATGGTTTTTTGAATACCTCAAACAATCATCAAGCTTTTTAAATAACGCTTAAGATCTATTGATCTTTTCGTGCAGCGTTTTTTGATTATTTTGCAAAGTGATGACTTTGTATTACATCGAAAATAGCTGAAAAACAACTTTGAAAAATCACAACCCTTAGTTCGGCGGAGAATAACTTTATGTGTGGTATAGTTGGCATTGTTGGTAAAACACCAGTAGGTCAGGCGATTTACGATGGTTTAACTGTTTTACAGCATCGTGGACAAGATGCAGCGGGTATTGTCACCATTAACGACAATACATTTAGGTTGCGTAAAGGCAACGGACTCGTCAAAGATGTGTTCCATACACGTCATATGCTGCGTTTGCAGGGAAATATTGGCATTGGCCATATTCGTTACCCTACCGCAGGTACGTCAAGCTCATCGGAAGCTCAGCCGTTTTACGCTAATTCTCCTTTTGGTATCTCACTTGCGCACAATGGCAACTTAACCAACGCTGAAGAGCTTAAAGGTTGGTTGTATCAAGAAGCGCGTCGTCATGTAAATACCACTTCTGATTCTGAATTATTACTTAATATTTTAGGGCATGAGCTACAGCAGTCAGGCACTATTAATTTAACGCCAGATGATATTTTTACGGCTATTGCTAATGTTCATAAGCGCATCCGTGGTGCTTATGCGACCGTTGCCTTAATTATTGGTCACGGTATGGTTGCATTTCGTGACCCACATGGTATTCGACCATTAGTCTTTGGTAAGCGTGAAACTGAAACGGGTGTTGAATACATGGTGGCATCTGAGTCAGTTGCGCTTGATGCAAATGACTTTACTTTTGTACGTGATGTTGCGCCAGGTGAAGCTATATTCTTTACTGAAGATGGCCAAATTCATAGTAAGCAATGTGCTGAAAACCCGCAGTTTAATCCTTGTATTTTCGAATACGTATATTTTGCTCGTCCAGACTCAACCATGGATAAAATTTCAGTTTACGGTTCGCGTGTTGAAATGGGCAGAAAACTGGGTGAAAAAATAGCGAAAGAATGGGCTGATGAAGACATTGATGTTGTTATTCCTATTCCTGAAACATCGTGTGATAGTGCCTTACAAATAGCGCAAACATTGAATTTACCGTACCGACAAGGCTTTGTTAAAAACCGTTATATTGGTCGTACATTTATTATGCCAGGACAAGAACAACGCAAAAAATCAGTGCGCCGTAAACTAAATGCCATTGGTGCAGAGTTTGAAGGTAAAAATGTATTATTAGTTGATGACTCAATTGTGCGTGGTACAACGTCCGAGCAAATTATTGACATGGCACGAAGCGCTGGCGCTAAAAAAGTATACTTTGCATCAGCAGCTCCTGAAATACGTTTTCCTAATGTTTATGGTATCGATATGCCAAGCGCCAATGAATTAATTGCTCATGGTCGTGAACTTGATGATATTTGTCAGCTTATTGGTGCTGATAAATTAATTTTTCAGTCTATTGAAGACCTACAGCTTGCTGTTTCATCAACTAACCCAAGCATTAAAGATTTTGAAACGTCAGTGTTTAATGGGCAATATATTACTAAGGATATTGACCAAACGTATTTAGAAAGATTAGACGCTATGCGTAATAATGACACTAAAGAAACGTCAGATAAAAATGCCGACTCTATTATTGATATGCATAATGAAGGCGCAGAATAGGTTTAATCGCGCTATTTAAATGTAAAAGGCAGCGTGAATACGCTGCCTTTTTGATCGATACGCTGTAAAATTAATTAGCTTGGAATATAATCAGAACCAAAGCCCATACCAAACATTACTGCGCTAAAAGCCATAAGTGCAACTAATAGTACTAGTCCGCAGGTAACCACAGAGCTTGAATAAATAAAGCCTTTTTCTTCAGGAATGTGCATCATAATAGGTACACCTGAATATAATAAATATACCGAATAAGAAAGTGCGCCTAAACCTACAATAGCAACAAACCAAAGTGCAGGGTATAAGGCAGATAAACCCGCCATAAGTAATGGTGTTGCAGTATAAGCGGCTAACTCTAAAGACTGTGTGAAGTCAGGTGAAGCATCAAATGTTTTCGCCATCCACTGAATTAAATAGGCAAGTCCTATAACGCCTCCAACTAAACCAAAGTACATGGCAGTCGACATTGCGATAGCGCTTGATTGTGGGAGCTTAATTACATCGCCGACACCGATTGACCAGCCTAAATGCGCTGCCGCATAATAACTACAAATAGCCGGAATTAAAGCAACGACTAATATATGAATAGAGCTATACATTAAGCTTTCATGTCGCTTTTCAATGGTTTGCCATTCTTCTTTTGGATGAGCGTAAAGCCCCCAGATGTGGTTTAATATCATAGATTTTCTCCTGCAGTCCCCAATAAAAATTAAAAAGAGATAACCCTTTTAATATTGCTCTCAACGTTGTTATTTTTTTTGTTGATAACCTATTTATGTAAGATGTTGAAGAGTTCGTCAAGGATTGATTTAAAAATAGTCGGATAACTGACAATATTTTTTATTTTTATATCTTTAATTTATTAAGGGGTTATATGTATATATCTAAAGTGAATATTAAGCGACTTTAATTCGTACTACATTCATCACTTCTATTTCCATGCCAGCAATGTTTTCAGATGACGGGTAATAGGTTAAATTAACCCGATTACCAGCTAATGTTTGATAGACTTTTTTACGTTTATATTTGAAAGGTACAGTGAAGCCTTCGATCATTATGGTATTAATAAACCATTCATCGTGTTCACGTTGAACATGAGATGACACTTTTAAATTTTCACTATGGGTTAAGTCTTTGTGCGTTTCTACTAACTTGTTAATCACTTTTTTTGACATTTTATACCTTTAGTTAACTTGTGCAATTATGAATGAGAATGTTAATAAATAACGTAATTAGTTATGTTTTTTGATCTCGCATTCTTAGTATTTCCATTACTCTGTTATAAATAACGTTGGTTAGTACTATGGTGTTATCACCTGTGGTATTGACAAATTGGATCACGACAGTATCTATGTCTTTGTGGTAGCGTGCAATGCTTGAATAGCCTAGCACCCAACCATCATGATCAAACTTATAAAGTGAAGCGTATATTTCTCGTTCTTTGTTCGTAAATAATGAACCATCATTTAAGGCCCTTAGAAAAACACCAACATTTTCAGCTGTTGAAATATAGCCTTGATCAAGCGCTTTAAAGTCAAGATCATAGCCAACGTGATAACCGCTCGTAAGCTTATCTATATTAATATTGTTTACAGAGCTATAAGTTTGCTTTAGTTCGAGTGGCAATAATATGTAGTCTTTTATAAATTGCGCATGATTTTTCTCTAATGTTTTTGATACGATTTTGCGCAATAGCAGGTAATTGGTATTAGAGTAGCCGTAATCGCTATTTGGTTTAAAACTTGCTGGTGTGTCTAAAATAAGGGCAAGTGAATCATCTCCACCTAACACTTCATCCCAAGAAAAATCATCGTGATCAGTATAGTTAGGGATACCGCTTCGATGTTGTATCATCATACGTAAGGTGATTTTTTCTGCATTTTCAATACGTCCTACGAGCGATGGTAGATAATAAGCAAGAGTTTCGTCAAGAGATAAACGATTTTGGGCGACGAGTTTAGTGATGGTGGCCGCATCAAATAGTTTGCCAATACTGGCTATTTTAAATAGTGCATTAGGGTATGCAGGAATTTTTTTATCTCTATTGTGCCAGCCGCTAGCGTAAAATTCAGGTGCTTGGCCTTTTTTATCAATATATAGAATTATACCATCTAAATTTTTCTCGATAGCTTCATCCATTTGTGCTTGTACGGTAAGCGGAAGGGGGTAAAAGTAATAAAGTGCAGCCTGCCATGGGGCAAATATATAAATAGAACTAATGGTGACTATTGCTGCAATTATTCTCATTACACGTTTTTTAGTTTTTGTCATTTTATCCCTAAACTTTATACAGCTAAGTAAATTTTTATAATACCACTCTCTTACCGTCGCAGTAGTTAAATCATACAATTAATTCACTATTCAGGATAGGTAATAGCTACGGACTTATTTACAAAAGCTTAGCGGTGATCACATAGCGTTCATTGGCTTCTTCAGAAATACTGTTAAAAGGGTAACAGGTAATTAAAACTAAGTGCTGTTCATCTGCTGAAATAGCAAGTTGGCCAGTTGATGCGTCAACAATATTAATAGCTTCAACTTGGTATAATTGGCTTTGACCATTTTTGTCTGTCATTGAAATAACATCTTTCATTCTAATCTCCTCTAAAAAAGCAAAGTGACTATCTCTATGTCCTGCAACAACAAAAGGCTTAGCGCTATTTGGTTGATTAAATGGTGCTACAGCGCCTGCTGAAAATGCTAACGTTGTGGGATCTCCGCCGTTTAATATCACAATGTTTTCTTTTAAGCGCTGAAATGACAATTTAGCAATAGGAAAAGTGTCTGCCCATGGCCAAGGCTTAATAGCCACTGTAGTGTTCGTTAGCTTATCACCATGATAACTATGCTCACTTTTCAGTATTTCTTGCTGTTTAAGTGATTGCTGCCAGCTATTGCTTATTAGTACTTGAGATAGCCATGCCTTCGCGGGCAACCAACAAGCATACATGCATATCAAGCTGCCACTTATTAATAAAACTTTAAATGTAAGTGTGCCCATTATTTTGGCCAGAAACGTAAGGTTATGGGGGCTAGTAATATTAACAATAACCCACAAAGTAATGTTTGCTGCCAACCCAACGCTGTTTTTGGCATTGATACCGTTACATCTTGACTGGTCGTTATCGGCATTTTTGATGGACTTTTAACACTCTTGTGCTTTTGAGTTGCAAGCAAAGGCGAGGCTTCAGTAGGCTTTTCAATAGCAATAAAGCTGGTATAGGGTGAGATAATTTGATGGGAAATAGAGGTTGCGATAACTTGCTGCTTTACTTGAGTCTTATCGGCACCTGTAACTAAAGTGTCGAGTAAGTCTTCAATTTTACTTCGTGCCCAAACGGTTGAAACTCCGTGAGCACTTTGGCTGTCAGCAATAATTAATTGATGATACCAAGGCTGAGATGCAGTATCTCCATTTAGTTGAATACTGTTAATTGGTAAGGTCGATCTAATAGCGACTTGCATCGGTTCTCCACGGTATAAATCAGCTATTTTTTTAGGGTAAACATCTACTTGTTGATGAACTTGGTTATCAACTATAAGCTCAATATTACTTACCGCGGGCTGACTAATTTTAGTCATTAATGCTGAAACTCTTTCTTGTATCTCATTTATATTTTGAATGAAAAGATAATCTCCACGACCAAATTGCGCCGCTTTTTTCATAAAGTAACCATTGGGTGCAGCACCTATTCCTACGGTAAATAAGCGAAAACTTCCTTCGGCGCTATCAAGTAATAGCATTAATTCAAATTCATTAGCGACAGCACCGTCGGTAATGAACACCACTTGGCGAATAGCTTGTGGTGACTGTTTGCTATTTTTCGCCATCACCAATGCTTGGCTTAATGGTCGATACATTTCCGTGCCACCGTCAGCTTGTAAGTTGCTAATGAATTTTTGCGCTTTATTGATATTGGCCTCAGATACCATTTGGGTTTTCGAAAAAAGTAAATCAACTGTGCTGTCGAAGGCGATAATGTTAAAACTGTCATCATCATTTAGCAGTGAAATCGCTTGTTGTAAGCTGTATTTTGCTTGCGTCATTGAATTACCTTGCATTGAACCCGAGGTATCAATAATAAAAATAATATCTCGAGAAAATGTAGGTGCCTTATCTACACTAGGCGGGAAAAAAGTTAATAAAGTGAAATACTCATCATCTATTTGTTCCGTAAAACTGCTTACTTGTGTTTGCTGGTTTGGTTGTAGTTGCCAAGTTAGATTAAAGTTTCGGTTGGCAGGTGCTTGTACTTTAGCCAAGCTAATTAAATACTGAGATTGCTGACTATTGAGTGCTTTGGTATTAATGCTATGACTAGCACTGCTAACAGATGAAACTTCAACACCAGCATCGAGTTTAATATTAATAGCGGCTTGGCTCTTAGCTAAAACCTTTGAATACTCACTGTTTACATTGATGTTATTTGGGCGTTCAACAAGCGAACTTTCGTTTGAACCCTTATTAACCAAAGCATAGGGTAGAGGAGATTGAGTAGGTAAAACTTGCTCTGCAGGAGAGTTTTGGTAATGCGTGGGTTGATAACGGCGGGTTATCGCCAAAGGTAAATTGATAGATAGTTTATTATTTACAAAAGTAACAGGCATGATAAAGGTTAAGGTCACAACCACGGTAGAATGAGCAGGAATATTAGCAATATTGTTAGTGAATAAGTTTGCACGCTGTTGTTGTACTAAACTGGCTTTTTTACCTTGACGTTTAGCTCGGTTATAAACTGCTTTAGCTGCTTTTTTTTCCATAATTTTTCCAACAATTTCTTTATCTCCAACTTTTACCGTTAATTGTTTAATTGCGGCATTGTCGGGTAATGGAAATTGATATTTACCTTCCAACTCAAGATTGTAAGGATTAATAAATACTTGCTTTATTTGCGTGTATGCCATTAAACCATTAATTTCAATATCTGCATTTATATCAATAGGAAGGGCAATTTTTAGTTTTTTATCTGGATGATTAAATAGTAACTGCGGGCCATTAATTAATAAATTTTGAGTATGATTTAGCGGTTCAGTCTTTAATTGATGATCAATATTGTTACTTTGAGCCAGCGGCATAAAAGCTACTAACAGTAAAATTAATAGCGTAACTAAGACTGCTAGCATTAACCATTTTCGCTGTTGGCTTTTACGCTTTTGCTGATGAAAGTTTGAACCTTGATAGTCGATACATTGTATTTTTTTGTTTGAATTAAACATGTTTTTTGCCATACCTGAGTGATATTAGCTATTTAAACAAACAATAGAGTACTTTTTACGGCGAAATTGAGGCAATTTAATGAATAATTATGGCTAAATAATGGCAGGGGCTAATTATTGTTGTTACTGCTCTTTAACAACTGACTGTGGACAAATGAATATACTTATACGGTTTGATATTAGCTTACGCCACAGGTGGTTCCTCTGTGGTTGCAAGACAATTTTAATCGTTGAAATAGAGTGCATTGCCGCCATATATTTGGGCTTTAACTTATCAAATGATAATTGATAATAAATATAGATAAAACAGTGGCCTAATTTAATTGTATTCTCTTTAGGCCGAGAGCCAGCGGTTCAATGCTTCTTCTACCTTCGCGGGATTTATCGGTTTAGAAATAAAGTCGTCCATTCCTACTGATAGGCACTTTTCTTGGTCGCCTTGCATTGAATTTGCGGTCATAGCGACTATTGGTATTTTCCTGTTGAGTACTTTTGAGCTTATTTGACGAATTTGTTTTGTTGCTTCATAGCCATCCATTACTGGCATTTGGCAGTCCATAAAAACTAAGTCAAAAGGTAATGTTTCTAATGATTTTATCGCTTCTTCACCATTAGCAGCTAAGTCAACTTGTAAGCCAAATTTCTTTAGTAAACCTTGAGCGACTTTTTGATTAACGGTATTGTCTTCAACAACTAACACCCTTGCGCTAAATTGCGGCACTTTATTAGCACTATTCGCCGTGGTTAGCTGTTTTTCTGGTGTACTAATTTTTGCTGTTTTTATTAATGTATTGAGAAGAATACTCTGATCTATCGGTTTATTTAGATAAGCAGTAAACCCTATAGCCTTAAATTGTTCAGCATCACCTTGTTGTCCTTGAGATGTTAGCATTACTAAACGAGTGGAAGATAATTGACTATTTTTTTTAATTGCTGTGCCTAGCTGCATACCATCCATGTGCGGCATTTGCATATCTAAAATAGCAATATGGTAAGGGGAGCCTTCTTCTGAAGCTTTAGTTAGTGCGGCCAACGCATTTTCACCACTGTCAACTAAGGTATATTCAGCTTGCCATTTCGTCAGTAGTTTCCCTAATAGTACGCGGTTTGTATAGTTATCATCTACAACAAGTACTTTTTGGTTTTTCAAATTATTAGTAATAGGCTGAGAGTTGGTGCTTGGTGTGTTTTGAATATTAATAGTAAACCAAAATGTTGACCCTTTACCTTCGACACTCGTTACGCCAATTTCGCCATCCATTAATTCAACTAACTGCTTACTAATGGTTAATCCTAAACCTGTACCACCAAATTTTCGAGTCGTTGAATTATCTGCTTGGCTAAACCGTTCAAAAAGCTTACCTTGTTGATCACTATTAAGGCCTATTCCTGTATCTGTAATTTCAAATAAAAAGGTCGTGCGCTCTTCTGTCTGTGATTGTACATTGCAAAGAACAGACACTTCGCCATTCTCTGTAAATTTAATCGCATTACCGACCAAATTGTTAAGTATTTGTCTTATTCGGCCAGGATCAGCAATAAAAGACTGTGCAGGCATTACATTGGCAGGGCAAATAAGCTCTAAGCCTTTATTATGCGCTTGCAAAGCAATACTGCTGCCAAGCTCATGCACTAAAACGCCTAAATCAAATTCAATTGGTTCAAGCGTTAATTGGCCTGCTTCTATTTTTGAAAAATCGAGAATGTCGTTAATGATAATGAGTAAAGATTCCGCACTGTATTTGACAGTTGCAGCAAATTCACTCTGCTCTTGATTTAAAGGGGTATCAAGTAGCAGGTTTGTCATGCCTATTACGCCATTTATAGGTGTACGAATTTCATGACTCATGTTGGCTAAAAAGTCATTTTTGGACTGATTGGCAACTTCAGCTTGTTTTTTTGCTTCAGCTAAGCGGTAAATAATATCTTTTTGGTGCGTAATATCAGTACGAATAGAAATGTAACCACTGAGTTTATTATCATTATCGTAGAGTGGAACAATGGTTGTATCCACCCAATAGCGTTGACCATCTTTTGCTTTATTACATACTTCATCGTTCCAAATTTTACCTTGTGAAACTGCTGAGAACATATTTTTCCAATAACTTTTAGGTTGGCTATTAGAGTTAAGAATGCGGTGATTCGCTCCTATAAGCTCTTCACGGCTATAGCCACTAATGGCACAAAATTTATCGTTGGCATAGGTAATGGTACCTTTAATATCAGTGGCAGATACGAGTGAGTGCTCGTCCATTGCCTTTTTCTGTGCGGCTAAATCTTGTTGTGCGGCAATTCGCTTTTTTTCATTAATGCGCCCTGTGTTTATTTCTCGTTTTAGTTTTTGATTCATGCGAAAAAACACAAAAATAATAAAAACTAAACACAGTGCTATTGGAAGCGTCCACATAATAATGGTTGATAGTTTAGTACCTGACTGAACGCGCACAGATAGCCAATTATTAGCAATAGCAGCGCGTTGTTTTTCGCTCATTGTGGCAAATGTTTTATTCAAAATGGGGACTAGAGGTTCAAGCCCTTTTCGAACGGCCATAAATAGCTCAAGCTTATAAGGTGTAAATGTGGTGATAATAATATTATCAATGTGACTTTTGCTAATTTCATAATTAATGGCTGCAATAGAATCAATAAAAGAGTCAATTTCACCTGATTGTAGCTTTTTCAGTCCGTCATTAACCGAATCTACAGTCACTAAATTTATATTAGGGTAATCGCGTTTAATTAGTTCGTTATAAACATAGTCTTTTATTATTCCTAGCTTTCGACCATTTAACGACGGTAAACTTTCGGCATAATAACCATTTCGTTTACTAACAAGTACTAATGATATTTCAAAGTATGGATCAGTATAATTTACTTTTTTTGCCCTTTCTTCTGTATAAAAAATGGCTGATAGGAGATCTATTTCTTGTTGTTTTATTTTTTCAAAAGCTTCACCCCAAGTGAGCGCTAATTCAGGTGTTAACTTTATTTTTAGCTGTTGTTCAGCATGCTTTATATAATCGGCAGAAATACCGCTTAAATCACCGTTTTCATCGTGGAATTCAAAAGGTGCCCATATTGGATCTGTACCTAAACTTAATGAATTATGTTGAGACAACCACTCACTTTCGGCTTGAGTTAAGTAAGAAATACTAGATAGTTTTTTAAAAAAAGGCTCTAAAGCGGGCAGCCACTTTTTTTCTAATTCAATTATCTTATTAACAGGAATATTCTTGATGCCGTTATTAATTTGGGTTAATAATTCAGGTTGGTTTTTGGCGATTAATGCAAATACGTCATTCGAGTGGATCACTTCGTTGGAAATAGAAAATACACCCGTTAATCCACGTTTAGCTAATTGTGCTGAGGCAATAGGCAATTCAGTTACAACTGCTTGAACGTCATTATTTAATAGACGTTCAAGTGCTTGGTCTAAATTTTTATGTGTTAATTTTTTTAAATTAAGAAAACGATTTTTAATGTAATCGGATTGAAAACTGTACTGCTGAACTGATAATTTTATATTATTTAACGTATTAAGTTTCGCTTTTGGATTAACAGAGCTATTAAAAATGACACCTGTTTTTACATTATGTATTGGTAATGAAAAATCAGCCCATTGCATGCGCTCATTGTTTTTAAATAGACCCGTGTGTAGCGTGTTTTTTTGCTTTATTAATGCTAACCCTTCTTCAAAAGGCAATAAAACAAACTTTACTGGAATATTATTAGTTTCAGACCATAGCTTCCAAAATTCAATATATAAACCTGTGTGTGTGCCATCGGGTAGTGTAAAGCTAAAAGGTAAGTTGTTCTCAATAGCCACAAGGGTTAGCGTATTGGCTTGTTCTTGCTCTGCAGCCAACAACGGGTAACTACGTAGAAGTACAGTGATTAAAAACAGGTATGTCGCAATATTTAATTTCATATTATTTATATTAGTATAAGTAAAATTATTTGTTTAATTTATTTTTTCAATACCTTACCTAGAGTAAGCCATACTTGCTGCACTGAATTTTTATTAAAAACGTTATCTAAATGAACACCATTTATTACTCTTAAAAAGGGGAATACATTTCTTTATAAAATGGCGCAATGAATTACCTTTTTGATAAAGCAAAATTTAGGTAATACGCATTAGGTTAATGCCCTATTAGAGTATTGTCATTGAAAATAGTGAGATAATTTAAAATAAGGGTGTGATAAAATTCTTATTACTTAACATATCAGTAGTGAATTTAATTTATGCCCGCCGAAAGTTTATTAACCCCTATTTTATCTTTCCTAAAATGCGAAACACCACAAAGCTGGATTGATGAAGCAATAAAGAAAGAAAACTTATCGATTATTTTAATTGACCACCTAATTTGTGA
>JBMZCX010000038.1:0-27874 GCA_049613795.1 Thalassotalea sp. | reverse complement strand
TCAATAACCCGTTTATTTTATCGTTAGGCTTTATGGATATTAAAGACATTCAATCACTTGCACAGCAAGACATGACCTCAGTTAATGACCTCATTTATTCTCAACTACAATCAGATGTCGCATTAATTAATCAATTAGGTATTTATATTGTTAATGCGGGTGGCAAGCGTATGCGCCCCATGTTAACTATTTTAGCTGCGCGCGCATTAAACAACCAAGGTAGTCAACATATCGACCTTGCTGCCATTATTGAATTTATTCATACCGCCACACTACTGCACGACGACGTAGTAGACGAGTCTAACATGCGTCGCGGTCGTGAAACCGCCAACGCCTTATTTGGTAATAGCGCCAGCGTATTGGTGGGTGACTTTCTATACACCCGTTCATTCCAAATGATGACAAAATTACAAAACATGCGCGTTATGGATATTTTATCTGATGTCACTAACGTTGTTGCCGAAGGTGAAGTATTACAATTAATGAATTGTAACGACGCCAGCACTACCGAAGAAAGTTACATGCAGGTTATTTATTGCAAAACAGCCAAACTCTTTGAAGCGGCAACGCAATTAGCGGCAGTAATTGGTAAGCATGACAATAACACCGAACAAGCCATGATCGACTACGGTAAATACCTTGGCACCGCGTTTCAACTGGTTGATGACATTATGGACTACACTGCTGACGCAAAAGCCATGGGTAAAAATGTAGGTGACGACCTAGCCGAAGGCAAACCAACATTGCCACTTATTTATGCAATGCAACACGGCAGTGCCGAGCAAGCCCAACTCATTAAAGAGGCGATTGAACAAGGTAATGGTATGGACCACCTTGACGCAATATTAGCAGCTATGCATGAAACAGGCTCATTACGTTACGCACAAAAAATTGCCGAACAAGAAGCAGACAAAGCAATTAATGCACTCAATATTTTGCCTGAATCTGAATACAAGCAGGCACTTATTTCATTGGCACATATTGCTGCTAATCGAAGTGTGTAAGTAAGTTAATGCATCTTTATCTTCACATAAAATAAGCTATTGCAGCCAATAATATAGAGTAATATGGCTGCAATATATTCTACAAGCTACAAGGCTGTAAGCTTTTCCAACAAATCATGAATTTCAGCTTTTAGCTCTTTATCAATAATTTTATTACTGCTTATTTTAGCTTGCTCTAATGCACTTATAGCGCCTACATTATCACCTAGCTCCACCTTCAAGCTCCCGATTGAAAAACCGATTGATGAACGAAAGTCTTTATCATTAATGCTTTCTGCTTTAGTTAACGCTTTTTCATAAAGAGTAACCGCAACAGCTAAATCATCAGTAAAATCAGCTAAAGTTTCCCATTGTACAGGATGATCTTTATCCGTTTTTTCATTCGCTTCACACAATTGCTTTAGTGCGGCGTAATGTGTGTCGAAAGTCGTTTGGTTTTCGGCCTGAGCTGCTGCCAATAACTCATCAGTTAGTGCAAGTACTTGCTTGTATATTTTGGTATTCATCAGATAGTTTTTATCCACAAAGAAATTACGCAGAGTATAATGTGTTTACCCTAACTAAACACGCCTTTACTCATTAAACTGTATTGTTACTCAAACTACACCACTAATTTTCGTTGCTCCGCTAACCCCATAGCTAATACAAATGGATCTTCTTTTTGTTGACCAATAAAGTCTGATTTATTTTCCATACCTAACCACTGGTGCTTAATTAAGTTTTGCGCGACTGAGCCGCCTAAGGTTGAACCTGGGCCTAATATAATCAGTTTATCGGGGGCGAATTCTTTTATCGCCACTTCTACTGCTTTACTAAAGTCGTATTGCTCGGTAACTTGTGTCGATAATGTATAGTCGTATAGTTTTTCTGGGTTGGTCGAGTATGGTTGCCAAATATTACCCAAGCCGTCAATCAACGGAATATTGGGTGCAGTAAATGTATCACTATCAAGTATCGTTTTGGCTTTTGCTGACACCTCATTCATTAATGGTGTATGAAAAGCGGCATGATTAAATAAGTTCATTGGGTAACGGTCTTGCACTGGTGGTAAACTTTGCTCAAGTGCTTTTAGCCCCGTTTTGTTGCCACCAAACACTAAATACCCGCCTAAGTTAATCGACAAATACACCTCATTTTCGGGTACTTGGTTAACTTCATTAAGCTGTGCCATCACACTTGCTGCTATGTCATTATTAATAATCCAATGATCATCCACTATCGGGTAAATAAGTTGCCCACCAATAACGCCGTCGCTCATCATTGAGCCCATGGTATTAATTAGTGCTATTGCATGTTCAGGCGTTAAGGCATTAGCTACGGCAAGGGCGATATACCACCCCATTGAATTACCTGTAGCTGCAACAATGTCGTATTGTTCTAAATTAATTGAATGAAAATCTGCCAGTGCGCAGCCATAAATTAATGCAGAAGCATTTTCACCCGCGGTGTGTTTGCGCATTTGATAATTAGGCGCTGCATCTAGTTCACTAATGAGCGGTTGTTGTTGTGCTTGTCGATAATGATCAATGACTGATATGATTTCCGTTTTGTCACTATGAAACCGTGCTAAATACCCTAACTCTTCTTTATTATATGTGCCTCGGCCAGGGCAAATAACAACGGCCGTTTGTTTCTTACTCATGAGTTATCCTTTACGCGGCTTTTATTGTAGGTTTCAACCATCTGCGTAGCTTTATCAACTATGTCTTGGCATGACGGTAATACTTCGTAGGCTGCACTACCTAATGGAATAAAGCTGTCTTGTGCGCAAATACGTTCAATAGGTTTATCACTGACGTTAGCTTCCATTAACAGCGCCATTAATGCTTCGCTAATAGAGCCTGTTTTACGACATTCATCAACAATAAGTACCTGTTCACATTGTGAGACTTGTTCAATAATACCTGCTTCATCTAAAGGCGCTAACCAGCGAAGGTCAACCACGCGGCATTTTATCTTTTGTGCGGCTAATATTTTTTCAGCCTGACGCGATAAATAGTAGCCGTTACCATACGTTAAAATACAAATAGTTTTGCCTTTACCATACGTACTAACGTTTAAATTGTCGTCGCAAGATAAATTAGTTTGCGCTAACGACGGCGGTTGATAGTCAAATGTCCATAACCCATCGCCTTCTTGGTGAAGATCTTTGGCCATATATAATGCAATTGGCTCTAAAAAAATCACTATTTTTTGTTGTTCTTTGGCTAACTTAACCGACGTTCGCAACATTTCAACGGCATCTTCGCCATTTGACGGACACGCCAGCACAATACCTGGAATATCTCTAAATACAGCAAATGAATTGTCATTATGGAAATGTCCGCCAAAACCTTTTTGGTAGGCTAACCCCGCAATTCTAATCACCATAGGGTTGGTATATTGCTGATTGGAGAAAAAAGACAAGGTTGCGGCTTCGCCACGAATTTGGTCTTCCGCATTATGCACATACGCCAGAAACTGAATTTCAGGAATAGGTAAAAAGCCGTTATGCGCAAGACCAATTGCGCCACCTAAAATAGATTGCTCGTCGAGTAAGGTGTTCATCACTCTATTGTGACCAAAGCGTTCATGTAATTTGGCGGTTACGTTATAAACGCCGCCTTTGCGGGCAATGTCTTCGCCTAACATAACAATGTCGTTATGGGCGGCCATTAAGTCCATTAATGTCCAGTTCAACAATTTAGCCAAGTGCTGTTTTTTCTTAAGGTTATGCTTTTCGTGGCTAAAAAATTGTAGTCGTTGTTCATCGCTCAAATGATTAATATTTTTTAATTTTTCAGCGGGAATAGCTTTAGGTATTAAGCTTGCCATCACTTCTTTTGCACTGGTAATCCTTGGTGTGGTGATCACGCGCTGTGCAATTTGTTCAACACGCGTTGCCGCACGCTGATAAATAGCAATAATGCTTTCTGCATCAAGAATATTATTTTCAAGCAATATAGCCGCGCTATGTAATAAAGGGTCTTGTTGTTCAATGGCATCAATTGTACTTTGCTTTCGATAAACAAATTCAGCATCTGAACCCGCATGACCTAGTAAGCGAACAAGTTTAATGTGCAAAAATACCGGGCAATGTTTTTCACGCGCAATTTTTGCCGCTTTTAAAGAGGTTTGGTAAGTATCGAGTAAATTTAAGCCGTCGCACGTTAAATAAACGAGCCCAGGTCTATTTTTATAGTTTGCCTCTACCCAGCCTGTTGGCGTAGAGGTTGAAATGCCAATGCCATTGTCTTCACAAACAAAAACAATAGGTACAGGTATTGACTGAAAACTTGCCCATGCGGCGCTATTAATCGCCCCTTGTGAGGTAGAATGATTTTGTGAAGCGTCGCCAAAGCTGCAAACAACCACACTATCTTTAGGTAATTCACCTTCAAAACCAAGACGCTTTGCTAAGTCGATACTAAACGCGGTGCCCATTGCTTTGGGTAAATGTGAGCCAATAGTACTTGTTTGTGGAGGAATAAAGAGTGACTTACTGCCCAACACTTTATGTCTCCCGCCTGATATAGGATCGTTTTTTGAAGCTGAAAACGACAGTAACATATCGTAAATAGGTGTTTGTCCTGATGCTTTTTTACTGCGCTGAATAACAAATGCACCACTACGATAATGTAAAAAAGCTATATCGTCTAAACGAAAGGCTTTAGCACAGGCGGCATTGCCTTCATGCCCTGAACTGCCAATAGTATAAAAGCTTTGTCCTTGTTTTTGCATCACTCTAGAATGCAAATCTAAGTGTCGACTTAGTACTTGAGTTTCAAATAAGTCGACGACTTCTTCGGGCGTTAAACCGACATCACTTGGCGGTTGATGCTGACTAAGCTCAGGTAAGTTACCCGAGCGTACTTTATCAACAAAAGCATTTTTTAACAGTTGGTTACGATCAGACATTCCCACTCCACTTTTATTCTAGTTGGTATATTTTTCTGTTAACTTTTCATAAGTTGAAGGTTAAGAAAAAAATACCATTCTTTACAGGTTGGGCTTCAGCCCATCGGCGACCCTTATTATTTAAAGGCTGACATTTGACGGCATAAATGCCGACCTACTATTAGAAAAATGCCTGAATGCCTGTTTGTGCGCGCCCTAAAATAAGTGCATGAACATCATGTGTACCTTCATAGGTATTAACCGCTTCTAAGTTCATCATGTGGCGAATAATATGAAATTCGTCGCTAATACCGTTACCGCCATGCATGTCGCGTGCAGTGCGCGCAATTTCAAGCGCTTTCCCACATGAATTTCGCTTAACTAAAGAAATCGCTTCAGACGCTAGCGTGCCTGCGTCCATTAAACGCCCAACCTGTAAGCAAGCAAATAGCCCCGTAGTAATATCAGTTTGCATATCGGCCAGTTTTTTTTGAATAAGCTGTGTTGCCGCTAATGGCTTGCCAAATTGTTCACGATCTAAAGTATATTGGCGTGCGCCATGCCAGCAAAATTCAGCCGCACCTAATGCGCCCCACGCTATGCCGTAACGTGCTTTATTTAAACAACCAAATGGCCCCGATAGCCCTTTTACATGCGGTAATAAGTTTTCGTCAGGCACAAATACATTATCCATGACCACTTCGCCGGTGATAGAAGCACGTAATGAAAACTTGCCTTCAATTTTAGGTGCCGATAAACCTTCCATGCCTTTCTCTAAAATAAAGCCTTTGATAACACCGTCGAGCTTAGCCCAAATAATAAAAATATCGGCAATAGGTGAATTAGTGATCCACATTTTATTGCCTGTAATACGATAACCGCCGTCAACCTTTGTTGCGCGGGTAGATAAACTGGCAGGATCAGAGCCTGAATTGGGCTCAGTTAAGCCAAAGCAACCAATAAGTTCAGCCGTTGCTAATTTAGGTAAATACTTCATTTTTTGTTCTTCAGTGCCATAAGCATGAATGGGATGCATGACTAGAGACGACTGCACACTCATGGCACTACGATAACCGCTGTCTACACGCTCTACTTCTCGGGCAACTAAGCCATAAGTTACGTAGTTAACGCCTGCACAACCATACTTTTCTTCGATAGTGCAACCAAGTAAACCTAATGCGCCTAGCTCTTTCATTATTTCTACATCGAACACTTCATTACGGTTAGCTTCTAATACTCGCGGCATTAGCTTTTCTTGGCAATATTGATGTGCACTGTCGCGAACCATTCGTTCGTCTTCAGAAAGTAAAGAATCGAGTAATAATGGATCTTGCCAATTAAAGCTTGGGCGTGTGGTTGCAGAACTAGACATAGTGTTTTCCTAATAAGTTAAAGAAGATCAAGTGCTAATTTTTATATGGCACAAATAATAGACAAGCCACAGGCAAAGTTAAAATATTATTTTTCTTTATCTGTTATAGTTTTTACCTATAATAATGATACCTAAAATCAAAGATAATAATAAAATAATAACGCTATGGATCTTCGTGCATTAAAATATTTTGTTGCCGTAGTTGAGCAAAAAAGCTTTAGCGGCGCAGCGAAAGCCTGCTTCATTGCTCAGCCCTCTATTTCGTCAGCAATACAGCAGCTTGAGCAAGAGCTAAAGCAAACCTTATTTATTCGCCATACTCGAGGGGTAAAAGTAACAGAGCAAGGGCAAAAGCTTTATCCGCTTGCCACTCAATTACTTGGCCAAGCCGATGCCATCAAGCAAAGTTTTATAAGTAAACAAGACAAATCAACCTTTGCTTTAGGCGTAACTCGCGGTTTAGGGGTAAAACGTATGAGCGCACTACTAAAAGACTTTACCGCTGCACAACCTTCTATGGAATTAACCTTAGTACCCCACCAAGAAGATGCTGATGCTCGCATTGTATTAAAAGAAGAACTTAGAGCCGATGAAGAGTATCTAAGTTTATGGCAAGAAAACTACGTGCTAGCCCTGCCCAGTAATCACCCACTTTCACTTTTTGATAAAGTCACCATTGCCGACCTTCATCAAGTAGCAATAATAGAACGAGCTCCGTGTTTAGCGTGGCAAGCACTTAATGAAACCTTAGCGTTATCGGGTATAGCCTTAGATATACGCGCAAGAATTCAAACCATTGATTATGCGTTAGGATTAGTAAAAGCTGGTTTAGGCTGTGCATTAGTGCCCGCGCACCCTGAAATATTAGAGCATCATGACATTGTCTTTAAAGAAATAAATGGCTTAGCATTAACACGGGAAATTGTACTCGCGTATGAAAAAAAATCGCATATTATTCGTTCGTTAACCGCCATAGCACTGCAGCATCAATTATTAACATAAAAAATAAAACCTTAGCGCTAATTTAAGGGCTTTTTATCGTTTAAGTGAATGAGCATATTGTTAAAGTGTTAACAGTAAGTTTACAATAAGGCTTAAGCATTTTTAACAAATAGTGTTAATTGCTACTCACGTAAGTAACGTAGCACTTCAGTATAATAATCAAGGGAACATAATGAGTACGGACAATCGTCGACACTTTTTAAAGTCTGTGGCTGCAATTACTGCTGCTGGCATGGCATCGGGATGTAGCAACTCTCAATCAATAAATCATTCAACTCCTATTAGCCAAGGAAGTAATATTGCAGGGCTGACGGTTGCTAAAATGGATATTGTTCGAGTTGGCTTTATTGGTGTTGGCGAACGAGGCTATGGCCATGTTCAGCACTTTTGCCATATGGAAGGCGTTGAAATTAAAGCCATCTGTGACACTGACGAAAAAGTGCTAGACCGCTCACTCGCTTTTATTGCCAAGCAAGGTTTAACCACGCCTGCTCGTTATAGCAAGGGTGATCATGCTTACCAAGAAATGCTTAACAGACAAGATATTGACATTGTTATTATTTCAACACCATGGCGCTGGCATACACCTATGGCTGTAGACACTATGGAAAGCGGAAAACACGCCTTTGTTGAAGTACCTGCCGCCACTACTATTGAAGAGTGCTGGCAGTTAGTGAATACCGCTGAGCGTACGCAAAAAAATTGCATGATGATGGAAAATGTTTGCTACGGCCGCGACGAGTTAATGGTATTAAACATGGTTCGCCAAGGAGTATTCGGCCAACTGCTTCATGGGGAAGCCGCCTATATTCATGAATTACGCTGGCAAATGAAAGAGCTTACCGAGAAAACAGGCTCTTGGCGTACGTATTGGCATACTAAATTAGACGGTAACCTGTACCCCACTCATGGTTTAGGTCCTGTTTCACAGTATATGAATATTAATAGAGGTGATCGGTTTGATTATCTTACTTCAACTAGCTCGCCAGCATTAGGTAGAGCAGCCTATGCACAACGAGAATTTCCAGCAAGTCACGAGCGTAATCAGCTTAACTATATTGCTGGCGATATGAATACCACCGTAATAAAAACCGCTAAAGGCCGCAGCATTATGGTGCAACACGACACCACAACGCCGCGCCCTTATTCTCGCCATAATTATATTCAAGGCACTAACGGCGCTTTTGCTGGTTTTCCAAATAGAGTCGCGATTGAGAATTTACCGCCTGCGATTAAGCAAGCTTATCAAGAGCAATTAGCACAAGCGCATCAGCAATGGCTAGCTAATGGTAAGCAAGGCAGGGAGCCTACGCTGCAAAGCTTCCATCATTGGGATCGTAATATGGAAACTTGGCAAAATAGCTTTGATCACCCTTTATGGACACGAATGGGAGAAGAAGCCCAACGTAATGGCGGTCATGGTGGTATGGACTTTTTAATGTTATGGCGTATGGTTTATTGCTTACGCAATGGCGAAGCATTAGATCAAGACGTATATGATGCGGCGGCATGGTCGGCAATAACACCACTAAGTGCTGATTCAGTAAGCGATCGCAGTAATAGCAAAAATGTGCCTGACTTTACCCGTGGGCAATGGAAAAATAACCAGCCGTTAGGCATTATTTCTTAATATTAGAACACTATTGAAAACTCTAATTATACTTGCGGCGGGTAATGGTACTCGCTTTGGTGGTCCAAAACAGCTGACAGGTTTTGGACCATTACAACGCCCGCTGATGGCATACAACATTGATCATGCTTATCAAGCCGGCTATCGACAATTTATTATTGTGTGCCAGCAACAGCATGAAAACAGCATAAAAGCGCTTCCTTTCTATCAATATTATACGGATTGCACTTATCATATTGTCATTCAAAGTAACCAGCATTTACCAACATCGGTAGTGACTGCAGTCGAGCATGAAAAACCATTGGGCACAGCACACGCACTTTGGTGCTGTCATCAGCTAATTACTGACAACTTTACCGTGATCAATGGCGATGATTATTATGGCGCACATGCCTTTAAGTTATTATTTGATGCTAACTTACAAAGTAACCAGCAGCATCACCTTGTTGGCTATCCTGTTATCAATACGTTGTCTGAACATGGCGGCGTAAATAGAGGCTTATGCGCTATGTCAGCACAAAATCATCTGACCCATATTGCAGAAGCTACCAATATTTTTTGCCGAGAGACTAATACCGTAATAGGTCAATCTGATAACGGTAATATCATAAACATAGAAAAAAACACATTAGTTTCAATGAACTGCTGGTCTTTTCACCCCAGTATTATAAATTCATTAGCCACACTTATCGCGCAATTATTAAACTCACCTCAAAGCACTAAAGAATGCTTTTTGCCTGACGCGGCAATGCACACAATTAAAGAAGGTAAGTACAGTATCTCTGTGCTGACTTCACATGACGACTGGTTTGGCGTAACATATGCGGCTGATTCGAAACTTGTCAATGAGAAACTGGCAAAACTAACAGAAAAAGGACTATTTCATTAGTTAATAATGAAGTTAAAATGTGTATGAGCAAAGCAGTAGAACGCGCCATTTTAAATAAAGTACTTCCGCATTATCATTGTTCATTAAACAACAGTACAGTGTCTTCGCTCGGTAATGGCTTAATTAACAGTACATTTTTAGTGCGTTCTATCAATGCTAGTTTTGTTTTACAAAAAATCAATAAACATGTATTTCCTCAACCGCTTGAAGTGGTTAATAACGCTGAGTTAATTAATAACCATTTATTACAGAAACAAGCGCAAAGTCAATATCAGTTAACACCAATGCGCCAGCTAGAAAATAGCAATAAAGATGTTTTCTCATTAGTTGATAATGACTATTGGCGCGCAATCGAATTTATTCCAAATTGCTATACCGTTGAAGCCGTTGATACACCCGACCAAGCACAGCAAGTCGCCACTGCATTTGCTAAATTTTCTCATGCCTTGAATGACTTCCCTGCAGAAGAACTATCTGTGATCATTCCTGATTTTCACAATTTAGCGCATAGACTTCAGCAATTAGAAGACGCGGCACAAAAAAATTCACATCATCGTTTAGACGAGTGTAAAGAGTTATTCAACTTTTGCTTAGCTCAACATGAGTTTATTAACAATGTCGCAACGCTTGAATCGAGCTTGCCACTGCGCGTTACCCACAACGATACTAAAATTAATAATTTATTATTTAATGCCAGTAATAAAAGCCCTATCGCCGTTATTGATTTAGATACCTGCATGCCCGGATTTATCATGCATGATTTTGGCGACATGGTGAGAACCTGCTGCTCAAACTTACCTGAAGACGGTAGAAACATAGAACAAATGCAGGTACGTGAAGACATACTATTAGCATTAGCACAAGGCTATATGAGTGAGTTACACCAACAAATGACAGAGCTTGAAAAACAAAGTTTAGTCGTTGGTGCCCTATTGCTTCCTTTTATGATTGGCGTTCGCTTTTTAACTGATTTTCTTGATGGTGATAATTACTTTAGCACCGATCATGACATGCACAATTTAGAACGCGCAAAAAACCAAATACAGCTATATCGTTTGCTTAACGAAATTCAACCCAAAATTCATCATATGATATTCAATAATTCCCTATAGATACGCCTTTCATTACTTTTTTTTCTGTTATAGTTAAATAACGCACAGTGTGAAATAAACCTCACGTTACGCGACTTTAAACATTAATTGAGGTAATAAAATGAAGTTAAATGCAAAAGTAGGCGGTTTAATCGTTTTAATCTTAGCGTCGTTTTTACTACTTATGTTTGTTGGTTTAACTACGTTACGCATCGCCAGTTCTGACGATAACAAAGCCCGAGTAGAGCAGCTATTCAAATCAACATACAATATCATTACCGAGATGGAATCTTACGTAAATAGTGGCGCTATCAGTGAAGACGAAGCCAAAAAACTCGCCACACAACTATTAAGAAATAATAAATATCATCAATCAGAATATGTTTATGTTGCTGATGAAAATTTAAATTTTATTGCCACTCCCTTAGATCCGCAATTACACGGTACAAGCTTTAACGAATTTAAAGACGGTAAAGGAAATAGCGTTGGTAAAATATTAGAGTCTGCCGTTAATGCGAACCCTAGAGGTATCGCTGAATATGAGTGGACACAAAAGCAAGCTGACGGCTCTATCGAAAATAAACTCTCAATCGCACAAAAAACACCGGTCTGGGGTTGGTATGTTGGTACAGGTATTGGCTTTGCTGAAGTAGAAGCGCGTTTTTGGTCAAGCGCAAAGTGGCAGGTGACTATCTGTTTACTGTTAACTACGGTACTTGGCATCATCCTTATTTGGTCAACTAGAAAGCTATTATCCGACTTGGGTGGAGAGCTAGAAGATGTACTAGCACTCGTACAAAAAGTGGCTCGTGGAGACCTGACTGCCAACCCAAAAACAAATGCTAAGCCCAACTCTATTTATGGCTCTATGATTTCACTCAGCGAAGCATTAGCTAGTGTACTCAGTAATGTTGAAAAATCGGTAACAAAATTGCACCAAGAAACCGAAGGAGCTAATCAACGTAGCGAGCAAATTGACATTGCTTTTGAAGCTCAGATGGCTGAAATAGATATGGTAGCAACTGCGATAACAGAAATGTCTTCTTCGTCACAAAGTGTTGCCGACAATGCCAGTGGTGCAGCTACGTCAACTAACGAAGCCGATCAGCAAGGTAACAAGGCACACGAAATTGTTAATTCAGCAGTCATATCAATTGAAACACTCGCTGGTCAAATAGATGATGCTAGTAATGTCATCACCGAGCTAGGAAATGATGTTACCAACATCGTTTCAGTACTTGACGTTATTCGCAGTATTGCCGACCAAACTAATTTATTAGCGTTGAATGCGGCCATTGAAGCAGCAAGAGCAGGCGAACAAGGGCGAGGTTTTGCCGTAGTTGCTGAAGAAGTTAGAAACTTAGCCCAACGCACCCAAGCCAGCACTGAAGAAATTCAAACCATGATCCAGCGCTTACAGGCAGGTTCAAACCGTGGCGTTGAAACTATGTCGCTTAGTAAAGCCTCAAGTGAAGGTACGGTAGGGCAAACCCAAGAAGCAGCAAATGCTTTAAATCAAGTGGCGCTTGCACTCAGTGAAATTACCGATATGAATAATCATATTGCAACCGCTGCAGACGAACAAAATAAAGTCGGGGAAGATATTTCTCAACGTATAAACATGATTGCAGAAAGCTCTCATAATGCAGTTGAATTGGTACACTCAGGTAAAAAATCTACACATACGCTAATAGAGTTAAGTGAGGAATTAGAATCCATTATGGCGCACTTTAAAATGCGCTAATTCAAATAGTGGATAATAAAACGATGAACCTTTGGAATGCTCTTACAGCGGTTATATTAATAAGTCTATTTATGATTGTGCCTTCGGGCACTTTACATGCTACTCCTCAAAAGGCAATTGTATTAACAACGCATAACTTATGCCCTTATGGCTGCTTCACCAATAAAAGCTCATTTATTACCCCCCCCTATTCCCACGCCATTAAACTTTAAAGGCGTTGCTGTTGATGTTACACGTTGCGTTTTAACAAAGATGAACCGCTCGCTAAAGGTTTTAGTACTGCCATGGGCAAGAGCGCAATATATGGTAAAACACAAACAAGCTGATGGCTTTTTTGCCGCATCAAAAAATAGTAGCAGAGACCAATACGCCACAATATCAGTAACAATTGCTGAGCAAAAGTGGCAATGGTATTTATTAAAAGAAAATCCACTTTCTCCTGAGCAAACTTCTTTTAAAGAAAAAGCGATGGTTGGCGGGTTTCTAGGAGCTAATATGTTGAAGTGGATGGAAAATGAAGGCTACCAAGTAATAGCCAGAACAAAGAATACGGAAAGCCTGCTGAAGTTACTGATAAAGGGGCGCGTAAACGCCGTTTTGGCCAATAACTACGTAATGCAAAGCTTACTTGAAAAGCACAAGGTAACTACCCGCGTAAAAACTTATTTAAACAAGGATAAACCATTAGGCGTTTATTTTTCAAATACGTTTTTGAACGATAACCCCGAATTTCTTAAACGTTTTAATAGCCACGTGCCCAGCTGTCGTAATTCAGCAGTTTTTGACATCAATTAACAGCTAGCTTAATTGGCTTTTATTACAATATGTCGCTTTTTCAAAGTCATTAACGTTCATTGCTACATTAACGACCTTAGGGAACATTTCAACCAACTTAGCCACAATAACCTGAGACAAGTTAGCTTTCTGTTCAGTAGTACGACCTTCCATAATATTGGCAAAAACATGAATAAAATCGTCTTTCTTATTGCCTACAAGATAAGTACTAAAGGGGTTAACTCTGACTTTAATATCACACTCATCAAATAACCCTGTCGCATTAGCAACGTGATGAATTTCTTGATTAATTACATCTTCATTATGTATAGATAAAATATTGTCTGAGCAATCAACAACAAAATGTGGCATAAAAACTCCTTAATAAAACGATGATTAGTTAAGACCCGATAAAGGGTAAAGTAATTCGATGGTTAAACAAATATACTCAGCATAATTTTTATCACATTTATCCATTTTTTTGCTAAATTAGAGATAATTCATTACTAAGAAATAAACAGCACTATGTCGACCTTAGCTTTAGATCACTTTTTCCCTTATCAACTAACCCATTTACAAGCGCTAGTAACCGACAATATCGCGCAAATTTATACAGGACAATTTGACCTTTCACGTCAGCAATGGCGTGTGTTAGCAGTATTAGGTAATAATTCACCACTTTCAGCGAAAGACATAAGCTTACAAGCAAATTTAGAAAAAATGCCGACTAGCAGAGCGATTAGCGGTTTACTTGAGCAAAGAATACTGGCGAAAAATGCCCATGATGGAGATAAACGTTCGTCACTATTGACGTTAACCAAAAAAGGGCAAAATATTTATCAACAATTAGTGCCATTGGCCTTAGCACGAGAGCAAGCATTGTTGTCAGTATTGAATGCTGAAGAACAGCAGCAGATGAAGCTAATGTTTAGCAAACTTGCAGAACAATCAAGGAAATTGGCAGCGTTGGATGCACTGCCAAAATAACAGATAAGCTTACGCTTTATTATTTATAATTTTTTGTACTAGCGCTAACCCAGATTGCTCGCTTTCAGGCAATTCAACTTCACTTACCGTTATTGGCGTTATTCGTTGACCCCATTTAATTAAATGAGCACTCCATGTTAACCCGCCACCGAATGCTGGCATTAATAGCGTATCACCCGCGTTAACTCGACCTTCTTCAACGGCTTCAACCAATGCGACGAGAATAGTGGCCGCCGACATATTTCCGTAGCGTTCAATATTAACGAATACCTTGTCTTTATCCATTTTAAGCTTTTTAACTAAGGTATCAATAATACGTAAATTGGCTTGATGCGGTACAACTAAATCAATATTTTCGGGTAATACCCCTGATTTTTCTAACACTTTTCCACAAGCTTGTGCCATACCTGATACCGCTTTTTTAAATATTTCTTGTCCTAAAAAAGCCCAATTAGACTCACCGAAGTATTTTTGCTGATTGGCATATTTCATGCCCCAACCTTGCACTGACAAAATATCTCGTGATTCACCATAGCACCCTAGCGACTCAGCTAGCACACCTGTTTCTTCTTCACTTTTCTCTAAATATAATGCCGCCGCACCATCACCAAAAAGCACCGCGACATCACGGTTTGTCCAGTCCATTATTGGTGAAATGCATTCAGCACCAATCACCAGTGCTGATGAAACCACGCCACTACGGATCATCGAATTGGCAACCGTTAAACTATACATTCCCCCAGTACAAGCCGTACTAACATCCATACAGGCAGCATTATCAGCACCTAACAAACGCTGAACATTAGACGCCGCATTAGGGCAGACTTCGTCAAAGGTAGTACTACCAAAAACAATTAAATCAACATCTTCTGCACTTTTCCCTGCTGCAGCTAATGCGCGTTGACAGGCAACATAAGCAAGCTCGCTCACATTAACATGAGAAATTCGACGCTCTTTCATCCCTGTTCGCGAGGTGATCCATTGATCATCTGTCTCAAGAAATGTAGCTAAATCATCGTTTGTTAATACGGCTGGCGGTAAACATTTACCCCAACCACTAATATTGGCGTATGTCATAATAAACCTTAATATTTTATTTGCTGAAACACTCAGAACATTATTGTTTTATAGGATAAAGATCCTAAAAAATAAAATCTACTATTTGATTTAATTAATAAAAACCATCTAAATTAAGATGAGTTTTTAATCATATCAGCCGCTTTTTCTGCGATCATAATAGTGGGTGCGTTTGTATTGCCACTCACAATTTTAGGCATTATTGAAGCGTCAACAACACGAAGTCCCTCAATACCATGTACTCTTAATTGCTCATCAACGACTGCCATTGCATCATTTTTTTGCCCCATTTTACAAGTTCCTACAGGGTGGTATTGCGTGTCACCATGCAGCCTTATATCTTGCTCTAATTGTTGTTCATTACCATTTTCAACGGGGTATAGCATGTTTTGATTAATACTTGATAATGGTGCACATTCTAAAATATTTTGCATTATTTTAGCGCCGTTAATTAACACTTTCATATCGGCGTCATTAGAAAAGTAATTCGGATCAATCGCTAAAGCATCTTTAGGGTTTGTACTAGCAAGCTTAACTTCTCCAATAGACTCCGGTCGCAATAAAGTAAGGTGACAACTATAGCCATGACCTAAATTAACCGTTCTAGCATGATTATCAACAATACCTGGCACAAAAACGAGCTGTAAATCGGGCGCTACTAATCCTTTTTCGCTACTAAAAAAAGCACCCGACTCTGCCGCCGAGCTTGTTATTTTTCCCGTGCGTTTATTTTTCCACTCAAACATTGCACTCACAATGGTGCTAATGCCTGAAAGGGATATACCAAAGGTATCGTGCTTACTTGAAACTTTATAGGTTTGAATATAGTCAATATGATCTTGTAAGTTTTGCCCTACGCCCGCTAGCGGGTGAAGCACATCGATCCCCATTTCTTTTAAATGTTTTTCTGGGCCAATACCCGAAAGCATTAATAATTGCGGCGAGCCAAAAGCACCACTGGCGACAATAACTTCTTTAGTGCATTTTATGTCAACAGACTTATTGTCTTTTTGATAACGTACACCTACCGCTTTTTTACCTTCAAATAATATTTTTTCACTATGTGCCTTCGTGATCACCGTAAGATTATTTCGGATTAAATTGGGCGTTAGGAAAGCTTTTGCTGCACTGCAACGTTCACCATCTTTAATGGTACGCTGGTACATAAAACAACCCGCTTGCTCCGCACCATTATAATCATCATTGCGGACAATGCCTTGCTGCTGGCAAGAGGCTAAAAAAAGATCATTAATGTTGCTAGCATCGGTTGGATTTGAAACAGCTAAAGGGCCTGATGTACCGTGGAGTTCATCGGTAAAAAACTCATTGCCTTCAGACTTGATAAAGTAAGGCAAAACCTCTTGGTAACTCCAACCTTTATTACCCAATGCCGCCCAATTATCGTAGTCCCATGCATTACATCGTACATACAACATCGCATTAGTAGAAGAACTGCCGCCTAGTGTTTTTCCTCTGGGTTGGTAGCCTTTACGGCCGTTTAACCCCGTCTGAGGAATCGTTTCGAAAGCCCAATTATTAAATTTAGTCGGCATTATCGCTGCCAACCCCATTGGTGCATGAATTAATACACTACTGTCTGCTCCACCCGCTTCTAATAAGCATACTGAGACTTTAGGGTCTTCACTTAAACGAGCAGCGAGTACACAACCTGCTGAGCCGGCACCAACAATAATATAATCAAACACTTATTTTCCAATCACAAGAACAAACAATAGTACATTTGTAACAAACAATGGTATAAATACCAAGTTTATATTTATGCTTTTATTTACTCTTAATCCAGCAGCCTTGTTCACGTTCAACCTCAAATAACGCCCAACGATTAAAAAAGCGAGGATCACACGTTTTAAATTCGCCACTATCTTTACCCGCAATCACTTTATAAGTGACTTGCTGCGGTGTAATCTCCGTAATTTGTTTTATATTCCAACTTTCACCAAGAGCACCATTGCTGTAAAAGCGCCCGTCTTTAAGTAGTAATTTTTTTTGTGGTTTATTTTCATTCGCGTGGGCAAGCGCTTGATCAAAAATAACGGCTAGCTCTTCCGTTGATATATCAACAAAAGAGTCTACCTTTAACAACGCAGCACTAAAGTCTTCATGACTTAAATGGTTAAATGATTGGTTACTACTTAAATGGCGAAAATTTAAATGCGCGGGATAGCGCCGCCATGAAAAAAACGCATTAAATAAAATACCAACGCCAATTAAGACTAAAACATTCAATAGTAAAGGTTGATATAAAAAGTGAAAGCCTAAGTTATAAACGCTTTCACCGCCTTGGGTACAAAATAATGCCGTCGCGCCGCCAGGCGGATGCAAACAACGCAGCCAGTACATCGCAAACACAGCCCCACCTACAGCGATAGAGCTTGCCCATAGAGAGTCTGGAATATTTTGATAGCAAATAATACCAATAATTGCAGAAATAAAATGACCACCAAAAACGTTCCAAGGTTGCGATAAAGCTCCATGAGGTAGTGCATACACAAGCGTTGCCGTTGCCCCCATAGACGCAATAAGTAGCAATGAAACTTGAGGCGTAAAATATTGCTGCGTAATTATTTGGCAAAGTAAAATACTCAGCATTGCACCAATGCCTGAAATAAATTTTTCTCTTTTAGAAGTACTATTTGCATCAATACCTAAGTACTTCTTAAATTCTGATAATAAATAAGTGAGCTGTGTTCTACTGGCTGCTTTCATTTTTACATTACTTCCTTGCGCGACATAACCATGCGATGTGGCATTCATTGAGGTGAGGGGATATACATTGCTACTGACTTAAAAGCAATTGAACTCGAAATATGTAAACCTAGCATACATCGCTAGGTTCAAATAATTAAATACATGCGTTATTTTTCGTCAATTTCTTCAACCGGTGCAAGGTAGCCTTGATAGCCTTCTAGTTTTAATGAAGAAAAATGAGAAAGCTGTTCTTCGTCTTCAATACCGGTAATGATTACATTAATATCCAGCCCTTTAGCGACATTAACCAGTGCTCGGCAAAGTTCCTTATTCTGATGAAGCTTTTCATAATAAGCGAATGATTGATCTAACTTAATATAGTGAGGTTGTAGCTTTTGTAAGTACTCTAACGACCCCATTTGACGACCACATTGGTCGATACCAATTTTAGCCCCTGCAGATCTAATAACATCAACCAATTGAAGACATTGGCTAAATGAGCTAATCGCAGCCGATTCTGGAATTTCAAATAACATACGCTCAGCATAGGCTGACTGTTTAAGAAACTGCTCAAGCCACGAGAAAAATTCAGGATCTTGCAAGCTATCGCGCGTAAGGTTAATGGCGATACCATGCTCCGTTTTGGCTAATAGCTTTTGCTGTTCAATCGATGATAATAAGCATTGATCAAGCTGAGAACCTAATGACAACAGCTCAATAAAAGGCATAAATTCTGATGCTGTAACAATGTTGTCATCAATGGATAGTCGGCAATATATTTCGCGCTGAATAATCGCTTGTGTGGCAATACTAACCACTGGCTGCCATTGAAAGATAAAATGGTTATTGTTAATGGCATCTACCAACTTACTGCGCCATTGTTCACGACTGTATTTTTGCGGCTGCTCTGCATCTATCCAATAACTTACTTTACTGGTTTGCTGTGCTTGCTGTAAGGCATTATCTGACTGCGACAATAAATCGGAGGCGTCCATATTCTCAATACGCTGACTAACACCTAATGCAAACTGTTCATTCGGCGTACAACCCGCTTTACTGATCTCTTGATTAATCAGTCGAATTAATGACTGTAGATACAGTTCAATGGTGCTTTTTTCTGCTTTGGTGATTAAAAAAGCAAATTCGGTATTAGCAATACGGGCAATAACACAGTCAGCTACTTCAGGTAACTCAGCTTGCATTCGCTGTGAAATAACTTTAATAATTTCGTCACGACCTTGATAGCCATATTTACTATAAATGTCGTCAAGCCAATCAAACTTTGCCAGTATTAAGCCGCCAAACCCAGGTTCATTTAGCCAATTATTAATTTGTGCCGACAAATATTGACGGTTCGGTAAGTGGGAAACATGATCAATAAGTTTGTCTTCTTTAAGGTCATGCACTTCTTCATCTAAGGTTGAAAATATTTTTTTTAATTGCCCTGACATTGAATTGATGGCACCCACCACATCTTTAAGCTCTGTGGTTTTGGGTAACTCAATATCTTGTGTAAATTGTCGTTGGGAAATTTGTTTGGCTTGCGTAGCAATGTTGTGTAAAGGTTTTAAAATGCGGTTAAGCCTGAATCTTAGTGCGATAATAGATAAAATAAATAACAGCGATAAAATCATCACGGTGTCGTTCATTACGCGCCAGAGTTCTTTGTAGCCAAGCGCGGGATGACCTTCTACTTCAAGGGTAGCTAATTGCATCCAGCCTGAGGTAATTAGCGTCTCTTTAGTTTGCGACTCAAAGAGATCTAAATTAATAAACCACTGCGGAACACCGTTGATAACAATAGGGTTCTCCCAAACTTGTTCTTTACCGTCAGCCAACCATTTAAGTGTAACTTTACGATAAAACCCACCCTCAAAAATTACATTCACTAGGGTTTCTGCCGTGGCAACATCACCTGTTTCTAAATGCGGTTTTAGCATAAGCCCTAAAGAGGTAATGGTATTATTTAAGTCTGAGTCCATTTGCTGACTCATAAAATCGCGCGTTTGGGTAAATTGAAAATAAACCAAGCTCGACATCACTAATAAAAACAGGCCGAATAGCAGTGAGTTTATTTCTCTAAATAAGGTCATGATCTTAAAACTCCATTTGGAACTTGGGTTGTTTAAGTGTTGCTGTGGCGATACGTTGTCTTAAATCACGCCATAATTTCAGTTTTGAGGATTTTCCACTGAGCACGCCACGCCCTTTTTCTTTATTTAACCAGAGTTGGCTAGCATTAAAGCTATACACAGGAATTAAGTCTTGTCGCTGGTTTGCTCGCTTAATAGTGCCGTCTATGTTGTCTAAAATTAACGGCATTGCGCTGGGGGTTTCATAATAAGCAAGTACCATATGGTATTGATTGAGTTTGACTGCTTTTACCATTGTGATCCTCATTTTTTCATCGGCAATGCCTAATTCAAGTAAGGTGAAATACTTAGCGATTGAATAATCTTCACAGTCACCACCGTTTACACCAATAAACTCAATAGGTGTTGCCCAATAATTACTGACACCCCAAAGTTTTTTGTCTTCAATAAATCTAAATAAATTAAAAAATCGATTCACTTTGGTTAATTTTTCTTGCTCAGAATTTCCCGCTTTTGAACGCATTAACTTAAACCAAGCTTTACCTCTTTTACCCGCCCTTTCGCCATAGCTTTGCTCTAGCGAGGAGATAATTTTATTTTCATCAAGCGGTTCATTGGTTTGAGCAACAAGTCTTGAAAGGCACATTAAGCTAATAAGTAGTATTAAAATAAATGTTGTCAGCGGCCATTTGTATAAGCGCTGTAACTTAATACTACTCACTGTAAATTACTTCGCTTGGTCTACCGTATAAATGGTCCACTTGAGTTCATCAATACTTTCCGTATGTGAAATCTCCGCCATTATACGACGATTAGCAGCATGCGCATGTTCAGTGTTGCCTTCATCTTCAAGTTGTTCATAGCCATAACCCACCGACGAAATACGATGCTGGTCAATACTAAAGTCTGTTGCTAATACCAACGCAACCGCCTGAGCACGGTTATTTGATAGGGTTTGATTAAGCGCCCTTGTGCCTACTTTACTGGTATGTCCTTCAATTAAAATATTAACTTCTGGGTACTTTTCTAAAAAGTTAGCTAATTTTCTAATTTCTACATAAGCTGAAGCTGGGATTTCGTATGAGTTATGCTCAAATTTAATATCAATTTTAAAGGGCTCAATATGCGAAATTTTTGTACCACAGCCATAATTGTCGATTAAAGCGCCCAGCGTTGTGCCATCACATTTTTCACGTGCTTTAATTACGCCATCACTATCATAATCGGCTAAATCATTAAGCTGTGTAACAGGTTCGTCTATGGCAACAACACGGGTATCAGCGCAAGCACTAATAACAAGCGCCGTTGCCAATGCCGTCATATATTTTGGCGCTGATTTAAATGGGTTAATCGATAACTTATTCATTGTAAGCTCCTTGCTCATATTCATGTTCACCTTTCCATGCACTTGAACGAGTAACTCTTAATGAGTCAAGTAACTGCCCTGTTGCATTAAGTAAGCGGTATTTAGCACTCAATTCATTAAAGTCTGCATCTAAATAATCTTTACGGGCTTGAAAGAGCTCATTTTCTGTATCAAGTAGGTCAAGTAAATTGCGTTGACCAATGTCAAACTGTTGTTTGTAAGCTAACTGTGTGTCTTTAGACGTAATAATATGCTGCTTAATGTATGTTTTTTGTAATGCCAACATTTCATAAGCATTCCATGCTAAGCCGAAACTTTCAGTGACTTGGCGATGTGCGCTTGCATTTATTTCTTGCGCTTCAGACACTTTATAAGCGGCGTTTCGCTCATTAGCAATGTCTTTACCTCCAGAGTAAAAATTATAGCGTAAACGTAGCATTGCCGTGGCGTCGTTACGGTGACCGCCAACATCAGGACCCAGTCGATTAATACCGCTTTCACCGGCAATATCATTATCTGAATTTGCCGCTAACTCTAACGACAATTTAGGGTAATAGTTAGACTTAACAGCACTTTTAAATGAACGTGCTGCCCTTATGTCTTGCTGAGCTGACTTTATCACTGGATGGCGTTTCAGTGCTAAACTAGCACCGCTTTGCTTGTCTTTTGGTAGCATATCGGCATCTGGCACGGGCACCACTAAATTCTCAGGCTGCGTATTAGTTAACCGAATAAACTGTGCTCTGGCGTCAAGATTGTTATTACGTGCTGAAATCATATTAGATTGCGCACGCGCTAAACGCCCCGTTACTTGTGACAAGTCAGCAATACTACCTAAACCAGAATCTGTACGTTCTTTTATTTGTTCATAAATAGCTTGATGTGACGCGATATTTTTTTCTGATAATTTAATCAACGCTTCCGTTTTTATTACATTTAAATAAGCTTTACTCACATGCAAAGCAAGATCTTCAGCATCAGCAATAAGGGTCCATTGCTCTGCACTTGCTTCAAACATGGTGCGATCGATATCATTACTGGTATACATGCCATCAAACAATATTTGTTTAATACTAATGCCAAATTCGCCACGCGCCAATTCCGTTTTTCCGTCATCACCATTTACTGCACTGCGTCTATTACCTGGCGTATCAGTATATTCATAGCCATAACCAGCAGTTAAGTCGATGGTAGGAAAGTAGCCCGAAGAAGCTCGATTTACGTCTTCTTCTTTTGCTTTAAAACGCGCAAATGACTGACGAATATCAGGATGTGTATCAAGTGCTTTCGCTACTGCTGCTTCTAAGCTTTGCGCACTTATGTTGGCACTACAAAGCGCCGAAATTCCTAAAAGCCCAAACATTGCTTTTTTGTGTAAATTTTTCATAAATATTCCGTATTTGTATAATTTATTGTTATTAGCTCAGCGTTACCGTTCCCTTAGCGCCGCTTCATTAGCTCGTAATAGTGGGTTTAATATATATTCTAAAATGGTACGTTTACCAGTAATAACATCAACTTCGGTCAACATACCTGGAATTATTGGCATTTCTTCGCCTTTATTGTTCTTAATGCTAGAGGCATCAGTTCGCACCCTAATTAAATAAAAGCTATTGCCTTCTTCGTCTTGTGTTGTGTCAGCACTGATATGTTCAACCTTGCCAGTAAGTCCACCATAACGAGCAAAGTCGTATGCGGTAATTTTAACAACCGCTGGCAAACCAGGGTAAATAAAAGCGATATCTCGAGGCTTTATTTTTGCTTCTACCATTAATTTATCTTCGGTTGGGACAATTTCAGCAATGGTTTCACCGGGCTTAACAACGCCCCCAAGGGTATTAATGTGGATGGTTTTAATAGTACCGACAACAGGCGAGAGTATTGAGGCTTTATTCACTTTATCTTGCGCACCAACTTGCGACTCGTTAATTCGAGATAGCTTATTTTGCAGTTCGTTGAGTTCTGCTCTCGCTTCTGTTCGATAAGCCAACGCTGTTTCGCGACGATTTAAAATCGACTCTTGTAGTGCAGATTTTAACTTGGGTGATAATAAGCGTACAGCACTTAATTCACCTTTTAATTCGTTAACACTACGCTCTAACTTATAAAGCTCAATTTTAGAAACTATATTTTTTTCCGCTAATGGACGCGTTAAATCAAGTTCTTTTTTGGCAATTTGATAGCTAATTTTTAACGTATTAATTTTCGATTCTAATTCAGCAAGCTCTTGCTCTCGCTGTTGAATCTGCTGCTCTTGAATTGCCAACTGATTAATTAAGTTATCGAGCCTGCCTGCATATTCTTCTTGCTGTCTTTCTACCATAAACTTAGCACTATCTTTTAAGTCTGCTGGATAGATCGGTGCTTTTTTATTAATGTTTATTTGAAGCTGCCACTTTTTATTATCGCCAATTAAAATGCTAGAAAGTTCAGCCCTAAGACGAATAACATTAGCTCTAAGGCTGTTTACCTCTTGTTTTTGCTCGGCAAAATCTGATCTAAAGCGTGTATCATCAATTCGAGCAATGGCTTGTCCTTTGGTGACTTGCATCCCCTCTTGAACAAACAACTGTTGTAACACCCCGCCATCTAAGCTCTGAATAATTTGTACTTGTGTTGAAGGGATTATTTTACCCATACCTGATGTCACTTGCTGTAATGCTGCAAAATACGACCAAATAAGAAAGCAACAAAGTAACCCTGCCATCGCCCAAATAGTGAGTCGATGTAAGCTTGGCACTTCTGTCAGCATAGCGCCATAAACATCATCAGCCATTTCTAAATCTTGTTGACTGACTTTCATAGGTTAACCTCTTTTTTCAACTTTCCACCTTTCAGCTGTGCTATTACGGAGTCTCTCGGGCCATCAATAATTAATTGCCCTTTATCTAACACAAGAATGCGATCAACCAGCTTTAATAAGTCCATTTTATGGGTAATTAACAACATGGTACGGTCTTTTGCGGTAGCTTGAATAGATTGAATAAATTGTTTTTCTGCGCGTGCATCTAGGCTAGCTGTTGGTTCATCTAATAATAATATTTGTGGAGAGTTTAATATTGCCCGCGCAAGCACAATAGATTGCCTTTGCCCACGAGATAATGCACTACCACTTTCACCTACTTGTTGATCAAGTCCTTGGCTATTATGATCAGTGAAAACATTAACCCCTGAAAGCTGAACAGCTCTTATTAATTGATATTCAGTTACTTGGCGAGTACCAAAAAGAATATTTTCACGAATAGTACCGTGAAATAATACAATATCTTGTGGTAGGTAACCAACATTTCGGCGCAGATCACTGGGGTGTATTTGTTGATGATTTAAGCCGTCGAATTGTATCGTCCCTTTTGTTGGCTGATAAAGGCCAAGTAGTAATTTAGCTAATGTGGTTTTACCGGAGCCATTATGACCAACAATAGCAATTCTTTCTCCTTGCTTAATGTTGACCGACATTTTCTGCAATGACTCGATATCAGCATGAGGATAAGTAAAACTAATATTTTCCGCATTTATATGGCCACTTAGCTTGGTTCGGCTAACTAAATGCGCTTTATCTTCAAATTCGCCTTCTTGCTCCATTAAACTATCAAGTTGTTTTAAAGCACTAATGGTTTGATTAGAGCGCGTCATTAGTCCTGCAAGTTTTGCAATAGGCGATATTGCTCGACTTGTTAACATCACCGCTGCAATAATTCCTCCCATTGAAATTAAATTATCTGAAACGCGATAAACCCCGAGTACAACTACTGCAACCACCGATATTTGCACCATAAAACTGGCAAAGTTAAGTACTGAATTGGTGATCACTTTAGATTTTAATAACCAAGTAGAAGTGTGGCCAATCATTTGCTGCCATGCATTTTGCACAATGCCTTCCGCACCATTAGCCTTAATAGATTCTAATGTACTCAAGCACTCAATTAAATGGCCATGACGTAAGCTTGAAAACTTATTAGTTTCTTCAATCGCTTTTTTTAACTTTGCTTGATTTAACAAGGTATAACCAATAATAAGAACAGAAGCAAGAATAGGGAACATCACTAAATCTCCCGCAACTAGCCAAATACAAAACATAAATAATAGGGCAAAAGGTAAATCGACTAGCGCGCTGATCGTCGCCGAAGATAAGAACTCTCTAACGTTATCAAATTCCCCTAATTGTTTTGCCATGCCACCAACGCTGGGTGAGCGTTTTTCAAGTGGCATACCGATAACTTTTGCAAAAAGCTTAGAAGACACTTCAATGTCTATTTTTTTACCTGCCACATCAATTAAATAACCGCGAAGTTGCTTTAAAATAAAATCAAAAACATACGCAATACCAGCACCTATCGCAAGTACCCATAATGATTCAAAAGCAAGGTTAGGCACCACTTTGTCATAAATATTCATAACAAAAAGTGGTGACACAAGCGCAAAGATATTAACCATTACCGAAGCGATAATGACATCACGATAGATTGAAGAAGTATTTTTAATTTTCTGCCATAACCAATGCTCTTTCGAGTCATCTATATGCACATCAAAATTTCTATCACCACGATACTGCTGCTTTATTAAAAACAAATAACCAACAAAACTTGATTCTAATTCTTCAATGGTAAGTTGTTCTTCTCCCCCCGTTTCAGGTAAAGAGACAATGGCCTTATTACTTTCAATATCAAGCTCTTGTAATACAATCGCTTTTTTATCTTTAAGCATTAAAATACAAGGAAGTAGCATTGAAGGGAGTTCGTTCAGCCCTTTACGCACCAACTTAGCACTTAAGCCAGCACGGGATGCTGCTTGCGGTAATAGTTCGGGAGTTAAATTAGTGCCTGTGAGCGGTAGCCCTGCAGAAAGAGCATCAGCAGAACAAGGATTACCAAAATGCTCAGTAAGTAATACTAAGCTATCAAGTAGAGGATCTGAACTTAACTTTTGGGAAGCGTTTATTGTCCATTGAGCTGAGGGTTGTACTGATGATTGCACGAAATATCTGATCCCTTAAATTAAGCTACCGATTCGATTCATTAAAGTTCTAATGGCATAAATAAATATACTACTACACCATTAGATCTTTGTAATCATTTACAAATTTTCTCTACTTAATTATATATGGTCAGTAGAGTCAAGTTCAATTTGTGGTGGCACACTTTCTGGCGAAGCATCACTAATTAAAGTAGCGCCTTCAGTTAGCAAAGTATTCGTTACTGTTGCTTCAGTATCGACTTCATTAATAGCAGATAGTAATTCATCACTTTGGCTATTTTGTGCTGCATTATCAACTTCAATAAAAAAGTATCCATCAAGGCTTTCACTGCTTTCTGCTGACATTAATTCACTAATATCGTAATCAATAGCAGAAGTTTCATTTTCTGAAGCAATACTATTTTCACTTACTTGCTCACTATTTGAAAGATCAATTAGCTGGCCTTCTGACGATGGTTGGTCAGCGACCACATTTTCATTATAGTGAATTAAATCAATATTTAATGTTGCACTGTCTGTTTCTGGATTAGCTGCATCACCATCCTCTATTGTATAAACTATTTGAAAATTACTAGGGACCATATCTACAGGAATACCTTCAGGTATAATTAATTCATACGCACCTGTATTGTACATAGTGAACTGGCCAAATCCCGTATCAATAACGAATGATGTACGGCTATCATCAAAAACGAAGTCTTGACCATTGAAATTGAATTGTACCAGTCTAATATCACCATCAACTGAACGATCAATATTATCACCAGAGCTTCCCCCTGTGATCACATTACCGATGACACCAGCAGGATCAGTAACCCCTTCATATGACTCAAAGTCTAGATAATTAAAATCATCAACCGCCTCAGGCGCTGAATCATTAATATCAATTGTCACAAAAGCACTAGCTGAGTCAGTACCATCGCTTAAAGTATATTCAAAACTAGGATAGCTATCACCTAATACGTAACCTTCTGTGTTCACATAAGTAAAATTACCATTTTCAGAAATAATTAGCTCTCCACCGTCAACATTGACAGTAGCAAAACCATTTGCATCGAAGGTTAACGCAGTACCATTAATATGCGTAATCATAAGTATTGAACCGTCACCACCATCATGGTCAACAACTCCATCGCCATCATTATGCGTAATGATATTCCCTGAAACGCTCCCGCTTTCATCTATAGAAAAGGTATCATTTTCTGCTACTGGAGGGATATTTACTGCTGCAGTCACTGAAATCGTTAATGTCGAGGTATCAGTTTCACCCGCGCTGTCGGTGATCG
>JBMZCX010000037.1:0-28360 GCA_049613795.1 Thalassotalea sp. | reverse complement strand
ATCATTTTATACATTAATGGAACAACACCTTGCTTAGTTTTATCGATACCAGCAATTTGTTCTTCTAATGATTTGATATTAGCTCGTTGACCATCAACCATACGTTGAACGTGATCGTTGTAGCCTTTTAATACTTCAGCTTCATCAACAGTGTTACGGTATTCACCAAGCATGTCGATTGTTTGCTCATAAATGCTGTTGATTTTATTTTGTGATTTAACAGAAGCTTTCACAATACGTGACTCTTCTTTATGTAAATCTGAAAGTTTATCAGCCGATGCGAAGTTGCTCGCTGATAATGTTAAGGCGCCAATTACCGTTGAAGCGATAAGGCTTTTTCTGCTTAATTTGGACATAGTTCCCAACCAATTGCTTTTGAATTTTGATAACAAAAATTTGTTAATGCAAACTTAATGGTTTGCCATTTTTTTGTAAAAGTTTTAATTTCTCTAGAATAAAACCATGCAATATTCCCAGACGACAGCCAAGCTGTCAACTAAGAGCTATTAAAAAGATTGTTTATTTACTTTTATTTAAATAATTATTCAAATGTATTAAAGGCTATTGCCCTTTGATCTTAGCTACGGCTCAATGTTAACGATTTAATAAAAGTTGACCGCCGAAATTTTACTATAGATAAGCAATAATTAAACAATCGTCTTAATAGACAATAAATATTTGCTATTTACTGTTTTACTAATTCTTTCGTAGTAAGTCAAATTTAAATTATTTAAGGTGTTCTTTTTTTGGTCACTGCCCTTTAATAAAAGGTAATATTATTATTAAAATACATAGAGATAGGAATAAAACAACTGATAACTTATCATTTATAATAAAACAAGATAAAAATAGAATAAACATTCTATTTTTATCTCTGAAAAACAACTATCCAAATAACCGACTTTTTCGTTTGTTTTATTTATAAGTTGAGAATGAAGTATGGCTCCCCCGTCATTACCGTAAATGCAGAGCGAAGCTTTTACTTGCACAAGTTTGTATACCTAATATTCCGCGGTTAAAAATTATTCGTGAACTATAATTTTACATTCAACACCATTAAGGCTAAGGCAATAGCTACTTTTAATCCGCAATTGATACTTTATTTATATAGACTCCCTGTTTATGCCAAAAAGAAAAAGTAATTTCGTGTAGAGTCAGCTTGATAAGCAAATTAAGTTTTTTCATAACATATAAAAAATTAACACGCATACAATTTAGATGATTATGATAAACTTACCGAAAGTTAAATTAGATAAAATGAGTAAGCTTAATGGATCCAATAATGGATTTAGAATTATGGATCACATTATGTAGCGTCGGCTTTTTTGCGGGTCTAATAGACGCAATTGCTGGCGGCGGTGGTATGCTAACTGTTCCAACATTACTCACTTCTGGCTTACCCCCTCATGTAGCTTTAGGGACAAATAAACTCGCGGCGTCGTTCGGCTCATTAACCGCGTCCATTACTTTTTATAAGAAAAAGCTTTTTGATCCCTCATTCTGGCGTTTATCAATAATTTTTACAGCTGTAGGCGCCATTGCGGGCACATTAATTGTTAGTCATTTGTCCGTTGAGTTTCTTGATAAAGCGCTTCCTGTATTAATTATAGTCACTGCGGTATACACCCTCTTTTCAAAAAATATCGTTGGTAATGAACAAGGTCTTCCACAAACAACCACCAAACTTAAAGTTACACAGTCACTGCAAGGTATAGTACTTGGCTTTTACGATGGTGTAGCAGGCCCTGGCACGGGTGCATTTTGGACAGCATCATCAAGTGCGCTATACAAAATTAATATTTTATTAAGTTGTGGCTTAGCCCGTTCAGCTAATTTCGTTAGTAACTTTTGTAGCTTACTTACCTTTATTTATCTTGGCAGCGTTAATGCCTTGCTAGGTATTTCAATGGGATTATTTATTATGGCAGGCTCTTGGGTAGGCGCTCACAGTGCTATCAAATTTGGCAGTCGATTTATTCGCCCTGTTTTTATTGTTATTGTGGTGCTAATGTCTTGCAATCTCGCTTATCAAGCTTGGGGATAAATTAGCAGTGTTAACAGCAAACGCGATTAATAAAATAGATACCATACTTATCGCTTTATTAGCGCAAGCACAGGCTATTGATTTAAAAAACAAGTCAAACAAAGCCTTCAAGTTACGTAAAGACTCTCATCTTTTTGCCGAAACCTTATTTTCAACTAACAGTGAGTTATTAGTACCTTATGTTGAAGAAATTCAGCATAAAAATGCAGAATTAGCCCGTTTGCTTACACAGCATAAAAATGCATTATCTCAACATCGGCTTATATTAATAGAGCAACAAATAGCGTCAGTGATCACCGCTATCGAAGCAAATAACAGTATTAACAAAGCTGAAAACATAACCCTTAACGCAAATAAGCAGCGGAATTACAAAAAAGCAGCGCAATCTTTATTTCAGCCGATTCAAAGCCTTTATACTAAACTCTCCGAAACAATTGAATTTGAACGCCGCTTATTGGTGATGCTAGAAGAAAAGCAGCAATTATTAAACACCGCAACACCAGCAAAAAGAGCACAGGCATCTAACGATGTACTTGTTGTCCATCAACGATTAGGGCGCTGTCGACAAGCTATTTCAAAAGTTGAGCGACAAATTGAAATGCAAGAAAAGCGTTAGGTAAGTCTTCAGCAAAAAATCATCGATTATTAATGAAAAACATTAGCTTTTTCACTCATCTAGCATTACTCTTAAACTACATTGACATAAGAGAACGTTTTATGAAAATTTCAGATGACATTCACAACTTCTACGAAAAACTGGTTGTTCAACGCTTTGCTGAATTAAAAGTAGAAGAAAATTACGATAGTGATTTCATTGCTGATTTAACCTGTGTGGTACTTAATCAACTGCCAACACGATATATTCGCCATGAGGTAGATATGGCATTTTATTTGCCAGCTTCAGAAAGTTTTGAAATGTCAGAAAATGTCAAAAAAGCAGTTAAGAAGGCGCTAGAGTTTATGGAAACGCTTGATAGTTAGCCTGTAATAACTACACGCCCGATTAAATAATGCTTGTGTCGATAAATAAGCTTTCCAGCAATGTTGCAACTTGTTTATCGCCATCAGTAAACTTAATACCAACGCTTACTTTCCCCTTATCATTTCGACTGTTACACACTTTAGCAGGAATGCTAATTAATTCGTCATTGGCATACTTTATTAGCACTAGTACATCTCTTTTATTAACGCTTACTTTGTCATTAGACGCTTTAAAGGTAAAACCGCAGCCCTTCAATGAAATATCAACAATCATTCCCTGAATTTGATCCGTAGACTCACCACTTTCATTCATTGATAATGCTGCAGGTAAATGTGTCATTACACGTTGGTGCATACGTAATTGTCGGTTTTCAATGCGCTCAGGGTAATTTAATATAAGAAATTTATCTGGCCGTTTAGTTATGCTTTGAATAGTGGCTCGAAAAGCAAAACACTTACCCTGATCACCTTCTAGTAAATAACGTACTATCGCGACGTTACCTTCTTTAAGCACATCTTCATAATCCGTTTCTTTAACAATTGGTGGGTATTTTAAAATGATGTATTGCCCCATCACATAACCAATTAAGGGGAGTTTTAATCTAACCTGCAACGGGTGATTAAGCTGAACGTCTAATATTTTCCCTGGTAACAGCTCAAATACATCGGTAATTTCGATTTTAGCCTTAAGTGATCCTGTCATATTCGGTAACAATCCATTTAGTAGCTATTAAATTATTACATTAATATATACAGTATCAATAATTTACACAACAGGCACCGGTAATAACAAAACAATTTATTGCACAAATGCTCTAATAGCAGGTTCAGTAAAATGTACTTATGGTTTATCTAAAAATAGCCCTAAGGCTAACCAGTTAAAAATGATTAAAGTTTTATAATTAAGGTCGATAGCATGAATATGCTCACCTAAGCCGCTCACTTTACTATGGTCAATATAATTTCATCTGAAAAATTTACTCAACTTAGATTTACTAATAATGATCTACAGTCAATAAATTCAATATCAGGTAATTCGCAGCAAGCAGCAAACTTAGTCGCTGATCAAACATCAGAAAGTATCAACGCTGATAACTCATCCGTAAAAGTAAGTATTTCACCTGAAGGTACTGAAAAATTAGCTCAAGAAAAAAGAGAATTAGGCAGAAATATTGTTAAGCAATTAAACGCTAAGTCGGCAGATGAAGTAAAAAAATCAGAAAATAAAAATGAAGCACCTATAGATGCTCAGATAAAGCAGTTAGAAGAGCAAATTCAAGAGCTTAAAGAAAAATTAACCAAGCTTAGGGGAGACGACTCTGAATCGGCTAAAGAAGAACGTAAAGCATTAACCGCACAAATTCTGGCACTGCAAGGCGTACTAATGGACTTAATGCAACAAAAAGCCGAAACAGCAAAAGCTTAAATGGCTGTATTTTTAATGGCGCTAGCTAAAATGTTAGTGCCATTATCAAGCATAAATTGCTCAAAAGCTTTCGCTAGTAAACTTTGATTTTGTGAAGCCCTTTGCACCAAGCGCCACTGGTTTATTATTGGAAACTGCTCAACCTCTAGCACCTTAATACCGGGAATAATGCCAAAGTCTAAGCTATGGCGACTTAAAACCGATAAGCCTAATCCTGCGGCAACGGCTTGTTTAATAGCTTCACTACTGGCAATTGTCATTTTTTCGCGTAATTCAAAGCCACATTGATTAAATAAGTTTACAACCGCCTCTCGCGTACCTGAACCTTGCTCTCTTAATATAAACGGGTAATGACTCAAGCGCGCTAGGCTTACCTTATTTTGTAAGGTTAATTCATGTCGCTCTGGTGCGACTACCACCAATTCGTTAGTTAAAAATGGCGCTTCGATAACCTCTATGCCTGCTGGTATTTGACTAAATAAATAAAAATTATCGCTATTATTACGCAGCCTTGAATAAATCACCTCACGGTTACCAATTTCTAGTTTTACTTCAACATGTGGATAATGTTTGTTAAATGCAGCCAATAACAAAGGTAAAAAATATTGTGCCGTAGTAACAACGGCAATTGATAAAGTGCCGGTCACAACCCCTTGTAAGTTATCAATATCGGTTTTCAAGTTTCCCAATGACTGGAATATTTGATTAGCCGCACGCAATACCGCTTTTCCCGCATCGGTAAGTTCTAAGTGACGCCCTTTACTATAGTAAATTGGTAAGCCAATTAACTCACTTAAATTTTTTAGCTGAATTGATACCGACGGCTGAGAAATAAATAGTTTTTCAGCAACCAATGACAACCGTTGGTACCGCGCTAACGCTTGTACTAATTGTAGCTGCCTGATTGTTGGTTGTTTATTATTCACCTAACACCTTTAAATAGAATTTTATCTATACTTAAAATTTAAATTATATATTAGACTCTATTCAATTTAACTTCTAGCATAACCTTACTGATAAATAAGCAAATACAGTCGGAAGTGAACCAATGTTAGAAACAATTTCACAAAATATACGATCACTCGGATCGGTGTTAGGGCAAACTATTGCTAACGAGACCGATCAGCGTTGGTTAAACAATATTGAGCAAGTACGCCTACTCGCAAAAGACGGCGTAGCCGAGAAAACCTACGCTATTGATGAGCTAAAAACATTATTTAAATCGTGCGATGAGAAAGACTTGCTTGTTTATGCCCGAGCATTTAGCCAGTTTCTCAACTTAGCCAATGTGGCCGAACAGCAACATACGGCAAGTGAGCAAGGCCTAGCTGAATTAGATTTACCGCATCCGCTAGAGTCACTAAAAGACGAGTTAGGTAATGTTGACCCTGAGACATTTTTAACGGCGGTCAAAAAATTACATATTGAATTAGTGTTAACAGCGCACCCTACGGAAGTTAATAGACGAACGTTTATTCATAAGTACCACGAAATTGCTGAGCAACTTGAAGCAACTGGGCCTGAACTTAACAGCCGAATAGAAGAATTAATTGAACAAGCTTGGAATACCAACGAAATTAGAGGTCAACGCCCCACACCGCTTGATGAATCTCGCTGGGGCTTAAATGCGATTAGTAATAGCTTGTGGACCGCCGTGCCTAAGTTTGTGCGTGAGTTAGACCAACTGTGCCAACAAGTTTCATCACAGCCTTTACCCTTAAATGCCACACCTATTACCATGGCAAGTTGGATGGCTGGCGATCGCGACGGTAACCCGTTTGTTACAGCAGAGTTAAGTAAAAAAGCCATTATTCAAGCGCGCCTATTAGCCGCAGAACTCTATTTGGCCGATTTTCAAACCTTATACTTAGAGCTGTCAATGGACAAAGCCTCTGAGGAACTTATCCTTGCTGACACCAAAAATATTGGTCCATATCGTAATGTACTTAAACTTACCATTACTCAACTTGAGCAAAGTATTGCCCTACTGAAAGAAAATAATACCCAAGGTGTTATTGCCAGCCCTGAAGCATTATTACAACCTTTGCTATTATGTCGTGAAAGCTTACTTGAAGTCGGTTTAACGCGCAGCGCTAATTCACTACTCCTCGATGTTATTCGTAAAGTACATTGTTTTGGTATTTCGTTAGTAAAATTAGATGTTCGCCAGCACAGTGAATTTCATGATCAAGCCATTGCAGACATAGTATCAGCACTTGGTTTAGGCGATTACCTTTCTTGGGACGAGAAAAAACGCTGCCAATTTCTTCAACAGGAATTAAAAAATACTCGCCCATTACTGCCGAATGTCTCTTGGTCAGCACAAACTCAAGAAGTATTAGATACCTTTTCTTTTATTGCACAACAGCCAAAAGAAGTGCTCGGCCTGTATGTTATTTCAATGGCAAGTAACCAAAGTGACGTACTCACCGTTAACTTACTTATGAAAGCAACAGACATTACCTGGGATATGCCGATAGCACCACTCTTTGAAACACTAGACGACTTAAATAATGCGTCGGGCGTTATTGACGTATTATTAAGCGATGAACAATATGTAGCGCGTACTAACGGCGATCAGCATGTAATGATTGGCTACAGTGATTCAGCCAAAGATGCAGGAGTATTAGCAGCAGCATGGGCACAATACCAAGCACAAGAAGCATTAGTTGCCGTTGCTAAAGGCCATAAAATTACACTGAAGCTTTTTCATGGTCGCGGCGGTACAATTGGTCGTGGCGGCGGCCCTGCACATTCAGCTATTGCCTCACAGCCTCCGGGTACATTAGAAGGTGGTTTACGGGTAACTGAGCAAGGTGAAACCATTCGCTTTAAATTTGGCCTACCGAATTTAGCCGTTCGTAGTTTGCATTTATATGCCAGCGCGATACTGGCGAGTTTAGTGAAACCTCAACCAGCACCTAAAGCCTCTTGGCGTAAATTAATGGGTGAAATGGCAGCAAGAAGCTGCGATATCTATCGAGATTATGTATGCGAACAAGACGATTTTGTCACTTATTTTAGGCAAGCAACACCAGAGCAAGAATTATCGTCACTACCGTTAGGCTCTCGTCCGAGCAAGCGTAAATCTGATGGTGGTATTGAATCGTTACGTGCCATCCCATGGATTTTTGCATGGAGCCAAAACCGATTAGTAGTCCCTAGTTGGCTAGGCTTTGGTCAAGCAATCGCTGAAATAGCGACACAACAAAGTGATACTATTGCCGACATGCTGAAAAATTGGCCGTATTTTAAAGCGCGAGTTTCATTAACTGAAATGGTGTATTTAAAGTCTGACAGTCAAATATCTAAAATGTATGACGAAAGCCTTGTTGAAACTAAGCTACAACCGTTGGGAGATGAATTAAGAGCACAGCTTGCGGCTGATAAAGCAACGCTACTTAAACTACTTGACCAAACAGAAACGCTAGAGAATGACCAATGGAATTTAACATCGTTTCAATTAAGGCAGCCTTATTTACTTCCTTTACATTTATTACAAATTGAAGCATTAAAGCGTTTACGTAAGCAGCCTGAACACCCATTGTGTGAGCAACTATTAATGGTAAGCATGACAGGTATTGCAACAGGTATGCGTAATACCGGCTAAAAAGGCGTGACAGTGGTTAACAGCAATGTTAACCACTATTGCGATTTTATCACTCGCTTTTTGACTGACAACATTGGTCGCCATAGTAGTTATCTGTATAGTTGCAAACCACTTTACTTTGTTTATTAAAGCTCGAGGTAAATGCTACTTTTAATTGATTGAGTAAATATTTCATAAAATTATCCTTTAGAATCACCCTTTAAAATTTTCCTTTAAAGTAAGGATATGCTCGGGTGTTAAGCACAATTTATTCTTACCGAAACAACTAATTCAGTAAATTTAAAATAATTAAAAATATAATTCTAAAAAACAGAATAACCACTCACTCTTTTATCGTATACTTTGTATTAACTGCTCATGAAAGATCTCTTTCAACAAAACAATTTCATCTGCTCTAACGTAATTAGGGCGAATGATTAAAGCAATGCGTCGATGTGGCCCCGGCTCATTTAAATGAATAGCGCTTAACTCTGACTCATTATAAATAAGCTGATCTAATGCCATTTGAGGTACTAATGTTGTACCTAGCTTCCCTGCAACCATTTGAATAAGGGTGTGTAAGCTTGCTGAGTCAAAGTCAGACGCTTGTTTATTCTGATGTAAACTACAAGCAGCTAATGCATGATCTTTTAAACAATGTCCCTCTTTAAGTAGCATCAACTTTTCAATGTCGAGCTGTTCACTGGTAATTTCATGTAGTTGACTTGGGCATTGATCTTTATGACTTACCCAATAAAAGTCTTCCTGCCAACATTCAAAACTCATTAAGCCATCTATCGAAAATGGTAGCGCCAGCACAGCAGCATCAAGTTCACCATTTCTTACCATATCAACCAACACATGCGACTGCTCTTCCATTATCTTTAATCTAAAGTCAGGATATTGTTTACGTAGTTCAGGTAGCACTTTAGGTAATAAATAAGGACCAATTGTTGGAATAACCCCTAAGCTCATCGGGCTGGCAAAAGGCTGATGGCTAGTTTGTGCTAGCTGCAGTAAAGCATCCATTTCTACTTTAATATTTTTCGCTTTATTAAGGATCAATTGCCCTTTTTGCGTGATCAGTACTTGTTTATTATTACGTTCAAAAATGGCCAAGCCTAGTTGCTTTTCCAGTTCATTAATTGCTGTACTTAATGCTGATTGTGACACGCTACACGCCTCAGCCGCCTTCTTAAAATGCAATGTTTTTTCAATTGCTAACGCATAGTGTAATTGTTTGATTGAAATCATAAGCCCAACATCAGTGATGGATAAATCATCCAAACACTATAATTCAATTTTTTAGAACATCAACATAAAACTAATCAAATTTACCTATTAAAAAATAAAACCTACTATAACCACATCGAAAGCAAATTCGCTTTTAACACAAAACTAAAAGGAAACACTCATGGCTCAAATAGGTAAATTAATCCCAGAATTCAAAGCACAAGCTTTTCATAACGGCGAATTTGTTGAAGTAACGTCTGATAGCGTAAAAGGCAAATGGTCAATATTCTTATTTTACCCTGCAGACTTCACTTTTGTTTGCCCAACAGAATTAGAGGATATGGCTAACCAATATCAAGCGTTACAAGAACTTGGTGTCGAAGTTTATGCTGTATCAACCGATACACACTTTTCTCACAAAGCTTGGCATGACTCGTCAGACGCTATTGGAAAAATTAAATTTCCAATGCTAGGTGACCAAACAGGTGCTATTACCCGTGGCTTTGACGTAATGATTGAAGAAGATCATATGGCACATCGAGGGACATTTTTAGCAGACCCTGACGGTGTCATTCAAGTGGCACATATTCACGCAGGCGGTATTGGCCGTAGCGCTAAAGATATGGTGCGTAATGTTAAAGCAGCACAATATGTACGCGAAAACGACGGTGAAGTATGTCCAGCGGCGTGGGAACAAGGTGAAGCTACCTTAACACCAAGTTTAGACTTAGTCGGTAAAATTTAATCAGTTAAGTCTCACTAAGCCTAAGTGATACTAACAACCTAATATTGACTGTATCACACTTAGCTAACGTCTCCCTTATACTGGCGGAAACTGGATAACACCACTCCCGCCTTTATTTTTATCTAATAACTTTATCTAGTGACTTTATTGAATACATGTAGAGTTGCATTTTTGAGGAAATAATTATGCTAGGCAACGACATTTTAGCGGCATTAACAACTTACACGAAAAACATGGCTAACAAGGTTAGCTTAGTGCTTCAAACCGGGGAACACGAAAAACGTGCAGAGTTGGTCGAGTTTTTAACGCAGCTATGCTCAGTATCAGAAAATTTAAGTCTAATTGAACGTGATGACAATTTACGTAGCCCGATCACTTTTTATCTTGAAGTTAACAACCAAAACAACGGTATTCACTTTTCAGGCATTCCCAGCGGCCATGAGTTTAATTCTCTGGTGCTAGCCATTCTGCATGCTTCAGGTACTGAGCTTAAGCTGGATAGTACGTTAAGTAATATGGTGAAAAATATTAAGGAGCCACTGCACTTTGAAGTGTTTATTTCGTTAAGTTGTCATAACTGCCCAGATGTTGTGCAATCGTTAAATCAATTCGCTTTATTAAATTCGAACATTAGTAGTGAAATGATTGACGGCGGCTTATTTCAAACGTTAGTGAGCGAACGTAATATTCAAGGCGTGCCAAGCGTTTACTTAAATGGCGAGTTATTTGCCAACGGTAAAATAGATACTGCACAGTTAATTGATAAATTAATTCAACGTTTTCCCTATATTGTGGAAAACGAAAATACAGAAACGTTACCGTTACAAGACATGACCATTATTGGCGGAGGCCCTGCTGGTATAGCGTCGGCTATTTATGGCGCACGAAAAGGCTTAAAAGTTACCCTAATAGCCGATAGAATCGGTGGTCAAGTAAAAGATACTGTCGGTATTGAAAATTTAATTTCAGTACCTAAAACAACTGGCGCTGAACTTACTGGCAATATGCAAGCGCACTTAAACGATTATAACGTTAACCTAAAAGAGTTTTTACGGGTGGATAAAATTGAAAAATCACTCGAAAACACTCATGCGCCAAAAAAATTACACCTTTCTAGTGGTGAGGTTATTGAAACAAAAACAATTATCATTGCCACAGGGGCAAAATGGCGAGAGCTTGGCGTACCTGGGGAAAAAGAGAATATTGGCTCAGGCGTCGCCTATTGCCCACACTGTGACGGCCCATTTTTTAAAGGTAAAGATGTTGCCGTTGTCGGTGGCGGAAACTCAGGCATAGAGGCCGCACTTGACTTAGCAGGCATGGTTAACCATGTGACTGTGTTTGAATTTTTACCTGAGCTAAAAGCAGACCAAGTATTAATTGATAAAGCCCAAGCACACAATAAAATTACAATTATTAAAAATGTCGCCACCAAAGAAGTTGTTGCTAACAATGGTAAAGTAACTGCCCTTGCCTACGAAGACCGCCTTAGTGGTGAAGTAAAACAACAGCAATTATCAGGTGTATTTGTACAAATTGGCCTACTGCCCAATAGTGACTTTTTAAATGGGGTGGTTGAACGCACTCAATATGGTGAAGTGATCATAGATGAAAAATGTCAAACAACTGAATCAGGTATATTTGCCGCTGGTGACGTAACTACAGTGCCTTACAAGCAAATAGTAATAGCCATGGGGGAAGGCGCAAAAGCCGCATTATCTGCTTTTGACTATATTATTAGAGAAAGTTAGCGAACATTTTAAGGTAAGTATCACTGCCGCAAGTTCAATAAAAACACATGAATTGAATAGCGGCAGTGTTTTATATGTAGTCGCTCAAACTTCTACAAACGACTGAATAAAGTTTTTTATCTCCGCTAGTTTGTAAGGTTTTTCTATTACAGAATGAAAATTAGCACTGCTAGTGACATTAAGTTCACCTGTAACTAGCACCTTTATTGCAGAGTGGGTAATCGCTTCAGCAACCTCTATTCCTGTTTGAGTTTTTAAACGATAATCAATAAAAATTAATTCAGGTTTAGTACGATTACAATAGGCGATTGCCAGTTTTTCATCAGTAAATGTAGTAATGTTTATTTCGTTGGAGTGTAAAAATTCTTTAAATATTTCACAAAGTAATGCTTCATCATCTAAATAAACTACATTTATTTTTTGCTTGCTCATTGCTATTAATGCTCTTTTACTATTTTAGGAAAATCAATAACAAAGCTGGTATTATTATTATCGTTATCCACCGCTATTATTGCGTTATGGTTGTCTAAAATACCCTTTACAATAGACAAACCTAATCCCGTTCCTTCAGAAGCGGCTTTGCTTGTAACAAATGGTTCGAATATTGAGGATTGGCAATCTACAGCAATACCAGTTCCTGAATCAGTAACCGATAATCTAAAGCTTTTCTTTTGCTCTGTTACTGTTATTTCAATCCATTTATCCGTTAAATTTGCAATAGCATCAATTGCATTATTAATTAAATTTACCAACACTTGCTCTATTTCTATTTCATTACACATAATATCGCCTTCTACTATGGCATTGCTGCGCAGTACTATCATTTGGCTTTTGAGTTTTGGGCGAGTTAAGGTAATGGCTTCATTAATTAAATTTTTAAGGGAGCAAGCAACATATAAGCTTTCTTCATCACTTCGAGAAAACTTTTTTAGGCTTTTTACAATATGCGCAATTCTATCGCAAGACTTGAGGATAAGAGCAGATTTAGCCATTAAGTCTTCAGGAATAATTGTAGAATGGGTAAGCTGAATAAGCTCGGCATAGCCAGATATTACACCCAACGGGTTATTTATTTCATGAGCAATGTTCGCAGAAAGTTCTCCAAGCGCTGCAAATTTTGAATTAATAACACTTTTTTGCTTTTCTTTATTGTATTTAATTTCGGCCAGCTTACGTTGATGAATATCTTGAATAATGCCAGAAATGGTCTCGATTTTTCCGTCTTGGTAATTCGCTTTACCCGTTGTATAAACCCACTTTACATTGCCTTCAGGCGTTTGAGCCTGCAATTCTAATCCATAAGGAACACCATGCACTCTTGCCTGTTCAACCGCCTTTTCAATTATCGGTCTGTCTTTCTCAATAAAAAAACTAATCCCCTCTGGTAGCATGGGTGTTAGCCCATTAACTTTTTCTACATCTAAAATTCTAAAGGTTTCGTCGGTCCACCTTAATGTCCCTGTAGCCGCATCCATTTCCCAGCCACCAACGTTTGCAACCGAGCTTGTTTCACTCAATATATCAAGCGCTTTTAAACGCTCATACTCACTATTAACTTTATCTGTTATATCTTGTCTTATTGCGATGTAGTTAGAAATTTTATTATTTTGATCAAAAATAGGCAATAAAATACTTTGAACATAATAAAAACCACCATTTTTTTTCTTATTTTTTATTGCTCCAGACCATATTCGACCGGATGAAATTTCAGTCCAAATGTCTTTAAAAAATGAAGGTGGATGATAGCCAGAATTAATCAATTTATGCGTTTTTCCAATCAACTCTTTTTCGGAATAACCTGAAATTTCGCAAAATTTATTATTTACTTTAGTGATAACTCCGCGAACATCCGTTTCAGCGTAAATAGTTTCTTGCTCTAACGCATTTTGTAAATGCTGTAGCTTAGTTTTAATTTGAGCTTGCTCAGTAATATCTCGTGCTACTAAAAAGATATATCCGGTTTTAAGGTCAATAGATCCCTTCCAAGACAAGGTTAAATAACGGCCACTTTGATGTCTTAATCTACTTTCAAATGTTATTGGTTTCTCGTTAATTCTAAGGGGTTCAAATTTTTCCAACGTGTTTTTTTCATCTTCGGGATGTAAAAAATCTAAAAAAGATATTCCTTCTAATGTTGCTTCTTTGTGCCCTAACATTTGATTAAACGATAAATTAGTCACTTCAAACTGATTTTTACTATTCAATACGCACAACATTTCAGTCGACAAACTAAAAAACTGTTCGAAAATGGATGGTGATTCAACATTGTTCATTGTTTACACTCTACAGGGTTATGATAAATATTAAGGCATGACTATTTTTACCTTGACTGGTTGGGGGGTTATACACGAAAGAGCCCAAGTTCTGTGCTTGCTATCAGCTCTAGTCTGCTAACGTACTTAACCCTTTAAAATAATTCAGCTAGAAACACTTAACTGACGATTAAGATTCTTTCGTCTTTTTTTCAATTAATTTACTGATCACATTTTTAATAAAATCATAATCAAGAGGCTTACCAATGCAATTTTCTGCACCTAATTCGATAATTCGTTTTACATTATCGTCAGTGAGCGCACCTGTCATAGCAATAATAGTGATATGCTGTGTGGCTGGAATACTCTTAATACGCTGACAAATTGAAAAACCATTAATACCCGCCATCATTAAATCTAACATAACCAAATCGGGTTTACAGCGGTGTAATAAATCTCCCGCGTCAAAACCATTGTAAGCAAACTCAATTTTAATTTCGGGAAAAAAGCTGCCTAAAAGTTGAACCAGCATGTCAACAAACTCTTTATTATCATCAATAATTAATAAAGAAAAAACGGGTTTAACACCTGTCGTTATTGTCGATTTAGACAATACAGATAAAATATCGTTTTTGTCGAATCTGCGATGACCACCGGGCGTGGTAATAAAAGGTAAACGTCCAATTTGTGCCCAATGCCTTATCGTCGTTGGTGCAACATGCAGTAGTTTAGCGGCTTCAGACGGTGTTAACAGTGTCTTTTTCGTCATACCCAAGAATTAACCCTCAAAATAACTAAATATAGCAATATGGCTTAAACACCATATTAGCTCAGATCAATTTAACGTGTTTTTATTTGAATTTAAAAAAAAAACTCGCTATATTTTGTCGTAATTGTCGATTTTGTCGTTTTTTGTTAGTTATTTCAAACGAAATTGTAACAATAGTGTAAAAATGTAGTTTTATACAACAGGAAGTAAAAATGAACAGAAGAAACCAGTCAATTATTAATGAAGAGGTTACCTTTGAGCGTGGTGAAGAATTAATTTCTACCACAGATAAAAGAGGTGTGATTACTTATGCTAACCCTGCATTTTGCCGAGTTGCTGGTTTTTCTCTCGATGAACTTGTCGGAAAAAATCACAATATTGTGAGACACCCTGATATGCCGTCTGAAGCATTTAAAGATTTATGGAAAAACTTATCTTCTGGCTTACCTTGGCGTGGCGTAGTAAAGAATCGCTGTAAAGATGGACGATATTATTGGGTAGACGCTTTTGTTACCCCTATTTTTGAAAAAGGTTCACTTATTGGTTATCAATCAGTAAGGACTAAATTAAACAATGACACTAAGCAAAATGCGATAAAGTCTTATCAAGCGATAAAAGCAGGAAAATCATTAAATAAATGGTACGAGAGTAACAAGATCAAAAACGTAGCCTATTGGGGAGGCAGTTTTGCGTTGTTATTTAGTGCATTATACTCCCCATATATAATGTTTATCGTTCCTTTTCTGCCTTTTTTAATCTACAAAAACGAACTTATTGATGTACCACAATACTTTAAAAAACTAACCAATGAATACGACAGTGTTTCACGCCTTATTTATTCAGGTAACAAGCCTCAAAGTATTGCTGACTTTCACTTAAAAGTTTGGGAAGGAAAAATTAATACCATTTTAGGTCGAATTCTTGATGGTAGTAATGCCTTAAAACTAGGTGCAGCAAACCTTTCAGATGCCGCAAGTAAAGCAAAGAGTGGCGCAGAAAAAGAAACAACTGAGCTACACCAAGTTTCTACCGCCGTTGAAGAAATGGTTGCAACCATTGATGAGGTTGCACAAAACACCACATTTACTTCACAAAAAGTTAATCAAGCGCATACTGATTGCAAAACAGCAACTCAAGCAATGCAGCACACTATGGACCAAGTAAATGTATTGGCAAAAGAAGTTGCGCAATCAGCGTCTTCAGCGTCAGAGCTGGCCGGTGAAGCTGAAAAAATTGGTAGTATAATGCATGAAATTCAAGGTATTGCTGACCAAACAAACTTGTTAGCATTAAACGCAGCCATTGAAGCAGCAAGAGCTGGAGAACATGGTCGAGGCTTTTCAGTTGTTGCTGATGAGGTACGCGCATTATCAAGTAGAACACACGCAGCAACCGAGCAAATACAAACCTCCATCTCGGAAATTCAAAGCACTTTATTAACCTGGTCGCAAACCATGGAAAAAGGTAAAGAATCTGCTGACCATTGTGTTGATAAAGCCTCTGAAGCCCGTGAAGTTGTTGATAAAGTTTACGAGCTGATCACCGATATTTCTGACCTTGCTATTCAAATCTCAACCGCTTCGGAAGAACAAAGTATGGTATCTCAAGAAATTAGCCGTAATATTATGAATATTAGTGATGCTTCTCAAAATAACCTACACCAAGCTAATACAGTAGAAAATGAAACGTTAGAAATTCAAACTAAAGCCAATTCACTCGGCTCGCTTGGCCAAGCATTTACAGGTTAACGGACAAGTTTTATGACTGACTATGTGCAACTGCTTATGTCGCTTACTGAGAATTCAGCGCGCAACTGTTTAGCTAAGCAGTTTTTTATCTTGTTATAGGCATAATGCAAAAGCTGAAAAGCAAAGGAATTCATTTTTCTTTAGACGATTTTGGTACAGATTACTCAAGCTTAAGTTATATCCATAATTTACCCATTCCAGAATTAAAAATAGATAAATCGTTTGTCGATGATATTAAAAATGCCACAGTTGAAGTCCCAATAGTTAACAGCATTATTCAAATGAGCCAAGCGCTAGGCTTAAAGGTGGTCGCCGAAGGAGTAGAATCGAAAGAGCAGCTTAGTTATTTATCAACGCATGGCTGCAACATTATACAAGGCTATTACTTTTCTAAACCACTCTCTCCCGAGCAATGGCTTAAAACTTGGAGTAAAGGTAATAATTGATACATCAAAAATCAGTATATTTAAGCTGCTACATTTCAACCGTTCTAATTAAAAAGTACGTCGGCCAAATTTCTCGTACTTCACTTTCCCAGAAGGGATCTACGTTTCCGTTTGCTGTGTGTAAAAGCCAGAACTTAGCCCACTTTTGCACGCTTTTACCTGACTTACTGAGCTTTAGCGGTGTAAAACGCCGTTCATAGCTATTGCCGTTGTATTCAACAACGGCTTTGTTTTTCACGCTTTTATGTAAAAAATCTAACGCTTCATTGATAACCTCAACTTCAGAAACGGGGATGAGTTTTTGCCTTTTTAAACAGGCGAGTATTGTTGCTTTTTCAACTGCAGTTTGCATATAAATGTCTAAATGAGGCGTATAAACTTTGCCCGTTAACCCGTAAATAGAAGCGAGCTCTTTATCTGCTAGTTTTTTTAACGGCACTAAGGTGTCGTTAATTGCATTTAATTCACTTATTGAACGCAATTGAGTGGTTAATTTAGGCAAAAGCTATCTCTATAGTTTTAGGTAATTAAATATGGCTAAATGCATAGCCTAGCTAGATATTGATAAGTTATTATACTTGTTCCTGCTGATTTTTACTGGTTATTTAACAAGCGTTAGACAAATTTAAAGCAACCCAATATAATTGCATACTTAAAAGCAACTATATTTAATTGCATTTAACTAGGCAACCTAATATAGTTGCATAAAGATAAGTACAATAAAGGCTAAGTATGATTGCGGTACTAACAGGAGATCTAGTAAATTCTACAAAGATGTCAGATGATACCTATTCAAGAATTATTACTCATCTGCAACAGTTACTTCTCGATGTAAATAAAACGTATGGAGCCTCAGGTGAGCTTTATCGCGGAGATGAATTTCAAATTCACTATCCAGTCCCTGCTCATGCATTAAAAAGTGCATTATTAATTAAGCTCTCACTACATTTGTCAGCCCTTTCTGCAAAGCCAATACAATGCACTTTGTCGTTAGCCTATGGCAGCTATAATATTTACGATAATAGCCCAAGTACTTCATCGGGCGCTGCTTATATCGCATCAGGCCGAGGATTAGAAAAAACACAAAGAGGAGAATTATCACTCCACTTACAGGCTAATAATGATCACTGTGAAATGAAACTGTTGCTTCAATTTTTAAATCATTTACTCAATCGTCTGACAAAAACACAAGCAGAACTATTATATCAATATATTGAAAACGACTTCGTTGATCATAAGGAAATGGCTAAAATAACGGGCACTACACGACAAAACATCAGTAATAGGCTCAGTAATATTGGCGCATTTTTAGTTCGAGACTATATGGAAATAATCAACCAAAAGGTTGAACAACTGACAGGAAGCAACTAATGGAACTTTTGCTATTACTACTAACCGCCCATTTTATTGGTGATTTTTACTTGCAACCTTCAACTTGGGTTGAGTGTAGAAACACTAACCATATAAAGTCGGCAGGTTTAAGAAAGCATATATTAGTGCATAGCCTGCTTAATGCCCTCGTGTTATTAACAACAGATCTATCGTTTTTAGCCGCTATTATTGCCATTGTTATTATTTCTTTTTCACATTTTATTATTGACTACTGGAAGTCATACCGCGTCAATAGCCTTCGTTATCTTTTAGCCGACCAAGCTATGCACTTCTTAATTGTTTGTTCGGTTTGGGGCTATTTAGCTAATATTTCATTGGCTCAAGTAATAGCATTTATTGAACAATTGTTGTCTGCTAAAAACCTGCTGATTGCTATTTCATACATTATGGTTTGCAAACCAGCTTCTGTAGTTATCTCATTAGCACTAAAAAAGCACACAAAAACGTTAACAACCAGCAATGAAGATATTGGCTTAATAACAGCAGGCGCTTGGATTGGTTACATTGAACGCTGCTTGGCTATTTCTTTTATCTTTATGGGACAATTTGCCGGTATTGGCTTTTTAGTTGCCACTAAAACTATTTTTAGATTTGGGGATTTAACAAAAAATAAAGACATGAAACTGACCGAATATATGATGCTAGGTACTCTATTAAGTTATGCCATTGCTTTATTTATTGGCTGGAATGCTTTACAAATATATCAAGGAATGCACTAGGGCTGTAGAACACCCTCAAGTTTGTCCTAATATTTGGCCGTCTAGCAGATACACTTTACGCTTGGCCATTTCAGCATATTTTATGTCATGAGTAACCACACACAGTGTCGTTCCTTGTGCATTTAACGCATTAAGCGTGGCCATAATATGATCACTACTTTTTGAATCAAGATTGCCCGTTGGCTCATCAACTAATAATATATTAGGCTCTGCAACTAACGCACGAGCAATCGCAACACGCTGCTGTTGTCCGCCAGAGAGTTGCGTTGGTCTACGCTTCGCTTTGTCGGTAAGATCGACAAGTGCTAAACAGCGCTCAACTTTTTTCTTTATTTCTTGGTTAGCAATCGGTTGCTTAGCATAATGTAAGGGTAGAGCTATATTTTCAAAAACAGTTAACTCGTCTATTAAATTAAACTGTTGAAAGATAAAACCTATTTTTTCATTTCTAATAGCAGTAGCTTGTTCTAAGCTCAATTGGCTAATATCAACACCATCAAAAAATAATTGACCTGAACTAGGAAAGTCTAATAACCCCATGATTGACAATAATGTTGATTTTCCACAGCCAGAAGGGCCAGATATTGAAATGTATTCACCTGCCTGAATTTCAAGATCTATACCTTGTAGTGCATGCGTTAGCATATTGTCGGTACTAAAAATTTTACCCAAATGCTTTATTTCAATTATTGGTGTTGCCATTGAAAGCCGAAACTCCTATCAATTAATGCGATCAGTATTTTGTCAACCGCATAAAAAAGGTGAGCTACGCCCACCTTAATATTTTCCTAAACGTTTAATTCTACAAAATGAAATACTTAATCACTACCGCGTAAGCTAAATATTGCAGGTTGATTAATATATTGTCTTAACGGCCAATAGCAGGCAAACAAAGTTATCATAACAATTAATACTAAGGTTGCGATCGCCATAGGCAATACTTGCCAATTAAGGAAAGGTTGAATGTATTCACTTAAACCAATATAAGCAAGTGCAAACAAGACAATACTGCCAATAAAACCAATAAACACCGATTTGCTATTATCGCTAATAATCATTGAAATTAAATGTTTACGTGTAGCACCTATTGCCATACGCGCACCAAGCTCAAAGCGTCGAAGCTGCGTGCCGTAGCTTAATATGCCGTATAAACCAATACCCGCTAGTAAAAACACTAAACTCGCCAACACTGCTGTTGTTATCGCTGTTGTTATTTCAGCGAATAAGCTACGAGTAAGAATACTGTCAGCTGAGTTAAAACTAAAAACAGAATACCTCGAATCAACACTCGCTAATAGCTCACCCAATTGTTGGCGACTAACCGACTGCCCTTCTTTAAGTTTAAGCATAAAGGTTTGCCCTGAAAGCCCGTTTGGCACATAAACTCTTGGTACACCGCCAGCTTCAGCAGAACTATCATAGTCTTGCGCGGTATCACCAGGAATAGCAATATCTCTAACAATGCCAACTATTTTTAAAGGTTCTGGACGCCCTGTAGATATTTGCAACCCTAACACATCGCCGTCTGCTTTTAATTGTTTAGCAAATGCTTGATTCACAATCATCACATTGGTGTTATCTTTACGGTCAACTAAGGTAAAGTTATCGCCTTGTAATATTGGCTGGTCAATCATGTTAAAATATTGATGATCTATGCCTTTAAAATAAGGTGTATACCTTTCATTGTCAGCAACATTCGTCAGAGCCCTCACACTGAAACCATCTAATGGCGAGCTAGATTGCGCAATTGCTTCTACTTGCGGTAATGCTTCCAATTTTTCCATGATTTCAGCCATAATGGGTATACCTTCTTCTTGACTTGGAAAGTTGGTTGAAGAAAAGTTTAAAACTAAGGTTGAAATATTATTAGTGCTAAAACCTATGGGGGCATTAATGGTTTTTATCGCATCTTTAAGTAAGCTGAAATTAGCAAATACTAATACCGTTGCTAATGCAACTTGGCTAGCAATTAGTACCTGACGTGTTTTCTTCGACACTTGTAAGCCACTACCTTTACCACTGCTTTGTAAAGTAGTGTTTAATGCGCGGTAATTTATCATGCGTGTACTTAATTTAGCGAAAAATAAGGCAAACGATATTGCAATGAGTACAGCACAGCCAAAGGTAACAAGGCCTAATGACAACTCATTAACTCTTGGCAACACTGCACCTAAGTATTGTTGCATGATGTAAAAACCAATTTTAGCAAGCACTAGCGCCAGTATTATCGACATAAACATCAATAAACTTGTTTCAGCTAACATCGCTTTAAATAAATGCTTTTTGGTAGCGCCTATTGCCGCTTGAATCGCCATTCTTCGTTGCTTTTCTGCCGTGCGAGACATAAATAAATTAGAAATGTTTGCACAAGCAATTAACACAATGCCAATAACCCCCGCTAGCAACATTACGGCAATTGTCTCGCTTTGCCCTAACATAACGTCTTTCACTGAGCGCACGCGCATGTCGATAACCCAGCCTTTAAAAAAGTCAATTTCAGCAACACCTTCTTGCCAGCGATCATTCACCAAAGGCGTAATAAGTTGCTGTGCTTGGCTTTGGCTCATCCCCTCTTTTAGTTTTCCAAGAAATTTAAGATTACCGCTAATATTACCAAACGATTGTCGTTGCCTTTCACCCGCTTGATTAAAGTCCCATGGCATCCAAACGTGTGTTTCACGTCCAATTTCTTGTAGTTCAGGTTCAACAAAATCCTTAGCTAGCACACCTACCACACGATAGCTAATGCCACTTAAGTTAATTTTTTGCTCAAGAATATCAGCACTCGCATTATATTCTTGCTGCCAAGTGTTATAACTCAAAATAGCTACAGGATTATTAGTATCCATCGCTTCACTTGTTTCAAACATGCGCCCTAATGCCATAGGAGAAGCGAGTATTTGATGGAGCTCTGGAGTTACATAAGCAGTATTCACCAAAGGCTGGCTGTTATGTGAAATAATGACATCTTGACCATACGACATCATTGCCGCTTGCTCAAATGCTTCTTTACTTTTGTATAAATGCACTAAGCCGGGATAGGTGTATGCCACCCCTTTTGTTTCTTTTTTGGGGCCTAAAATGCCATGGTCAGCAACAAAAATTCGCTCTTGCTCAGGATAAGGCAACGGCTCAACTAATAATAAATAATTAAGGGTAATGGCGCATAACAAAGCGCCTAAGGTAATACCCATTGTCATTAATACGGTTAAAATAAAGCCTGGTTTTTTCTTCAGGCTGGCCCAAGCCTGTTTGTGTTGAAGAATGACTTTTCTCATACTGCCACCTTCAATGCTTCGTCTTTAACTATTTGACCATCAAGTAATTTAAGCTGAATTGTCGCCATATCTGCGTAGCGTGCATCATGCGTTACCATACAAATAGTGGTGCCATTTTTATTAAGCTCAGCCAATACCGCCATTACGGTGTCACCACTTTGTGAGTCTAAGTTACCCGTTGGCTCATCTACTAATAATATGGCTGGGTCGGCAACCAAGGCACGAGCAATAGCAATACGCTGTTGCTGTCCACCTGATAATTGATTAGGTTTATGATCGGCTCGGTGGCTCATTTCTACCATTTTTAAGCACGCTTCAACACGCTCTTTAATAAAGCTGTCTGTCGGCATTTCTTTTCTGTACTGCAAAGGTAATGCAACATTATCAAATACCGAAAGCTCATCAATTAAGTTAAATGACTGGAATACAAAGCCAATTTTCTCATTACGAATGGCAGCCGCTTCGTCAAGCGAAAGCGCGCTTACATCAAGCCCTTCAATGGTGTAAGTACCTGAGCTCGACATATCTAGTAGCCCTAGCAAAGACAATAAGGTTGATTTACCACAACCTGAAGGCCCTGAAATAGACACGTACTCACCTGCACGAATAACAATATCTACACCTTTTAACGCATGGGTTTCAACATCGTCAGTTTCAAATACCTTACTGATGCTTTTCATTTCTATTTTTATGTCAGTCATGTTTTGTTCCTTAAATTGTGGATACTTGGTCAATTGTTGTTTTTAGCACCTTCAGTGAGGCGCCTTTAAAAATTTTCTATGGTTAACTCTTCATTTTTTAGTTGCGATAAGTCCGAAACAATAAAAGTGTCATTTGCTTTACCGCCAGAAATAATTTCGATATAGCGACCTGCTTCTTTACCCAGTTTTACTGGGGTTCTTATGGCCGCGCTATTAGAGTCGTCAACACGAAACAAGCTCACATTTGAGTTACCCTTCGCATTAACGGGGCGTTCCATATAGGTAATATTATTTAGAGTGTCAGTAATAATAACCGCATCAACACTTAGTTGAGGGCGAGCACTTGCGGGAAGTTGGTCAGGTAGCGCTATTTCAACTTCAACGGTATTTTCAACAACCACTGGGTCAACACGCGATACCCTGCCAAATATTTTGTCTCTGCGCGTATCAACAATCGCTTCTTGGCCAATAATAATTTGCTGCGCTTTACTTTGTGGTACGCGCACTAACGCAATAAGTTCTTGAACACTGCCGATAAGTGCAATTTCTTGTCCTGCGGCTAAACTTTGACCTAATTCAACCGACAACCGTTGTAATACGCCGTTAAAGCCCGCTTTTACGGTTAAACGATCTAAACGGTTTTGAGCAATGTCTAGTTGCCCTTGTTGTTGCTTAATTTGTTCAAGCTGAATGTTAATCGCTTCTTGGTTAACTAATTCAAGCGCTGCTGTGCGCTGCTTATGAATTTTAAGGCGTTTTCTTAGCTGCGCTTCTTGAACAACGCTGTCTTTATAATCAAGGGCAGACACAATGCCTGATTTAACCAAACCCGATTGAGCTTCTAGTCTTACTTTAGCGGTTTCATAACGCGCTTCCATTTCAGCAAAGTTAGCACTCTCATTAAGAATTTCACGCTGTTGATTTAGCTTTAACTGGCGTAAATTCGCTTTACGCTGTGAAAGCTCTTGCTCTGCGCTATCAACCTGCTGTTGTAATTCAGGATTAGCAAGCTGAACAATAACGCTACCTGCGGTAACTAAAGCGCCAGGTTTAAGCACTATTTCTTGAACCGTTGCACTGGTTAACGAAGTAATGAGTAACTGCTTATCTGATCGTAAAGCGCCATAACCTTCAATTTCTACTTGTAAGTCTCCTTGTTTTACCGTGCCAAACAGCATGTCATTACGCTTAACCGAAACACCGCCAGCATTAATACTTACATACCAAGTAAGTACCGCGAGTAAACAAATTGCTAAGCCGCCAATAACAGGGGTTGATTTAAATTTACTCTGCTTAGGTTTAACTTTTTTTACATCCATTGAGAAAATACCTTGATTAAATACATCATTAATAACATCTATTGAGCTATTTTCGTGCCAAAATAAAATAACAATAAAATTCAACAACTTAATTGAAAATCAAGATATATAAAGATGAGTTTAGTCCGCTAGCGAACTATAGCGAACCAAAAGTGGACGGTGATTAAACGTAAAATATTAGAATGTTAGGTTAAAGAAGAGTTTAACGGCAAGTAAATGGATACTGTAACGCCCACGCCATTAGCATTATTAGCTAGTGTAATACTGCCTTTATGATGCTCAATAACATTACGGCAAAAACTTAGCCCTATGCCTTGGCCATTTTGTTTAGTTGAATATAAAGGAACAAATAAGTTATCAAGATTAGCAAAGCCATGGCCGTTATCAATCACTTCAATTATCGACGTTTTCGCATTTTCACTAAAAATTAGTTTTATTGATGCTCCCGCCTCTGACGCTTCATCGGCATTTTTAACAACATTTAGTAATACTTGTTCAATAAACGCAGGATCAGCCCAAAAATGCTCGGCGTTAATTTCTACTGATAAATTTACCTCTTTTAACAGCCCTTGAATGCGCTTAGCACTATTAGCCGCTAAAATTTTCTGACAATTTAAATGAAAAGGCTTAGTAATAGAGGCATATCGACTCACAAAATCTTGCAAGTGCTGACACCGTTCGGTGATAACGGTTAAGGCTTGTTTTTCTCTATCACCTTCAGCTTTCAAACTTAGCCCTTGTGCTAGTGCAGATACTGGCGTTAACGAATTACGAATTTCATGGCCAAGTACTCTAATAAGTTGCTGCCACGCACTTAGTTGGCTTTGCCTTAATACTGCTTCAATATTGATAAATACAATTAATTGATGAGTTTGCCCTTTATCAATAAATTCACTAAAACGAATTTGCCATTTACTGTTTCGCACTTCGTCTTTAAAACGCCAGTTACCTTCTATAAATTCAAGCCCTAATAATTTAGGCGAAGCATGTCTAAAAATTTGCCAAGGTTGAGGAAATAACTCATTAAAAGCACTGTTGGCATAAGTAAGTTGAGGGTGTTGATCAAACACTAAAATTGGACTGTCTAGTTGCTCAATCAGCCGATAAATTAAGAAAATATGTTGATCGTAACGCGACTTAAGTAACTGTAAATGCGTACTTAGGTTTTCAAGTTCTTGATGAAACTCAATGACTTTACCTGTACTAAATGCAGGTTTAGCATATTGGCAATAGTCTTCATTTTTAACTGCTTCAAGGTGCATACTAGCACGTTTAAAAGCAATAATAGTGCGCTGGTAAATATACGAGAAAAATAGCCATAAAAGCACGGTGATCCCTGCACTACTTAGTGCAGCATTGGTCAGTGTCCACTCTTGTATAAAAACAATAGTCAGCCATAAAATAATAATTAATATACTGGCCACAATAAAACAGGTTTTTAATAACTGCTCTAATGAATTAAAAGCAAATAAACGCATTATGTTAGTTCGTATTGTTGATGGTAGCTTTGCATCTCAGATTACTCTTTAATACCGTACTTTTCTAACCGACGATACATTGAAGACTTCGTTAATCCCAATACAGTAGCTGCCTTAGTTACGTTATTATTATATTGAGCGAGCGCTTGCTCAATTAAAATTTGTTCGGCCTGCTCTAAGGTCATCATCGGCAGGCTATTATTTTGTTTCAGTGCAGATAAGTGCAAGTCTTCATGCGATAAATGAGTACTTTTCGCTAATAGAACTGCACGTTCCATTAAGTGGCTCATTTCACGCACATTACCAGGCCAATGATAGGCTGACAATGCCGCTAAGGCGCATGGCGTTAAGCTAAGATTTTCACGGTTATATTTTTTACCATGTAGGGTAATAAAGTGTTTTGCTAAAGGAATAATGTCGCTATAGCGTTCTTTTAAAGCGGGTATTCTTAGCTCAATAAGGTTAAGGCGAAAATAAAGATCTTCTCGAAAATTACCTGTTTCAATAAGTTGTGCAATATTACCATTAGTAGCACTAATAATTCGGCTGTCGGCGTGTTGAGTTTGGCTTGAACCTAGCACTTCATATTCGCCTGATTCTAGCACGCGCAACAGTTTAGCCTGCTGCGATAAAGGAATATTAGCAATTTCATCTAAAAACAGCGTGCCATTTTTAGCTAATTCAAAGCGGCCAATACGGTTTTCTTTAGCATCTGTAAACGATCCCTTTTTATGACCAAACATTTCACTTTCAAATAATGTTTCAGAAATAGCCCCCATATTAACCGAAATAAAGGTGTTATTTACTCGAGCAGATTGTTGATGTATACGTTGCGCGATGTGGCTTTTTCCAGTGCCATTATCACCGGTTAATAAAATACTGGCGTCGGTTTCAGCCACCGCATCTATTTGGCTTAAAAACGTGGTCATTACTTCTGACTGCCAAATAAAGTCTTGCTCACTGTTAGGCTCTAATTGCTGCTTAAGCTTTTGATTTTGCGTTTGCAAACCAGTCATTTTTAGCTGTTGATGTATGATTTGCATCAAACGTTGGTTATTCCAAGGTTTTTCAACAAAATCGCAAGCGCCTAAACGCATTGCATTAACCGCTAGGTCTACATTCGACCAACCTGTCATTGCGATCACAGGAATCACAAAATCAGACTGATTCAACCATGTTAAAAAGCGTAGCCCTTCTTCGCCTGAGGTGGTATCTAAAGAAAAGTTCATGTCTAGCATAATTAAATCAATATTATGTTCAGTTAAAGCCGCTTGAGCATAATGATGATTTTCAGCTTCAAGCACTTCAAAGCCTTGGTCTTCTAAAATAAAGGCCGCACTAAGACGTATTTCAGGGTTGTCATCAACAACTAATATTTGAGACTTAGACATTATACTCATGATAATTTTGACTATTTAACCAAGATAATAGATTGCCCGTTACTATTGAACAAGACAAATATTGTTACTTAGCGTTAACAACTTATTATTTAGGTGTAGTTATTGATATAACTTTTACTATTGAAAGCACTATTGAAAGCACTATTAATAATAATTGATTAATTTTCAGCTAGTTGGCTTAATGACTTTAACTTGATGGTATTAGTGAACAAACAGGCATTGCGAATATCCTTAAGCATATCCTTGGTAGGCAGGCAGTCATCGTCTACATAATCAACAAAATTAGCGCTTGAGTCGAATACTAAAATATCTAATGCTAATCGATCTAAGCCATAGAGCCCTCGGTGGATCATATCTGCCGAAAACACCAATAAGTCGCCAGCGGCTAAACTGATTTTTTTACCCAGTGATAAATCATCACTGCTTACTCTCCCCTTTTCTTCTTGGCGAACATTATGCTCTTCTTCGTTGTCCCACCGTTTATGTGTTTCAGGCACAAGTTCCATGCCTAGTTCATCAAATAATGGCACCCTAAGGTGCAAAACCTGCGTTTCTTGAACCGCTTTTTTTTGCCCGTCAATGTCATGATCATACTGGCAGTCTCTATGCCAAAAGTCTTTTTGTGCAGGATTAACGGGGTTAAAAAACAATTGAGTATTCATAAATGCAGGGCTGTTTTTAATCACTGAATTAACAACACGCATTATTTTATCTGAGCTAATAAAGTTAAATAATTTAACTCTATCGGTATGCCTTAAATACTGGCTGCCAGTAATTAAAGACGAATTAAACGCTTCTTCTTGATAAAAAGTGGCGTTGTCTTTTTTCCACGCTTCATGAAATTTTAATATGACGTGTTTAAGCGCAGAAATTTCATCTACCGTAAAATAATTTCGAATAACAAAATAACCTTGGTCGTTATATTTGCCCGCGAGTTCACTTAAATTTTTTATCATTACAACCACTAAAATTACGACTTACAAGTCATATTCTATCAAGATACAGCAAGGAAGGCATACCTTGTATTTCGCAGAAATAAATAAGCAATTAGCGATCATATTTTTAATGTATTAACTTAGGGCGTGTTGA
>JBMZCX010000036.1:0-29090 GCA_049613795.1 Thalassotalea sp. | reverse complement strand
TAGGTGCTAGGTGCTAGGTGCTAGGTGCTAGGTGCTAGGTGCTAGGTGCTAGGTAGGAAAAGTTCAACACTAAGTTGTGGTGTCAATTAATTTATCTTGCGCTAGGAACTAAGGTTCTAGTTCCTAGATTGTTTAAAACTAATCTATGCCCTTAGCTTTAATTACCAGCTACTTGCATTTCAGCTAATATTAACGACCCTGTCCGAATGCTACCATGCATATCTGTATCGCTACCTACTGCAACTAATCCTGCAAACATTTCTTTTAAATTACCCGCAATGGTTATCTCTGAAACAGGATATTGAATCACACCGTTTTCAACCCAGAAACCTGCGGCGCCACGCGAATAATCACCATTTACCACATTAACACCTTGCCCCATTAATTCGGTAACAAGTAAGCCTGTTCCTAATTGTTGTAGCATTGCATTAAAGTCTCCGCCGTTTGCCGATACTAACCAGTTATGAATTCCACCAGCATGCCCTGTAGTAGTAAGCCCTAACTTACGAGCAGAGTAACAGGTTAGTAAATACGTGGCCAAATCACCATTTTCAATAATGTTACGATCAACCGTTGCCACCCCTTCACTATCAAAAGAACTACTTGCTAACGCCGATTTAATATGAGGGCGCTCTTCAATCGTTAAAAATTTAGGAAAAATAGGCTGGCCTAATGCATCAAGTAAAAATGACGATTTACGATATAAATTACCGCCGCTAATCGCGGAAATAAAATGCCCCCAAAAGGTATTCGCAATATCAGCTCTAAACATTACGGGCACTTTGCCTGTTGGGAGCTTTTGAGCATTTAATCTTGATAATGTTTCTCGTGCTGCTTTATGACCAACATTCACTGCCGAGTCAATTAAGTCAAAATTACGATCGACTGTATAAGCATAATCGCGTTGCATATCTTCATTTTCACTAGCAATAGCTACACAACTTAAACTATGACGAGAGCTTGGGTAGCCCACTAATTGCCCATGGCTATTACCATAGACTTTAAAACCTTCAAAACTGGCTAAGGTTGCACCATCAGAGTTAGTAATACGAGGATCATATTCTAATGCTGAAACTTCACATGTTTTAGCAATATCTATTGCTTCATCTGTAGATAAAGCTTTAGGGTGATGTAAATCAAGTGATTTAGGGTTCATGGCTAACAATTCTTTATCAGCTAAGCCTGAACAATCATCAACCGAGGTGAATTTTGCAATATTTACCGCAGCCTGAACCGTTTGCTTTAACGCATTATCAGATAAGTCAGCGGTAGAGGCACTGCCCTTTCTTCCTTCTTGATAAACAGTAATACCTAAGGCACCGTCATTGGTAAACTCTACCGTTTCAACTTCACCAAGACGAGTACAAACACTCAAACCTTGTTGTTTACTCATTGAAACCTCAGCACCATCCGCACCCAGCGATTTAGCTAACGCCAACACTTCTGCTACACGTGATTCCACTTGTTCCATTTGCTTGATGATGCTATTTGATTCTGCCATTTGGTTGAGTTTCTCTATAAATTTGTTAAATAAAGCGAGTTTTTCGCCTTCTTTTAGCAAAGTTTAGTGTCCATGCTAGAGCGTACCAAGCTATTTGTTGTATAATAGCCCTATCAATCGCTAAATTTGCCTTATTATTATGCCCGAGTCCGCTGCTGAATTCGATGAAGAATTAAAAAGTAAATCAGAAATAAAACGTGAAATGCATCAATTACAAGATTTTGCAGCACGTTTAGTTAAATTATCTAAACACCAACGCAGTAAAATTCCTTTTACTGAAGAAATTAAAGCTGATTTAGTATTAGCAGACAAAATTAATAATAAACATGAAGCCTTACGTCGACATATTCGTCATATGGCAAAAGTATTATCAGAAACTGATCTTGAGCCTATTAACCAAGCGCTTGACGTAATGGCAAATAAACATCAGCAAGAAAGCAGCAAACACATAAAGCTTGAAACGTTGCGTGATGAACTTATTGAACAAGGCAACAACGCAATAGAGGCTACGTTAAGCGAACACCCAACATTAGAACGCCAAAAGCTACGCCAACTAGTACGTAATGCGGCGAAAGAAAAAGCCAATGAAAAAACAGGTAAACACTACCGCGATTTATTTAACTATTTAAAAGAAAATATTCATTTCTAACCAATAACCCCAAAAGCTTTCTTTTGGGGTTACAACCTACTAAACCTACAGCTCAAAGTAATTAGTAAATACTTTATAAAGTTCAGTGCCTTGGTTCACGCTTGCTGAGGCAAAATGCAGAATAGGCAATACTTCTTGATCTAACGAAACATAATGTAATGGGTCGCCATCATCCTTTTCGCCTTTAGTGCCAAAGTGATAATTGTCCATTCTCAATATTCTTGCTAACGGCTCACCTGCCGCTAGCGGTTTGCCAAACTCAGCTAAGTAGTCAACCATGCCGCCCATCGGTGAATAGTACGCTTTATAGTCTTTTAAATAACAGGCATAGCGCGTCATCACTTGGGGTTGATATTGCGGCGCGTCGATAACCCCTTTATATTGTAAATACGCGAAAATACTTTTTGCATCTTCTAGTGCAACATCAAGGTCTATTTGCTCTTGCGAGCCTAGCTCTACCGTAAAGCTTTCTTTGTTTAAGGCTTTGGAGCTAATCGAAAACTTAATACCTAATTCATTAAACGCTTCTTGTAACTGCCACCACGGACAAAAAGTGGCTTCATCAAGCGCACCATCAAACTCATTAGGGATAAGTAACGTGTGTGGAATATCAAAATATTGCGCGCTTTCTTGCGCATATTCAGGGCAATATAAATGCTTACTTGAAATAGGTCCGGTATGTAAATCAAGTACATAATCAGCCTGATGGGCTAAACGCTGTAACTGATAGGCAATACGCTGCCCTGTTGTTAATCCAAAAATATTATGATCAAGCTTTTGTTCAATGGTATCTATCATCAGCTGTTTAAAATTGGCTTCAATTGTCGCGTCGTCTTTACCAATACTTTCACGAACAAATGGTTTAATAATACTTTGGTCAAAATGATACATTCTATTCCAATTAACCCCTGTTATTGGGTCAAATCGTCCTAAGGTATATTCACCATTTTTATGGTTACAGCCAACAGGATTTGCATACGGTACTAAGGTTATATCACCTTTAATCTCAGTTGTTTTTAATAATTCAAGCAACTGATAAATAACCGCATTACCTTGTACTTCAGCGCCGTGCATATTGGCTTGAATATACACACTCGGTGCATCGCTTTGACCTTTTAAGCGATAAACGGGTACGGTAAGTTCTGCGCCACTGGCCATTTCACCTACCGACATCACTTCTTTTGAAAAGTTATTCATTCAATATTCTCTAATACATATATTGCTAATTGTTATTCAAGATAACGATTACGCTAAATACCAACTTGCTGGCTGCGCCGCTCTTACTTCGCTCATTTTTCCGTTTTCAACCACGTACTCTGCCGCGGTTTGATGGCAAAGAAAAAATGGCATGCTTTCAGTAAAGCCGTATGCGCCAGCATAGGCAAAAACAAGTTCATCATCTACACTAACATCGCTCGGCAAGGGTAATTGGCCAAGCTTATCCATACTGGTACACAAAGGCCCATGCAAATCGAAATTAACAGGCGCTGCTACCGACTCTCGTAATAACCGCACAGGAAAAGGCTGGTCGGTAATGGCTGGGCGTATTAAATGGTTTATGCCTGCGGCAAGTACTAACTGTTCTTGTTGAAAGTTAACTTTACGATCAACCACGGGTACCACGTAATAGCCATAATGTGCTACCGCGTAACGACCTAATTCCAACCATAATTCATCAACGTTAGCTTGCGCTTTTATTTTAGCTAAATCGGTAATTATTTGTGACCACGATAAGGCTTGTCCTTGCTCAAGATAGTCAATACCTAAGCCGCCGCCAAGGTCGAGTACTTTTAGTTCCATACCAATAGACTGCGCTAATTCAACTAATGGTGTTACCATTTGCTGCCACAATGAATACATCTTTTCATTGCTAAGCATATTGCCCCATTGAAAAATATGTAAACCGCAAATGTCTAGTTGTGGGTATTGTTCAACGTTAATGCGTTGCCACTCTTGGGTAGATAAACCAAATGGCGTTAAACTATTGCCACCTAATGGATTTTTCTCACCTTCTTGCCATTGTAATTGTACTCGCAATAACACTTGAGGTTTTTTATTCAAACTTTTAGCTGCTTGGTTAAGCCATGTTAACTGGTTCAAACTTTCAACAACAAAAATATTAACACCTTGTGTTAAAAACTCAGTCAGTTGCTTTAATGACTTTGCAGGACCTGTGTTTAAAATGCGATCTGGCGCTATGCCTTGCGCCAATACTTGTTGTAATTCTCCAGAACTGGCTACGTCAAAGTTAAACGCTGCTTGATCTAACGTTTGAATAACCCGTGACAAAGGGTTAGCTTTTACCGCATACCAGAGTTTTATAACCTCTTGCTTTTGCAAACTTAGTAAGTGCTGCTTAAGTGTATCAAGCTGGTAAACAAAGTAAGCGTGCTCATGTTCATTGTTACTTTGGTGAGCAAGTAAGTCGCGACGTAATTCAGGCGTTAGCCAATCTGAAGAATGTTCAAACATAATTAACCTTTAACGAAGTAATGATTCTAGTGTTAATGACGCATCGCTTTTTTCATCACGATACTTAACTATTAATGCACACGCCATGTTTAGTCCTTGCTCTGCCGCCCATTCGCCTGCAACAGGACGCGTGCCAGGAACAACTACTGCACGCTCAGGAATATCTGCACCTTTTTCTAACATCACTTGATTAACACAATCGTAAACAGGTACCGATGCTGACAAAAATACGCCCGGCGCTAATACTGCACCTTTTTTAACAACAATGCCTTCAACAATTACAACACCTGCACTTAAAAAAGCACCGTCTTCAACAATTACTGGGCTAGCACCAATGGGCTCTAATACACCGCCAATTTGAACCGCTGCAGAAACATGTACATTTTTACCTATTTGCGCGCAAGAGCCTATTAATGCATGGCTATCAACCATAGTGCCGCTTTCAACAAAAGCGCCTACATTAATATACGCAGGAGGCATTATAATTACGCCACTCGCCACATGAGCGCCACGGCGAACTGAAGAGCCGCCAGGTACTAAACGTACATTGTCGTCACGTGTAAATTCACGTGCTGGCAAGTTGTGTTTATCAACAAAACCTTGATATATGCCTTCAAACTCTTGGTTTTCACCCGCTTTAAATGCCGCTAAAATTGCTTGCTTCACTTCAACGTTAGCCTGCCAATTACCGTTTTCATCTTGATTTGCTGCGCGAATAGTACCCGCTTCTAACTGGTCTAACGTTTCTTGCCAATTCATTACTACTAAACTCCGATGCTATCTATGGCCGAATTTCAGCCATTACTGTATTTAAAATAATTTATTAATTGCGAGTTTTATGGGGAGAATTAAGTAGATTTGGATAACAGCAAACACAAACCAACAGATTTTTAACGCAGTTAAAGCGATTAAATATCGAGGTAAATATATTAAATATCGAATGTGATTGATCTTGCTGATTCATTACTCTCGAACTCATTTAGTTCGGAGAACTTATAGGCATTTGCACAACTCAAGCATGAATAGCCGAGTGTTAACAAAGGCCAGAAGCTCTCCACCCATAGGTGACAGTTGTCAGGATTCAACCTGAACAACCGACAAATGCAGTATCAAAATTGCACTTGCCTCGGCGTTGCGTAAACTAAGTATTTACTTAGTTTACTTCTATCCCCTCACTATTAATCACCAGAGTTTGATCTCTTCATAATAGCTACCTGATTAACGCACCTCTTCTGGCCCTTTTATTACCGTAGGAATTAAAACTACAGCAACAATAAAGGACGCGCTATTACACCATTTTTTAAATCATTGGGTCAATACAGATTCGTTTGGTATTTAGAACAATTATTACTAAGTGATAACATAACGGGCCGAGCTAATTTTAATGGCATAGCCTTTGTCGTTCTTGGTCACAGACAACTAATAACGTACAATACGAAATAGAAACAACTTACTTTAACTTTAGCAGCGGATTTTTCATGTCATTAACTAATATCAGTCAACTACTGATGCGTAACCAAGATTTATTAATTGCCACAACCCCCCTGCTAATCAATATGCCTGACGATAATTTTGCGAATGAAATTCTTACGCAAAACCCTAAGTGTTCACTAACCTTTTTTGATAGTAATTATGCCAATCATTTAGCACATAAAAAAATAGCAAAATTGTCACATAATGCCGTATTTTCTAGTCACTATGAAAGCGACATAAAGCATGACTTAGTCATTATTCACTTCCCTAAAAGCAAAAAAGAACTATCACTTACCTTAGCCATGCTAGCCAATGCACTTACTGCAACGGTAAAAATACTTATTGTTGGGGAAAATAATGGCGGAATTAAGTCACTTGCCAAAATGAGTAAAGCACTATTGAGTTATTGCGACAAAGTAGATTCAGCAAGACATTGCATACTATTTGATGTTGATTTAAAGCCGCAAAGTAAACCCTTTAATATTAATGATTGGTTTGACTTTTACACCGTTGAAATTAATCAGCAACGCATTAAAGTCGCCGCGTTACCTGGCGTTTTCAGCCAAGCCAAGCTTGATGTGGGCACCAAAGTATTATTAGAAAATTTACCCAACTACTCATCAGGCAGCTTGCTCGACTTTGGTTGTGGCGCAGGCGTTATTGCCGCATTTATTGGAAAAAACAATACAGAAATAACCTTAGCGCTGACCGATGTTAGCGCACTTGCTTTAGCGTCAGCAAAAGAAACGTTGTCGATAAATCAGTTAAGTGGCGATGTTTTCCCAACCGACAGTTTAAGTAACATCACCCAAAAATATCAATATGTAATTTCCAACCCTCCGTTTCATCAGGGAATAAAAACACATTACCAAGCAACAGAAAGTTTTCTTAATGGCATAAGTCGGCATATTACCCATAAAGGTTCATTAGCTATTGTCGCGAATAGTTTTTTACAATATTTACCCATTATGGAAAAAAGCTTTACTAGCGCGACAAAATTAACTCAACAAAAAGGCTTTGCTATTTATTATGCAAGCAAATAATATCTATATTTAATACGCTAAAAACTAGCTAAGTTAATATTATTTAAATCATTTGTTGCAATATTTCAAAATATCTACAATTATCAATAGAGGCAATATTTAATCAATGGTAGCTACTAAAGCATGATTTCTGCTAAAAACGTGAGATCAATACGACGCACTTTATTAATTTTAATAATTGGCGTGGTTTTTTCGTTATTTGTGCTTTCCACACTTTTTCTAAGTAATGCTTTCATTAACGACAGTAAACAACAATCACGTATGAATGTTAATTACTGGGCACAATATATTGCCAACTTAAGTATTAATTATATTGATAACAACCAAATCACCTCTCCACTAAAAAAAGCACAGTTGCACGACCTATTAACTCCTTTAAGTTCATTAGAGCTAATTAAGTTCATTGATATCTATAGTTATAATGAAGAAACTAAAATTGAAAGCTTTTATCTTAGCTACCATTACCAAAAGCCATTAGTCTTAGATAATAAATTTCCTGTGAGACAACTTTCCAGTGAAGAACGACAACAACTAAGCGTTCCCAATATTACTGAAAATTACACTGAACACTTTATACCTCTTATTCAGAACAATAAAACAATTGGCCATATTTACATACAATTAAATAACTATTCAGGTTTAGTGCAAAGCAATATGCTAATAATTATTTTAATCGTAATTTTTCTTATTGTTTTAGGCGCACTTTTATTACTTATTACACGCTTAGAGCAAGTTATTTCGGCACCACTGGCTACGCTCACCTCTGAAGTTCAGCACATTGCCAAAACAAAAAATTATCTCGCTAGACTTGAAGTAATGCCTTATCAAGAAGTTGATATGCTTGCCCGAAACATTAATATTTTGCTCTCTCGTGCCGAAAAGCACAATGCGAAATTACAACGTTCAGAGCAACAAGGACAGGAACGTATACAAGAATTAGAAACAAAAATAGTCAACCGAACCTCCGCACTAAAAGAATCAAATCAAGAACTTTTATCTACCTTAGAAAAACTTCATCAATTTCAAGACCAACTAGTTGAAAGCGGTAAAATGGCATCATTAGGTGATATGGTTGCTGGTGTAGCGCACGAAGTAAATACACCAATTGGACTTGGAGTTACCGCCTCTACTCTACTTTCCGATCGCTTACTTGAAATGAAAGAACACTTTGACAACAAAACATTAAAATCGAGTCAATTAAAACGCTTCTTCAATGAAGGTCAAGAAAATGTAGGCATTATTTATCGCAACTTAAAACGCGCTGCCGAGCTTATCTCTAGCTTTAAAAAAGTTGCTGTTGACCAAAGTAGTGAAGACATTCGACAGTTTAGCATGAGTCAATTAATTAACGAGGTTCTGTTAACGCTTGCACCGCAAATTAGAGTTACGCCTTATAACGTAGAAGTTGATTGCCCTGAAGATTTAACCGTTTGGAGTAAACCTGGCCCCATTAACCAAATATTGATTAATTTAATTTTAAATGCCATTTTACATGCCTTTGACGGCAAAGAAAGTGGTACTATTTCTATCGCTGTTACTAAAGACAATGATGAAATGAACATTTTATTTAAAGATAACGGCAATGGTATAGACCAAACCATCCGAAATAAAATATTTGAGCCCTTTATCACCACAAAACGGGGGTCGGGCGGTAGTGGGTTAGGCTTACATTTAGTGTACAACCTGATAACACAAGCGTTAGACGGCAGTATCACTATAGAAAGTGAAAAAAATGAAGGAACACAATTTATAATATCGTTCCCTTTAAATGCAGGCAACCATTATGCCTAGCGCTATATTTTACTCTTAATAGTTTTTTTGATTTAATGCCTAAGCTCAATTAAATTTTAATAAACACAGTAATTTGCATAAAAATTTGTAAACAAATAATAACGCTTTTATAATCCAATAATTATAAAATAATAATAAGTCAATCGGATAGACAAAACATGCACAAACCTCACATATTAATAGTAGAAGACGAAGATGTAACACGCTTTAATCTTCGCAATTTATTTGAAGCTGAAGGCTATGATGTTTCTGAAGCAATCGATGGGGCTAGCATGGATCAACAATTGCAAAAAAATGCAATTAGCCTTGTTATTATGGACATCAACTTACCGGGGAAAAATGGATTACTGCTCGCCCGTGAGTTAACTAAAAACAATGATCTCGGCTTAATTTTCTTAACAGGGCGAGATAGTGATATAGATAAAATACTCGGCTTAGAAATTGGTGCTGATGACTATTTAACAAAGCCATTCAACCCAAGAGAATTAACCATACGTGCTCGAAATATTCTGAATAGAATACATCACGCCTCTGACGATAAAGACGATGCTATTGTTAAGTTTAATCAATGGGTTTTAGACGGAAACTCTCGGAAAATGACATCTCCAGCAGGCGAAACCATCTCTATACCTAGAGGTGAATATCGCGCTTTACGTTTATTAATTGCCAATACTGGACAAATTATTACGCGACAGCAGCTGATTAAAGAAATGACAGGTAGAGACTTACGCTCTAACGATCGAACTGTTGACGTAACTATTCGCCGTTTACGTAAGCATTTTGAATCGGTAGAAGGCTCACCTGAGCTAATAAATACCATTCATGGGGAAGGTTACCGCTTTGTTGGCACAGTAGAAGAATAAGCAAATTACAATATTGTGTGATAAAGAAAAGCGCCGTTATTTTTATGGCGCTTTTTTTATGCTTGAAGTAAGAACTATCAAAAATTAGCTAAGCGTTAGCTAGCCACTGCTTAAATGCTGCCATTGCTTTTTCATTTATCGACACTAACTCGCTCACTTCTTTGGCTTTTTGCTGCCACGCAATCGTTGACTTTTCTAGTACAACGAGTGCTTGATGAACTTTTAACAGACCTGTACTAGCAGAGGCACCTTTCAATTTATGACATGACTCTTGCCAACATTCTTGAGATTGCTGCTCAATAGCTTGAACAATTTCATTAAAATATGCCACGGATTGCTGCTGATATAACGTTAGCATCTTATCAATAATTGCCACGTTTAAACTATCAAGATAGCTTTGTAATAATGTAATATTTAACTGCTCATCTTCACTCATTACAGCATCCTCTTTAACCAATAAATTGGATAATTTACTAAATAAGTGTGGCATTCTAGCAAGGTTCGTATGAATGTCATTAAACAATATCAAAAACAGCAAAATATTTACTATCACTCGGTGACTTACATATATTGATTTTCGGGTGCTTTTCATTCAAAATACACGCCCTTAAAAATAGAGAATTATCATTGAGTAGGAAAGAATTATTCACTTTCCCGTTCATATCAGTAATTAATTAAATATTAGTTAGCCTACAAACGTAATAATGCACCTATAAGGCTGCATATTTTAGCTAACTCGCGGAGTAATAATGTCAACAGCAATGCCAGATATCGCTAATCATACTACAGCACAAACTGAAGGTACTTTAGATTGGGTAGGCATGAGCAACATAGAAATGCCAATTATGCTTGCTTCAAAAGGCGAATCAGAACGTATGGTTTCAGCATTTGTTGATGCATTTGTTAACCTAAAAGAGCCACAAGCAAAAGGCATACATATGTCTCGCCTTTATTTATTACTTGATGAGCTTTCAAACAATGGTGTGCTTAATTACCAAAGCTTAGTGACATTACTTAATGGCTTTATTAGCTCTCATCACGACTTAAGTGATAACGCTAAAGTTGAATTTAAATTTGACTACCATTTACGTAGAAAGTCATTAATCAGCGGCAAGCAAGGCTGGAAAGCTTATCCTGTCACCTTAACTGGACGACTTAATCGAGGCGTACTTACCATTGAGCTTAAAGTAGATGTTCGCTATTCATCAACATGTCCTTGCTCTGCAGCACTTGCTCGCCAATTAATACAACGTGCGTTTAAAGAAAACTTTACCAATGCAGACGCCGTGAATCTTAACGATGTACACGACTGGTTAGGCACAACAGACGGCATAGTGGCTACCCCACACAGCCAACGTTCTGTTGCTGAAGTGAAAGTAAAGCTCGGTGAAAACATTCAAGAATTGCCGATCACCGATATTGTTAACGCCATTGAAGGCGCATTAAAAACGCCAGTACAAGCCGCTGTAAAAAGAGAAGATGAGCAAGAGTTTGCTCGCCTGAACGGACAAAACTTAATGTTCTGTGAAGATGCCGCACGTCGATTGCAACATATTATGTTAACCAATACAGACTACGATGATTTTTGGCTAAAAATAAATCACCTTGAATCGTTGCATGCGCACGACGCCGTAAGTGTTACTACAAAGGGCATTGTTGGTGGTTATCAACCTTAAGCTCATCTTTATCTAACATTTTTATTTTAAGCCAATGCCTTGCATTGGCTTTTTTGTTTTGCCTATTAAACAATACAATACTCCTATTTTTATCTCCCTTCCGCACCTACCTGTCTATACAAGCAAAGCCTAAAAAGTGAATATTTATTGAATAAAACATTTTTATCTAAAGAGAAAACCATAATGTAGTTAAATTACACATTTATTTTTTGTAATTAAAAAAATAGCAAATAACAATAACACATGTTGTATAAAAACAGCTTTAATTTATAAAAAAATCGAGAAATACAATAAAAAAGACTAAAAACAACGAGTTATAATTATGTAATTTTATTACGAGCAAAAGCTCTATTTTGATTGACCTTTACCCGTTAAGTGTTTAAAGTTAGAGGTTCCTCTTGGCTTTAAATAGAGTATTTATGCAATTTTTGCAGAAATTTATTCTTTCACTCTATCTCCAAGTAGGCATCTATATTTAGGAGAATAATAATGCAGCTTTATGATCATAACTATCAAAAAGACAACTGTGGCTTTGGCTTAATTGCCCATCAACACGGTGAAACAAGTCATAAACTTGTAAAAACAGCTATTGCTGCGCTTGATCGCATGCAACACCGTGGCGGTATTGCTTCAGACGGTAAAACAGGCGATGGTTGTGGCTTACTCATGCAAAAACCAGATACCTTTTTTAGATCAATTGCTGAGGAAAATAATTGGCAGCTTGGTAAAAAATATGCCGTTGGTATGATCTTCCTTAATCCTGATGCTGACATTGCTGCCAATACTAAAAGAATACTCGAAGAAGAGTTAGCAAGAGAAACACTTACCTTGGTTGGTTGGCGCACAGTGCCTACTAACAAATCAATTTTAGGTGAAATTGCTGCTGGCAATTTACCCACAATAGAGCAAGTTTTTGTTGATGCGCCTCCCGGCTGGCGTAATCGTGAATTAGAGCGTCGTTTATATATGGCACGCCGCCGTGCTGAAAAGCGCATTAGTGATGAGCGCTTTTATATTGCGAGTTTATCGTGCTTAGTAACTATCTATAAAGGCTTAGTTATGCCTGTAGATCTGCCTAATTTTTATTTAGATTTGGCCGATATTAGAATGCAAACCGCTATTTGTGTGTTTCATCAACGCTTTTCAACGAATACCTCACCACAATGGCATTTAGCACAACCATTTCGTTACCTTGCTCATAATGGTGAAATAAATACCATTAAAGGTAATAGACAGTGGAGTCGCGCTCGTACTCACCGTTTTCAAACACCTTTATTACCTGATTTACAAGATGCAGCCCCTTTCGTGAATGAAAGCGGATCAGACTCATCCTCTTTAGATAACATGTTAGAGCTATTTTTAGCTGGTGGTATGGACCTATATCGCGCGATGCGTTTATTAATGCCGCCAGCGTGGGAAAATAGCCCGCTAATGGATGATCAGCTAAAGGCATTTTACGAATTTAACTCGATGCATATGGAACCATGGGACGGCCCTGCAGGTGTGGTAATGACCAATGGTCGCCATGTTGCCTGTAACCTTGACCGTAATGGTTTGCGTCCTGCGCGTTACGTAATTACCCGTGATGGCTTTATTACCCTAGCATCAGAAGTGGGAATTTGGGACTACGGCGAAGACGAAGTCGTCGAAAAAGGCCGTGTTGGCCCCGGTGAAATGCTAGCAATAGACACATACACGGGTAAAATTTTCAGCTCGAACGATATTGACCACGACTTAAAGTCCCGTCACCCTTACCGTGAATGGCTAAATAATAATATTCGCCGCTTAGTGCCATTTGATAAATTAGACGCTGACCTTATTGGACAACGTATTTTTGATGACAAAGCTATTGCGAAATACCACAAAATGTTTAATTACAGCTACGAAGAAATTCAGCAAGTGGTAAAAACATTAGCCGAAAATGGCCAAGAAGCAACAGGTTCAATGGGCGACGATACGCCAATGGCAGTATTATCAAGCCAACCAAGAACGTTATATGATTATTTTCGCCAGCAATTTGCGCAAGTAACCAATCCGCCAATTGATCCACTTCGTGAACGCTATGTCATGTCTTTAGGCACCTGTATTGGTCGTGAACACAACGTATTTAATGAAACAACAGGCCATGCAGATCGCATATTATTTGAAACGCCTATTCTTATGTACACTGGCTTAAAACAACTTCGCGAACTGGATCAAGAGTTTTACCGCAGCGACACGCTAGCACTAAATTATGATCCTGCAGAAGGCTTAGAGAGCGCAATCAAACGTTTATGCCAAGAAGCCGAAGACCTTGTGCGTGATCACAACACAGTAATATTAGTATTATCTGATCGCAACATTCAAAAAGGCTTGCTGCCTATTCCAGCAGCAATGGCTGTAGGGGCGGTTCAAAAACATTTAGTAGATAACCAGCTACGCTGTGACTCAAATATTATTGTTGAAACGGCTTCTGCGCGTGACTCTCATCAATTCGCGGTATTACTTGGTCTAGGTGCAACCGCAATTTATCCCTACCTTGCTTACGAAACGATTGAACAATTAGTTGAACAAGGTCAAATCGAGCTATCAGCAAGGGAAGCCGTAGTTAATTACCGTAATGGTATTAACAAAGGCTTACTGAAAATATTGTCGAAAATGGGTATTGCTACCATTGCCAGCTATCGCTGTGCAGGCTTGTTTGAAGTAATCGGGCTAAATCAAAACATTATGCAGTTATGTTTCCCTGATTTACCAAGTCGCATTCAAGGCGCTGACTTTACCGATATTGAGCAAGATGCTGTAAATCTTGCACGCAAAGCCTTTTTACCGCATCAAAAAATGAGTCATGGCGGATTATTAAAGTACGTTCACGGCGGTGAGTATCATTCCTATAATCCCAATGTAGTGACCTATTTACAAGAAGCGGTACGCTCGGGCGATTATGATCAATACCGTAAGTTTGCCGACGAAGTTAACAACCGCCCTGCTGCAACGTTACGCGATTTACTTGCATTAAAGGAAGATACAACCGCTATTCCGTTAAACCAAGTTGAAACAGACAGCGATCTGTTTAAACGCTTTGATAGCGCCGCTATGTCTATTGGTGCATTGAGCCCCGAAGCACATGAAGCATTAGCAATTGCCATGAACCGTTTAGGTGGATTTTCTAATTCGGGTGAAGGTGGTGAAGACGAGCGCCGTTTTGGTACCGTTAAAAACTCGCGCATTAAGCAAATTGCCTCTGGTCGATTTGGGGTAACACCACATTATTTAGTGAATGCCGACGTTCTGCAAATAAAAGTAGCACAAGGGGCTAAACCCGGTGAAGGCGGTCAATTACCTGGCGATAAAGTAACCCCGTTAATTGCTAAATTACGCTTTTCTGTGCCGGGGGTAACGTTAATTTCACCGCCGCCGCATCACGACATTTATTCAATTGAAGATTTAGCCCAGCTTATTTTCGATTTAAAACAGGTGAATCCTAAAGCGGTTATTTCAGTGAAGTTAGTATCAGGCCCTGGCGTTGGTACTATTGCATCAGGCGTGGCTAAAGCGTATGCCGACTTTATTACCATTTCAGGTTACGACGGCGGCACAGGTGCTAGCCCGTTAACCTCAGTAAAATATGCAGGTTGTCCGTGGGAATTAGGTTTAGCCGAAGCACATCAATCGTTAGTTACTAATGGTTTACGCCATAAAGTACGCTTACAAGTAGATGGCGGTTTAAAAACAGGCATCGACATTGTTAAAGCAGCAATATTAGGCGCTGAAAGCTTTGGCTTTGGTACGGCACCAATGATCACGTTAGGCTGTAAATTTTTACGCATATGTCACTTAAATAATTGTGCTACAGGAGTTGCAACACAAGACGAAGTACTACGCGAACAGTTTTTTAAAGGTTTACCTGACCAAGTAATGAATTATTTTAAATTTATTGCCCATGATGTCCGTGAAATTTTAGCAAAACTTGGCGTTGAAAGCTTAACCGCTATTATCGGTCGTACCGACTTGTTAGTGCCGCTTTCTGGCATTAGTGCTAAACAACAAAAACTCGATTTATCGCCGATTATTGCACCTGTTGTGGCAAGCGATGATACCGCGTTATATCAAACAGAAGAAAATAAGCCGTTTGACGAAGGCAAGCTTAATCAAACCATGTTAACACTTGCTTCCGACGCCGTTGCGCACAGCGCTGGCGGTGTTTATCGTTTGACGATTCAAAATACCGACCGTTCTGTAGGTGCAGCCTTATCTGGTGAAATTGCACGCCAGCATGGCGATCAAGGTATGGCAGTTAACCCAATTAAATTTGAATTATCAGGCACCGCAGGGCAAAGCTTCGGCGTATGGAATGCAGGGGGCTTAGAGCTAACACTTACAGGCGATGCCAACGACTATGTAGGTAAAGGAATGGCTGGCGGTAAGCTAACCATTAAACCACCTAAAGGCGTTGCCTACCTTAGCCATGAAACAATGATCATGGGTAATACCTGCTTATATGGCGCTACTGGCGGCAAATTATATGGCTGTGGTCGTTCAGGCGAACGCTTTGCCGTACGTAACTCTGGCTGTCATGCGGTAATTGAAGGCACTGGCGATCATGCGTGTGAATACATGACTGGTGGTATTGTTACTATTTTAGGCCAAGTAGGTGTTAATTTTGGTGCAGGTATGACAGGCGGTTTCGCTTATGTACTTGACGAAGCTGACGACCTTGATATTCGCTTAAATAAAGAGTCAATTGAAAGCTTAGACATTGTTGACTTAACCATACATCAAGAACACTTACGTGGCATTATCAACCAACATTTCGAAGAAACAGGCAGTTTACGCGCACAACAAATTCTAGCGAATTTTGAGTCTTTCGCGGCGAAATTTAAATTGGTTAAACCAACGGCCACCGATGTTAAAACCTTATTAGGGCATCGTAGTCGTTCATCTGCAGAACTTCGCGTTCAAGCACAGTAGTTCCTAGGAACGCGAATTGAGGAAGAAACAGTATGAGTAAAAATATTTATCAATTTATCGACGTAGAACGCATTGATCCGCCGAAGAAAGATATTGAATCAAGAAAAATAGACTTTGTTGAAATTTATCAACCCATGGGCGATGTGCAAAGTGCAGGTCAAGCTGACCGTTGTTTAGATTGTGGTAACCCGTATTGTGAATGGAAATGCCCCGTTCATAACTACATTCCGCAATGGCTCGAGTTAGTTACCGAAGGTAAAATTTTTGAAGCAGCTGATTTATGTCATGAAACCAATAGCTTACCTGAAATGTGTGGCCGTGTATGTCCACAAGACAGACTGTGCGAATCAGCCTGTACCTTAAACGATGAGTTTGGTGCAGTAACCATAGGTAATATTGAAAAATACATTACCGACACAGCCTTTGAACAAGGCTGGAAGCCAGACTTATCACAAGTTGAAAAAATAGGAAAACGTGTTGCTGTCATTGGCGCTGGTCCTGCAGGGCTTGCTTGCGCCGACGTACTAACTCGTAATGGCGTTGACTGTGTAGTTTTCGATAAACACGCTCAAATTGGCGGTTTATTAACATTTGGTATTCCGTCATTTAAACTCGAAAAAAGCGTTATTCAAACCCGCCGTGAAATTTTTGAAGGCATGGGCATAGAGTTTCGCTTAAATACCAATGTGGGTGTTGATATAAGTTTTGACGCACTAAGTAGTGAATATGACGCCGTATTTTTGGCATTAGGCACTTATACCGACATGAGTGGCGGCTTTGATAATGAAGCAGCACCCGGTGTTTATAATGCCCTCGATTTTCTTATCGGTAATACCCAGAAAATAATGAATATTACAGAAAACGCTAAACCTTACGTTAATTTCGAAGACAAAAAAGTCGTTGTGTTAGGCGGTGGCGATACAGCGATGGACTGTGTACGTACATCGATACGTCAAGGTGCCAGCAATGTAACCTGTGCATATCGTCGCGACGAAGAAAACATGCCGGGCTCGCCACGTGAAGTACAAAATGCGAAAGAAGAAGGGGTAAATTTTGCCTTTAACATTCAACCATTAGACATTGCAGTAAACGATAACGGGCAAGCGGTTGGCGTGAAATTTGTAAAAACCCAACTTGGCGCACCAGACGCAAACGGGCGACGTAACCCTGAAGCAATAAAAGGCTCAGAATTTGTTATGGAAGCCGACGCAGTGGTTATTGCCTTTGGTTTCTTACCAAGCCCGCCACAATGGATGAAAGATGCAGGTGTTAAGCTTGACTCTCGTGGTCGTGTTATTGCGGTTGATAATAGTGAATTTGCACTACAAACCTCGAATGAAAATATTTTCGCAGGTGGCGATATGGTACTCGGTTCAGACTTAGTCGTTACCGCAGTAGATCAAGGCAGAAAGGCTGCTTTAGGTATTTTAGATTATGTAAGTAGTTAAAAAGAGATTAAATACTAGGCGCTAGGTATTTCAACCGAATGCCTAGTACCTAGTACCTAGTACCTAGTACCTAGTACCTAGTACCTAGTACCTAGTACCTTTAATTGTCTTACTCGTAGCGCAGTGCGTCAATTGGATCTAAGTTTGCTGCTTTCGCTGCAGGTATTATTCCAAATATCACACCAACGCCCGCACTAAAACCTAACGATAATGCAACTGCCCAACCCGGTACTGTCGCAGCAGGTAGTTCAATTAAACTACTCACTAAGGCACCCGCGCCATAGCCTAACGCTAAGCCGATAATACCGCCGAGTAAACATAAGAAAATAGCTTCAATTAAAAACTGCATTAAAATGTCGAATCGGGTGGCACCTAACGCCTTTTGAATGCCTATTTCACGCGTACGCTCGGTTACAGACACTAGCATAATGTTCATAATACCAATGCCGCCAACCAATAACGAAATACCAACAACGCCACTTAATACCATAGTGGTACTCGCGGTTAAGTTGTTGACCGTTTCTAGCATTTGCTCGGCAGTACTAATTTTAAAGTCGTTGCTTTGCTCTTTTGCTAAGTTATGGTTACGTCGTAAAATATTAGTGATATGTTGCTTAACACCATCTATTTTATTAGCGTCGTCAACCTGCATTGAAATCATAATATCAGGCTCTTCAGCGCCGCCAAGCAATGCTTGTGTGGTTGAGTAAGGCAATAAAATATAATTGTCTTGGTCGAAGCCAAATATTTTACCGCGCTTTTCTAACACGCCAATCACTTTAAACCACTCACCGCCGATCATGATGTACTGCCCTAATGGATCGCCTTTTATTTCTAATTTATCTAAAATAGAAGGGCCCAATACCGCAACACGCCTGCGACTTTTATCATCACTTACATTAAAAAATCGCCCTTGTTCAGGGTAAACACCATAAAGCATTTGATAAGAAGAGCCCGTACCCGTAACTTGCGTGGGCGTTGACTCACCTTTATATTGCGCGACCGAGTTTTCCCCCATTGCCATTACCGTTGGCGTAATGTTGCTAATACCGGGCACTTTATACTTAATTTCTAAAAAGTCTTTGTAGTTTAGTTTGGCAATTTTTCCTTGCAGCCTTTCTTTCTTCGGGGTAAATGAATTCACATTCAACACATTAGTACCCATACCGTCGAACTGCTTAGTAATACTGCCACTTAGCCCCTGCATTACAGAAACCACCGCAATAACCGAGGTTACACCGATAATAATACCCAAAGTGGTGAGAAAACTTCGAAAGCCATGCGCCCTAACTGAATGAGCAGCCGCACGAGTGCTTTCAATCATTTTAAAAAGAGTGCTAGACATAAGCCGCCTCCCTTTTACCATCTTCTGAGGTTTGGTTTAAGGTATCAGACACCAACTCACCATCGCGTAACCGAATAACACGATGACACCGATCAGCAATTTCTTGTTCATGCGTGACCACAATTAATGTTTGTCCGTCTTGATGAAGCTCGTCGAACAACGCCATAATTTCAGTAGTGGTTGAAGAATCAAGGTTACCTGTAGGTTCATCGGCTAACAAAATCGCAGGGTTAGTCACTAACGCGCGTGCAATAGCGACACGCTGACGTTGACCACCTGACAATTGATTCGGCACATGATTCATACGATCTTTTAAACCGACACGCGTTAAGGCTTCCTCCGCTTTTATTTTTCGCTCTTTTAACGATATGCCACGATAGATTAATGGCTGCATTACATTTTGTAATGCCGTTGAACGAGGTAATAAATTAAAACTTTGGAAGATAAATCCTATTTCCAAGTTACGAATACCCGCGAGTTCAGATTCGTCCATTTGGGCAACATCTTTACCTTTAAGTACATACTCACCCGACGTTGGATAATCTAAACACCCTAACAAGTTCATTAATGTTGACTTACCAGAACCTGACGGGCCAATTATGGCTAAATAGTCATTTTGAAAAATATTTAGATCGAGCTTATTTAACGCATAAAACTCTTCACCGCCCATTTCATAACGTTTAGCAATTTGCTTTAAGGCAATAATTACCGCTTTGGTTACTTCAGTGTGAGTGTTTGAATTAGCGCTAGGTAAGTGATCACCTTGAGACTCATTCATCATTAAGCCCCTTTGTCAGCCACTTTAACTAAGCTAGCATCTTTTAATTTACCCAAGGTTCTAGCAGGGCCAGTAATCACTTTGTCGCCCGCTTTAAGGCCAGTGAGTACTTCTTGATAGCGGTCGTTTGAAATACCTAGCTCAACAGCTATTTTTTTCGCTTTGCCATCGTTAACCACATATACAAAACTTTTTTCATCAAGGTTTTTCTTATCTTCATCATCGTCTGATGATTTTTCAGGCTTTGAAAACACAATAGCTTCACTCGGTACCGCTAACGTCTTGTCTTTTGTTTGCGTAAAAATTTCAGCTCTGCAGCTCATACCCGGGCGAACTGCCACTGCACCTGAATCATCTAATAATATTTTAACGGTAAAACTTAATCCTTGACGGCCTGGCGCTCTTTTAGCCGATGTAGCAATAATTTGCACCGTGCCTTTTAGTGCTTCATCAGGAAATGCTACTGCAAAAATATCGGCTTCTTGACCCACTTCAATATTCGCAATATCCGCTTCATCTACTTGTACTTCAATCAAAATAGAAGAAGGGTCTGCTAAGGTAATTAAGTTTGATCCCGAAATGTTAGTGGTACCGCTGATCGCCGTTTCACCCTTTTTAATATCAACAGACGTTGCAATGCCGTCAATAGGTGATTTAAATACGGTTTTATCAAGGCGTTCTTGTGCTTTATCTAACGATGCTTGTGCTTGTAACAGTGATTCTTCTCTTGAGCGTAAGTCAATTTTTGCTAAAGAAAATTGATTATCAATTAACTCGTAAGCGTCTTGATCAATAATTCCTAACTTAAATAAGTCATGTTTACGTTGCCATTGAGAGGCTAAATTTTCGATTTGCTTTTGTTGGCGTTCAATCGCAATAGTTTGTAAACGTACATGTGCTTCTTGCTGTTCAACATCGGCTTTAAAGGTACGTGGTTCAAGGCGCATTAATACTTGCCCTTTAGCAACTTCATCGCCTTCTTCGATCAGCATTTCTCTTACTTGACCAATAACTTCTGAGCGTAACTGTACTTGCTCTTTGTAAACTAAAGTACCTGACGCTAAAATTGAACGTTTAATATTTTCAGCTTGAACAACTTTTACTTTTACTTCAACTGCTTGCTCTTTTCCTGCTTTTTTAAAATAAGCTAAAGCAACTAACGCCGCGATAACTGAAATTACAATAATTGCTTTTTTCATGAGAATAACCAGATGTTTTACCCAGAAAGTCACAATGACTTGCTAGGTATAATTTTAAAAGAGCTTAAAGAGCGATGTACAGTGCCCATAAGCCATAAATAACAAGGCTTGGAAGAAGTGCTAAAATTACTGCTTTTTTCGTTTTAATGTTCAACCATACTTTCAAACCAACACTAGCAATAGCAATGATCCAAAGGTTGAAAAGGTTAATAGCTTCTAAAAAGGTATACCATGCGTGTGATGTTTCAACTGAAAAAATCAAGCTATTTAAGCTGGTTGGTTGAATATCATTCAGTGATATATTGCCATCGGCCGCAAAGAAAAGCACTAAAATTGACGCTAACGAGCTAACCACTACAGGCATGCAGGTCCACCAAGTAAAGGCATACCAGTCTTTAAAAGAATAATCATTTTTTGCCGTTACTTTAGTCGCAAGTAAATAATAAACAGCGCTCAATAAGTTCATTACAATTAAGGTTATAGCCACTGAGACAATCGTTTGTATCATCGCACTGGTTGCTTCTACTGCTGGTGAAGCGGCTTTAAGTTCTTCAAACGACATGCCTGTCATCGCCGCGGCTTGCTCTAATGATTGGTCTTGGTACCAGTCAATGTTAACAATACTAAAATAATGCACAAAAACGACCGAAGTCATTACAATAACAAGAAAGAAAGGCACCCAAGCCCAACCTTTTTTGTCTTTAATGTTAGTGAAAGCGTTTGTTGGTGCCATAAGCACGTCTAAACATGCTTGAATTGGATTTGCAGACATTTGGATTTTTCCCCTATATAAATGAATATCCGTATACAGCAGTAACTATTATTAGTTTTTAGCTATTACTGCGAATTAATTAGCAATGAAATATGTGTAAATATAAATGCTTTTGCAACAAGTTAACCTTGATGACATATTATGTCAAACAAGTTATAAACTTATTATATTTATTTTACTTTTTTTAACCCCCTAAAAAAAGCCATGTAACTCACACTCCTTGGCAGTGCTTATTACATAGCTTTACTTGATATTTTTAATGCTCGGTTTTTACACCAATTTCTTACATCAAAATTAATTACCTGCTAAACCATGTCGTTAAACGGGTTTTCGCTTGGCAGTTCTATATTATGTGCAAGCCCAGTCATTGATATATCGGTTGCGCTTAGTTCAATATCGTCGTCAGACAAGACACCGTCTCCAAAACGATAAATCAACTCAAAATTACCTAAATCAGCTTTTTCTTGATATTGTTGTTGCGCAATTTTAACTTGTTCATGCTTGTCTATATATGCACTCATTGCCGCTTTACCGTAGCGTTTTTCCATCATATCAGCAGTCACTTTCGCTGATAATAATGTCGCAGTTGCATTGTTACCACCAAAGCCTTTCGAGTTGATAAAAGCCACGTCCATGTCCTGACATTGCCAATGATCAGTAGCTATATTTAAACGTTCGCTGTGAACATCGTCAGCCACTTTGTCAATGGTATTAATGCCCGGCATAATACTGTGAGCAAACACACCTAACGCCCAAGCTACTTGGTCGCCACTAGCTGGGCCAATAGTATGACCAACATACGCTTTAGGCGCAGCTACTGGCCAGTTTTTAATATTAAAACTACGGGCAATACGGTCATAAATTAATGACTCTGTTACTCTGTTTTGTGGTGTGCTAGAGCCATGCGCTAAAATAAAACTGCGTTGTTCAACGGCTTCATCGCCCAAAATACTTTTTGCCAGCGCAACCGATTTAGCCATGGTGATATAATTACCAGGACCTGGTGCGGTAATCGACTTTTTAATACCGTCTGCATTGGTGTAAACATCAGCCACTGCACCTAATACATCGGCACCTAATTCAACAGCTAACGCGTCATCCATTATCACTAAAAATTGTGCAGCTTCACCAATGGTAAAGCCACAGTTTTGACCAAAAGGACGACTAGTACGGCGATAATCCACTTTGTCGGCATTATCAAGCTTTTTAAGCCCTTCTTCGTTGGCAAGTGCGCTCATATTACCGAAGCCTTCAATCACTTCAGGTGTTATTGCACAATCGTTACTGCCCACTATGGCTAAACGAATTCGCCCTGCTTGAATGTCGTTTACCGCCGCCTTTAAATTATATAAAAACGTAGCACAGGCCCCTGTAGAGGTAAACGTAGTGCCTACACTGCCAGTAACATAAGCGTTAATAAAGTCAGTAGACATGGTATTTAACCCCAATGCCAAGTTTTTAGTAGAAACACGCTCGCCTTTAAGGCGGTTTTGCATCATACCGCCAACACCTTCGGCTTGGGTTTGACCAAATACTGACGCCGAGTAAGTACCTATTTGGTCAGGGCTAACTTTGCTTGCCAGTGTTTGCCAGCTAAAGCCTGTAGAATGAATAGCATCTGCCGCGCCAAAAATAGTGGCTTGTAAACCACGCGGTTGATAGCGGGAATTATATAACTTAGCCGGCTCAAAACCTGTAGGAAACTGCCCTGCCGCTTTAATTGGGTTGTCGCGTACAGAGTCTTGCTTTATTGAAAACTCACCTTGAATTTCAACACGCACTCTTTTTTCGCCAAGGTCAGTTACTGTCCATGTTCTTGGTAATGGCGTAGGTAAATCGCGTAACGCCGTTTCAAAACAAATAGCTTCTTCGGTTGAGTCCATGGTTAATTTTTGCTGCCATGGTGTTGCATCAGGATCGAAATGGTTTTTTTCAATTTTTCGAATTAATGTCCCTGCAAGTATTTGTTCGCCAAACGTTGCTTCAATTTCGCTACGGGTGTAGGCATTATCTTGTTGATCAAGCAATTGACCATTTTCACTACGCACAATATTCATTAGCGTAGCTAAGCCAACAAACGTTTCTTCTCGTGCTTCAGCATTTAATTTGTCAATAACAATACGGCGAAAGCCTTGATGAAATGAGGTTCGGCCAGCAGCATTAACGCCACCCATGCCAACAATTACAGGTAAAGCAGTCATTAGATTTTCTCTTACATTTATACAATAACGCTAGTTTAAGGGGAAACCAGCCAAAATAATTGTTATAAAAAGACAATAAATATGCCATTATGGCCAACCATTACATGTTACTACTTGAATAATCAGCTTTATGGCCCTAAAACGAAAAAAAATAACAATTTCGCTGATTTTATATAACGACATGCTTGCCACCAGTGTCAGCCTACCTGTAGAAATGCTAAGAGCAGGTGAGGCTCTTGCTTATCAAGAAAGTAAAAATGCCGCCCGGCTAAATATTCAATTAGTGGCAGAAAATAGTAACGCCGTTTCAACCCGTTCATTAATAAAACTACTGCCCGATACCGATACTTCTACTGCGGCTTTACCCGACTATGCTTTTATTCCAAGTTTATGGCGTAACCCTCGCCCTGCTTTAATGAAAAACCCAAAATTAGTGAGTTGGTTAAACGCTATTTGGCACCAAGGCTCAACTTTAATTGGTAGTGGAACAGGCGTATGTTTTATGGCAGAGTCAGGTATTTTAGACCACCACCCAGCCACGACCCATTGGCATTATGTAGACCAATTCAGACGAAACTACCCCAAGGTAAACCTCAAACCAGATTTTTTTATTACTCAATCAGACCGAATATATTGTGCCGCCAGCTTAAATGCATTAGCAGACATAGTCGTACATATTATCGACCAAATTTATGGTAAAAATGCTGCACAGCATGTAGAACGAAACTTCTCTCACGAAATAAGAAAATCTTACGAACAACAACGATATTTAGAAGGCGCAGCCGATCGCCATCCTGATGAATTAATTAGTCAAATTCAATTTTGGATGCGAACCAATTTAGATACCGACCTTTCGATGGCCGAACTTGCCAAACAATTTGGTATAAGCCAACGCACCCTAACCAGACGCTTTAAAGCAGCCAATGGTATTAACGCGATAAAATTTTGGCAGCGATTAAAAATAGAAATGGCAAAAGAGCTACTCGCTTCTAGCAACTTAACCATTCAAGAAATTGCTTACCAAGTGGGCTATCAAGACCAAGGGCAGCTCACCCGACTATTTAAGCAAGAACTTGATTTAACGCCACGTGAATATCGAGCAACCGTGAGGAAGAAACTGTTTTCTTCTGATTAAGCGAATCACCCACTACCCACAAAACTCGTCTTGCAAGCATTCAATCAGCGTAACTACCGACGGATTCGCGATACGGTAATAAATGGTTTGAGATTCACGACGTGTTTCAACTAAGCCGTCGCTACGTAAACGGGCTAAGTGTTGAGAAAGGCTCGACTGACTTAAGTCTATTTGGGCATTTAGTTCACTCACCGACATTTCTTGTTGCCCTAAATGGCACAGTATCAGTAGCCGATTAACATTACTCATTGCTTTTAACATGTCAGCCGCTTTAGTGGCATGGTTGCGGATCTCTGCAATATCAATATCCATTGGCTTAGTCATGTTAATTCTCTTCGGTAATTATCTTAAATAGATTCCGCTTGATATTACATTAGAAAATGCTAATATAAAAGTACATTAGAAAACGCTAATATAAACTAAGCAGTGTTTGCTTAGCACTAATTGCAGCAGCGAGGCTCCTTTGAATTACACAAAAATTCTTAATTTTGCACTTAACCAGCCGAAGGTAATTTATTCAACAATCGTGCTGTTAACGCTAATAAGCTTAGCAATGATGCCAAGTTTAACCATTGATACCGACCCTGAAAATATGTTGAGTAGTGATAATGCCGCACGTATTTTTCATAATCAAACCAAACAAAAATTTACTATGCACGACATGGTGGTAGTTGGTGCAATTAGTGAGCATTCTATTTTTACTCCAAATAATTTAGCCGCATTAAAGGCGCTGTCAGACGAAATTATTACGCTTGAGGGAGTGATCAGTAAAGACGTTCTTTCATTATCAGAAGTTGACAATATTACCCAAGAAGTCAATGGCGGTATCCGCTTTGAATACTTAATGAAGCAAGCGCCACAAACTCAAGCCGCCAGCACCGCATTACAACACGCCATTAAACGCTTACCTATGCTTGATAACACCTTGGTATCGGGCGACGGTAAAGCAATTGCTATTTATATACCGCTCACTAAAAAGGAATTAAGTTATCGCATTGCTGAACAAGTTAGAGCATATACCAAAAATTTAACCGTTAATTTAGATTTCCATATAACGGGGTTACCCATTGCTGAAGACCAATTTGGTTATGAAATGTTTGTGCAAATGGGCGTTGCCGCCCCTTTAGCGGGCTTAGCTATTTTTATTCTGCTGTGGTATTTTTTCCGAAACTTTGCCTTAATATTAGCGCCAATGATCGTTGCTATGGCAACAGTGATTATTATTATGGGTACGTTGATTGGTATGGGCTTTACTGTGCATATAATGTCCTCGATGATCGCCATTTTCTTAATGCCCATTGCTGTGGTTGACTCGGTTCATATTCTTTCAGAATTCGCTGAAAATTATAAGCCAGGCGACAATGCCAGAGCAGTGGTGAAAAAAGTAATGGAGCATTTATACACGCCGATGTTATTCACCTCTATCACTTCTGCTGTCGGCTTTTATTCACTATTACTAACGCCCATTCCCCCGGTAAAAATATTTGGCGCTTTTATTGGCACGGGCATTTTATTAGCATTCGCGTTAACCGTTATATTTTTGCCTGTTTACTTGTCTCGACTCAGTGAAAGTAATTTAAATAAACTACAACTTGCCATTGCGCGTATGGAGCAAAAAGGCCGCTTAGGCGCTAGCTTAGAAAAACTAGGAGCATTTGCCACTAATAAAGCAAAACTCATTGTTATTGCCGCTATGGCGTTGTTTGCATTAAGTGCTTATGGGGTAAGTAAAATAGTAATAAACGACAACCCTGTAAATTGGTTTAAAGCCGATCATGAAATACGCATTGCTGATAAAGCGTTAAATCAGCACTTTGCTGGCACTTATGATATTTGGTTGGTGTTTAAAGCCAGCGAAAATAGCCAACCCAGGGAAACAAAAGCATTTTTAACCGAGCTAGAAACGCTAAAAAACAAAGGCTTAAACACCACTGAAATTACTGCTTATTTAGCAAAAAAACCTAGCCATCAGTCGATATTCAGCCAAGAGTTACTAATATTGCTTGACGATCTTAGCTTCAGCGCTGATCCCAAGTTCTCCCAAGAGTTAACAACCTTATACCAAGTCGCCGAAAACAATTTCAATCAAAATAAACTCTTCATTCAGCCCAAAATATTAAACTGGTTAGCGCAGCTACAACAAGCAATTAATGCCACAGAGTTTGTTGGAAAAAGTAACGGCTTAGCCGATATCGTAAAAACGGTAAATCGTGAATTACACACCGGTGATGCAAAAGACTTTGTTATTCCAGCAAGCCCACAAGCCGTTGCACAAACCTTATTGCAGTATCAGTCGTCTCATCGACCTGACGATTTATGGCATTTTGTTAGCAAAGACTACCAGCAATCGTTATTGTGGTTACAAATGACCAGCGGCGATAATCAACACACCACCCAAGTGGTCAATTGGATTGAAAACTATATTGAAAACCACCCTGCCCCTGTTGAACTAAACGTTGATTGGGCGGGCAAATCGTACCTTAACATTGTGTGGCAAGACGCTATGGTAAACGGCATGTTAAAGAGTTTATTATCGTCATTTGTTATTGTATTTTTAATGATGATAGCGTTATTTCGTTCATTCAAATATGGCGTACTAGCCATGCTACCGCTCACCTTTACCATTACCATGATTTATGGCCTAATTGGCTGGTTAGGCAAAGCCTACGATATGCCCATTGCCGTGCTTTCAGCGTTAACATTAGGTTTGTCGATTGACTTTGCCATTCACTTTTTACAGCGTACCCGTGAATTAGAAAAAACAACAGGCAGTTTATCAAAGGCGTTAGTATTAATGTTTCAAGAGCCAAGCCGCGCTATTTCACGCAATGCTATTGTTATAGCGGTTGGCTTTACGCCGTTATTACTTTCACCTTTAATGCCTTATATAACAGTTGGGTTTTTCTTAGCGAGTATTATGGCACTCTCGGCGTTAGTCACCTTAGTGTTATTACCTAGCTTATTAATATTATCATCAAAAAAAGGATCAACTAATGAATAAGCCTTTCTCTGTAAGCCGCTTATTGTTCAGCTTGTTAGTGCTAATCAGTACAACTACACCTGCAGCAACATTAACCGATGTGAATAAGATTATTGAAAAGGCTAACTTGGCATCTTACTACGCAGGTGACGATGGTAGAACCCAAGCGCGTATGATTATTGTCGACCAACAAGGCAATAAACAAATGCGACAATTTACCATTTTAAGAAAAGACACTGCGGACTTAGGCAACCAAGACATGCTAGTATTTTTTTCTCGCCCAAGCGACGTAAACGGCACCGTATTTAGAGTTACTAAAAAGGTCAATGGCGATGACGATCGTTGGTTATATTTGCCAGCACTCGACCTAGTAAAGCGTATTTCAGCTGGCGATAAACGCACCTCTTTTGTTGGAGCGCATTTTTTCTATGAAGACGTTTCAGGCAGAAACCCAAAAGAAGATAATTTTACCTTATTAGGCGTAGAAAACGGCCGTTACCTTATTAAAGCAGTACCTAAAAACCCTGAAACTGTTGAATTTTCATGGTATCAAGTCGCAATAGACCAAAGTACGTTTTTACCGATGCAGGTTACTTATTATAATGAAAGTGATAAAGCCACTCGCCAAATGCAGGTATTAAAAACGCAAATAATCGATGGATTTACCACGGTAATGCATTCAAAAATTACCGACTTAACCGACAATAGTTTTACAGAAATGCAGTTTCGTGGTGTGCAATACAATTTAGGCATTGATAACAGCGTTTTTTCGGAACGTAGCCTTAGAACACCGCCGAAAAAATGGTTAAGATAA
>JBMZCX010000035.1:0-29117 GCA_049613795.1 Thalassotalea sp. | reverse complement strand
GGTATTACGTTAATTTTTTCGATAAATCGTTGAGTATCGAGGTAATTAATATAAAACGTGATTTTGCGTCATCGCTAGCCTGAACAAATTTTAGTTTATTCGCACCGTCCATTTTAAATATTTTAGGCTGCTGTTGGATCAATCCAATAATAAACATTGGGTCAACGTTAGTGTTATCACTAAACTCTATAGCACCGCCAGCTGGGCCTACGTCGATGCGGTCAATGCCAATGGCTTGTGCTTTAAGGCGTAACTTAGCAATATGAATTAAATTTTTTGTGGCTTGAGGTAATAACCCAAAACGGTCGATTAATTCAATTTGCACTTCGTCTAATTGGTTTTTGTTCATACAGCTGGCAATGCGTTTGTATATGCTAAGGCGTAAACTTACATCAAAAATATAATCGTCAGGCAGTAATGCTGGTATACGCAAATCAATTTCAGTTTGTTTTGACAATACTTGGTCAAGCGACGGCTGTTTGCCTGCTTTTAATGAGTTGACTGCATGATCTAACATTTCCATATACAAGCTAAAACCTACTTGGCTCATAGAACCACTTTGGTCTTCACCTAGCAATTCACCTGCGCCACGTATTTCTAAATCGTGAGTAGCGAGAGTAAAACCAGCGCCTAAGTCTTCAAGTGAAGCAATAGCGTCAAGTCGCTTCTTCGCATCTTTTGAGATCAGTTTTTCATTAGGCGTTAACAAATAAGCGTAGGCTTGATGATGAGAGCGACCAACTCTGCCTCGAAGCTGGTGGAGCTGCGCTAAACCTAAACGGTCGGCGCGATCCATTATTATTGTGTTGGCACTTGGTACATCAATACCTGTTTCAATAATGGTGGTACACACAATAACGTTAAAGCGTTGATGATAAAAATCACTCATTATGCGTTCAAGTTCGCGCTCGCGCATTTGTCCATGAGCGGTAGTTACTTTGGCTTCAGGTAACAAGGCTTGAATTTCTTCAGCGGTGCGCTCTATGGTGTCTACGTTGTTATGGAGAAAGTAGACCTGACCACCACGTAATATTTCACGTAAAATTGACTCGCGTATTAGGGCGTCATCGCGCTGGCGAACAAAGGTTTTTACCGCTAAACGTTTCGCGGGTGGTGTAGCGATAATAGATAAGTCACGAATACCGCCCATTGCCATATTCAAGGTGCGAGGAATAGGCGTTGCAGTTAGCGTTAAAATATCTACATTGCTGCGAAGCTGTTTTATTTTTTCTTTTTGTTTAACACCAAAGCGGTGTTCTTCATCAACAATTAATAAACCGAGATCTTTATATTTAATACTATTTTGTAAAAGCTTATGGGTGCCTATTAAAATATCAATATGGCCTGACTCTACTTTCGCAATGACGGCATTTTGCTCTTTGGCTGTTTTAAAGCGCGAAAGAACTTCAATTGACACTGGCCAATTGGCAAAGCGATCTCTAAAGTTTTCGTAATGCTGCTGGGCTAATAACGTTGTTGGTACTAAAATAGCCACTTGTTTACCGTCGTTTACCGCCACAAAAGCGGCACGCATTGCCACTTCGGTTTTACCAAAACCAACATCGCCACAAACTAGCCTGTCCATGGCTTTGGGTGAAAGCATATCGCTGATCACCGCATTTATTGCTTGTTCTTGATCATGAGTTTCTTCAAAACCAAAGCTATCAGTAAACGCACGATAATCACCCTTGTTGCGTTTAAAACTGTGGCCGTGGTTGCTGGCGCGATTCGCGTAAATATCGAGTAATTCGGCGGCGACATCTTTTACTTTTTCAGCCGCTTTTCGCTTCGCTTTGCTCCAAGTGTCATTACCTAATTTATGCAATGGCGCATGATCAGCGTCGCCACCAGAATAGCGGCTAATTAAATGTAGCGAAGCTACAGGTACGTATAATTTGGCCTCGTTGGCGTAACTTAAAGTTAAGAACTCGGTAGTAATACCGCCAGTTTCTAAGGTTTGTAAGCCTAAGTAGCGACCAATACCATGGTCGATATGCACCACGGGTTGCCCGATTGACAGCTCTGCTAAGTTTTTAAATAGCGCATCGGCTTGAATGTCTTGTTGCTTATTACGTCGGCGTGTTTGCCTTACTCGGTCACCGAGTAACTCTGTTTCGGTAATTAGGGCAATAGCATTTTTAACCGATGCGCCTTTATTTTGAAAAACAAAGCCTGAACTGAGCGCGTTAACGGTTATACCAATGGTGTCTGTTGCGTCAACAAAGTCTTCAATCGTGTTAAATTCTGTCGGGGTAATGTCGACACGTTTTAAAAGCTCTAAAACGCTTTCTCTACGGCCTTGGCTTTCAGCAACAAATAACACCTTACTCGGTGTGGCTTTGTCTGCTAAATAACATGTTAATAGGTCGAAAGGCTGCTTTAATTGATGGTCAATAGTAATGTCTGGTAGCGGCTTTACGTCGTACTGAATAAGCCCACGTTGTTCATTAGCTGCTAATTCAGCTGTTTCATTAAATTCGTCTGTACTGCTGGCGATTGTATTTTTAATGGTAATGCGATCAAATGGTTTTAAGGCACTATAAAGCTCGTCGCTATTTAAAAATAAGTGATTTGGCGCTAATAATGGTCGTGTTGGGTCGTAGCGACGGTTTTCGTAGCGATAATTAATGTCTAACCAATAATGCTCAAGTGCTTTATCAATGTCGCCTGAAACAATAACAATAGTGTTTTCAGATAAATAGTCACACAAGGTGTTGGTTTGTGAAAAAAACAGCGGTAAATAATATTCAATACCTGCGGGCATAATGCCATTACTGACTTGATGATAAATCGACTCTTTATCAATAATACTCGGGAATTGCTCACGGTACTGTTGGCGAAATAGGTTAATGCCGTCGGTATCGGTGGGAAATTCATGCGCGGGTAGTAAATCAATTTTATCTATTTTGTCGCTTGAGCGTTGGTTTTCAGGATCAAATAAGCGAATTTCTTCAATTTCATCATCGAAAAAGTCTAACCTGAAAGGCGTATTACTACCCATAGGGTAAAGATCTAAAATAGCGCCACGTGCTGAAAATTCACCATGTTCCATTACTTGGTCAACATAGCGATAACCACTTGCTTCAAGATTTTGCCTTAGTTGATGTAAGTCTTTTTTATCGCCTTTATTAATTAATAAGCTATTACTTTCTAAATAATTTTTAGGCGCTAAACGTTGAGATAATGTAGTTACGGGGACAATGATAATGCCGTTTGTCATTCTCGACATTTGATACAACGTCGCTAATCGTTGCGAAATTATGTCTTGGTGAGGCGAGAAAGAGTCGTAAGGCAAGGTTTCCCAGTCAGGAAATAAGCAAATTTCTAGTTGATGACTATTTAAACTGGTAAGTTCATGCTCAAGCCTAATAGCGCTAGGGGTGTCGTGCACCACTATTAATACGGGTTGCTGTGCCTGAACGGCTGCTTGATACATTGCAATAGTCGCGCTGCTGCCAGTTAACTTGCTCCAGACTTTTTTGTCTGCATTTTTGCCACGACGATTGGTTACTACAGGAGAAAATAAAAGGTGTTGTTTGCTCATTGCTACTTACATGTTTGAATATTAAGAAACTAACTCAATACGTTAGCGATTATTACATTATCTTATCATGACTTTATACCAATCCGTATAAGTAAGTGAGGACTTCTTTATGCGGAGTGGTATTATTACTATTTGCTTAAATTGATAAGCCAAAAGCGGGATAAAATAGTATAATACCTATATCAACCCGAATGTTAGCTTGTTACCCTTTAATTTAGCTCGCATTACGCTTTATCATTATGTAAATCGCGATAGCGCGACTACAACCTTTGGAGAATTAGGTGACCAATAACGACGTGTTGCGACGCATCCGCTATGCTTTTGATTTTAGAGATACCAAAATTGTTAATATTTTTGCTAAAGGTGGATTGACGGTAGAGCTTGAGCAAGTAAAGCGTTGGTTAAAAAAAGATGACGACGAGCAAATGCTTGAGCTAGCAGATGTTGAATTAGCAAGTTTTCTTAATGGTTACATTATTGAAAAAAGAGGCCCGCGTGACGGCGAACAGGTTAAAGCTGAAACCACGTTAACGAAAAATCTCATTCTAATGAAGCTTAAAATCGCACTGTCTTTACAAACAGACGATATTATTGCGATGTTAGCAAAAACAGGCTTTACCGTGGGAGCATCTGAATTAACTGCATTTTTTAGAAAACCAACGCATAAGAACTACCGCCATTGTAAAGCGCAGTTTTTACGTAATTTTATTCAAGCAATTCAAGACCAACATCGCCCGTTTGCGCCTGAAAGCAAACCTCAGAAAAAATCGGAAGGTGTTAATAAAAAAGCCTCAGATAAAAATTATGATAAAGGTTATGACCAAAATACTCATAAACCTACCTCTCAGTCTTACACTAAGCCACGTGATAAAAAGCCTGCGGCTAAAACGGTATATGTAAACCCTAATGCCACTAAGCCTGAAAATACTAAAAAAGAACGCAAAGTATTAAAGTTAAAGCCTGAAGATATTTATAAGCAATAATGTTGGGTGTTTATTAATATGTCGGTTGTTATTCCATTTATTAGCCAGCTACCTATGCCAGAGCAGCAGGAGTGGTTAACGCAATTAAATACTAAGCTTGCCCCGCATTGTGTCGTTCTTCCTTCACAAATGACGGCTGAGCAAATAAAAGCTGCTGAAGTGGCGATTATTGCGAACCCTGAACCGAGTGAATTACAACCGTTTTCGAATTTAGTTTGGGTGCAAAGTTTATGGGCAGGGGTTGATCGGTTATTTAAAGAAATACCGACACCGTGGTTTAACGTTGCCCGTTTAGAAGATCCTATGCTGGCACAAACCATGGCAGAAGCGGTACTCACATGGAGTTTATATTTGCACCGTCAAATACCACAATATATGGCGCAGCAACAGCTAAAACAGTGGCGCCAACATAGTGTGAAGCCAGCGGCTGAATGCAATATCAGTATTTTAGGTTTAGGAAAATTAGGCGCGTTAAGTGCTCAGCGGTTAGTCGATAATGGTTTTAATGTGTCGGGCTGGAGCAATAGTCAAAAAACGCTTGCTAATATCACGTGCTACAGTGGTGACAGCGGATTAACCGAAATGCTTGAGCAGTGCCATATATTAGTGATATTACTGCCACTAACACCTGAAACTGAACAGCTGGTTAATAAGCGCTTTTTAGCTAAGTTACCCCAAGGGGCGAGTATTATTAATTTTGCTCGCGGGGGGGTTATTGATATAGAGGCACTGGTTAACGGCCTCGACAACAACCATCTTTCACATGCTGTTTTAGATGTTTTTGAACATGAGCCGCTACCTGCTACAAGTTCGTTATGGCAACATCAAAAAATTAGCGTGCTACCTCATATTTCAGCGCCCACTAATTTGGCTTCTGCCAGTCATATTATTTGTCAAAATATTTTAGATTATTTGAATAATAAAACGTTACCCAATACGGTAGATAGCAAACGTAGCTATTAGCTATTTTTCGATAATATAATCGCAAAGCGAGCTAAAACTTGATGTAAATCAAGTTGACATGTTAAAACCTTGTTAAACTTAAGGGTATTCTGTTTAATAAAATGAGCTTTGTTATGTCAAAACCTATTGTTTACGCTTGCGCAGGATGCTCAAATGTAGCGCGCATAGCACATGATGTGGCATTAACCCTTGACTGTGATGGTCTCGCTGAAATGTCTTGTGTTGCTGGTGTTATTGGAAATGTTGAACCCATAAAAGAATTTGCCATGTCAGGGCGAAAAATAATTGTCATTGATGGCTGTCCACTGTCTTGTACTAAAGCATGCTTAAAAGCTTGTCAGATAGAACCTGATCATTACTTTACCATCACAGATTTTGGGATCGAAAAAAGAGACAAGTGGAAAGACTCGTTAACTGATAATAGTTTGGCCATTAACACTATTTATAAAGCATTAGATAAGCACGGTATTAATTTTGTAAATTAATCAGGTGATATGAAAGCTAAAGGCGTGGTTGATAAAATTTTTCCTGATGATTTAAAAGGAAGTCGACATCAAAAATTTACGGTTAAATTAAAAAATAACAAAACGGTGTTGGTTATTCATAACATTGATATATCACATAAAATTGGCAATTTACACATAGGTGATAAAATAGAATTTTTAGGTGAATATCAATGGAATAGTGCTGGCGGTATAGTGCATTGGACCCATAACGATCCTCATAAAAAACATCCAAACGGTTGGATCCGCCATAAGGGCCATTTGTATAACTAACCATCACATCAGGCTATGTGTGATAATGTATTAAACATAAAAAAGCCTCAATAATGAGGCTTAAATAAAGATGAACGGCGTAATTTATTGATGGCTTTGTCGGTAATTTTCACAAGCATCTTGGTCTTCACATTCACCGTATAAATATAAACTATGATTAGTCAGTTTTATTTTATGATGTTTAGCAACGTCTTCTTGTCGTTGTTCAATAATGTCGTCTTCAAACTCAACAACTTTTCCACATTTTAAACATACTAAATGATCGTGGTGTTTTTTCTGAGTTAATTCAAAAACAGACTTTCCACCTTCAAAATGATGGCGAGTAACAATACCTGCATCGTCAAATTGGTTTAATACACGATATACCGTTGCTAGGCCAATTTCTTCATTTTGCTCAAGTAATATTTTATAAACATCTTCAGCACTAATATGTTGATTTTGAGGTTGCTGCAATATCGCTAAAATTTTTATTCTTGGCAGGGTAATTTTAAGTCCCGCTCTTTTTAGCTCTTCGTTTTGACTAGCCATAGTAAAATGCTTCTCGCAGTTTATTTCAAAACGAAAATTATAGGGGGTTAGCGGCATTCTTTAAAGGATTAATTTACATAAAGTTGTGAATTAGTTATTTTTCTTTTAAAAAACAAGTGGTACGATGAGTGCGGTTTGATTTACATAAGTTGGAAAAATGTTTAAGAAAGCGTGGGTAATGAAATTATTGCTTAATATATGGCCGCCGTTCTTTTTTTGCGGTATTCGTATTGCTTATTTGTCTGCAGACTTCAGAGAGGCAAGAGTTGAGTTAAAAATGCGACCATGGAATAAAAACGCCTTTGGCACACACTTTGGTGGTTCGCTTTTTGCGATGACAGATCCATTTTACGCCCTAATGCTTTCGGCTTTATTGGGTAAAGAATATTATGTGTGGGATAAAAGAGCAGACATCGATTATATAAAACCAGGTAAACAGGTTGTTTTTGCTACATTTAATATTACCGATGGGATGCTTAATGACATTATTGCTAACACAGCTAATGGTGATAAATATTTACCTGAATATCCTGTAATGGTGCAAGATAATAAAGGCGATATTGTCGCTAAGTTAAACCGCCAACTTTATGTGCGTAAGAAAAAGCGTCATCGTTAATCAATATTCATTACACAAGTCACACAAACTTTATGCTAAATGCCCTACATTAAGTTTCTTTTAAGGTTCAGTCATTATTATTACGTTATTCACTGAAGAGTAGCGTAACTTAATGAAACACATAATAAAGCATTTAATCATAACATCTAACACTCTCGTTCTATTTTTTACGATGCTTTTTAGCCTAAATGCTTTCGCTGATCCTGTTGAAGAGTTTCAACACAAATTAGCGCAATATCAAGGTAAGGTGGTATATGTAGATTTTTGGGCGTCGTGGTGTGGCCCTTGTCGGCAATCATTTCCTTGGATGAATACAATGCAAACATCTTACGGTTCAAAAGGGTTTAAAATTATTAGCATCAATCTTGATAGTGATTATGCGCTTGCCCAACAGTTTTTATCGCAATATTCTCCATCGTTTGATGTTATTTATGATCCTAAAGGACTTTTGGCTAAAAAATATCAAGTTCAAGGCATGCCTAGCAGTTTTATACTTGATAGGGAAAGTCAGGTAACCAGTGTACATGTCGGTTTTACCGATAATAAAAGTAAGCAATATCAAAAAGAAATTTTAACCTTACTCGAACCTTAAAGGCAGTTAATTATGAAATATCACAGCAATCAAAAAGTCTGGCTATTACTTGGCATATTAAGTTTGTCAGCTTGTAGCTCAATGGGGGTAGAGCCTTGGGAGCGTGACAAGTTAGCTAAAAAAGAAATGTTACCCAATGCAGCACCAATTGATTCGGCGCTTGACGATCATATTTATTTTAGCAAAGAGGCATCAAGTGGTGGTCGTAGTTTTGGTGGTGGAGGTTGCGGATGCAATTAATTAAGACTGAAAAACAGGTAAAACCTAAAAATATTAAAGCGTTATTATCAACGGCTACTTGTGCGTTACTTGGTACAGTAGCCGCGGGGAGTACAGTAGCACAAGCTACAGAAAACACTCCTAATAGCGCAGATCAGTGGCAGTTTGATACCGCATTAATGTATTACGGTGAAAGTGATCGTGTAACGGCTGTTGAAGCCATAATTGCGGGAAAAAAACAATTTGCTAATGATGAAATATTGTCATTAAAGCTAACGGTAGACACCTTAACAGGGGCCTCAGCGAATGGTGCGGTAGCACAAAATACGCCGCAAACCTTTACTCGTCCTTCGGGCAATGGTCAGTTTCAAATTAAGGCAGGGGAAACGCCATTAGATGATACTTTTCGTGATACTCGGTTACAGTTTACAGGGCAGTGGAGTCAACCGATAACGAATGACTATACATGGAGTATTGGCGGTAACTTGTCAAAAGAATACGATTACTTATCAGCGGCAATTAATAGTAATATTGCACGCGATTTTAATAAAAATAATACCACTGTTTCTGCGGGGGTGTCGTTTGCATTTGATCAAATAGACCCAGAAGGTGGCATACCTCAACCGTTTCATGCCATGGTAACAAGTGATGTAAATTCAGACACCTTTGAAGCTGCTTTTAATAAAACCCGAAAAGAGAAAAGTGATGATGATAAATCAACCGTTGATCTGCTTTTAGGGCTAACGCAAGTGATTAACCGTAATATGCTGGTGCAACTAAATTATAGTTATTCAGCAAGTAGCGGCTATATGACCGACCCGTTCAAAATATTGAGTGTGGTAAATCAGCAAGGTGTTAGCAAACAATATTTATATGAGCATCGTCCCGATACGCGAAAAAAACATGCTTTTTATGGACAAGTTAATTATCACTTTGACACAAGCATTTTAAATACGTCTTACCGTTTTATGACCGATGATTGGGATATTGACTCTCATACCGTTGACGCGAAATATATAATCCCATTAAGTAATGGTCACACGGTTGAACCTCATTTACGTTTTTATAGCCAAACGGCAGCTGAGTTTTATCGACCTTTTTTACTTGAAGGGCAAACATTGCCGCAGTTTGCGAGTGCTGATTATCGCATTGGTGAAATGGACGCCATGACGCTAGGCGTAAAATACGGTGTGCCAATGGCTGGCGGAAATCACTTGTCATTTCGACTTGAATACTATCGTCAAACGCCAAAAGACAGTGGTATGGCGGCAGTAGGGCAATTGAAAGATTTGGAGCTTTATCCTGAGGTTGACGCTATTATGGCACAAATCAGTTATTCATTTTAATGGTTGAATGTGAAACGTACAGTGCAATGCCTTCCTCGTGAGGGAGGCTATAATTTTTTATTTAACAGCATGGCAAGCCCATGTGAAGTACTTATTGATTGTGGTGACAAGTTTATCGCTGAAAAAGTGGCCAATGCCGTGGCAAAAGAGGCGTGGCGTATAGAAGATAAATATTCACGCTATAATACAGACAGTGTCTGCGGACAACTTAACGCACAAGCAGGTAAAGCTTGTAGTATTGACAACGAAACCTATTTACTGCTGCAATTTGCTGAGCAATGCTATCAAATGAGTGATGGCTTATTCGATATTAGTTCTGGCATTTTAAGAAAAGCATGGCGCTTTGATGGTTCTAGTAATATTCCCACGCAAGCTGCTATTAATGCTTTACTGCCTTTTATTGGTTGGTCAAAAACATCACTCACGGCGTCTGTTTTTCAAATGCAAGCTCATATGGAAATAGACTTAGGCGGTTTAGGTAAAGAATATGCGGTTGATAAAGCGATTTTACTTGCACGAACAATAACTGAAGCCCCCGTACTGATTAACTTTGGTGGTGACATCGCGGTAACAGGTCCTAGAGCCAATAATGCTCCTTGGTTTGTTGGTATTGAACACCCAAGTTTGGCTCAACAAAATCATATGATGGTGAAAATAGCCCAAGGCGCTATCGCCACTAGCGGCGATGCTAATCGTTTTTTATTACATAATGGTAAGCGCTATGGTCATGTACTTAACGTGAAAACAGGTTGGTCGGTTGAAAATCCGCCTAATGCAATTACTGTGGCAGCACCACAATGTATTCAAGCGGGATTTTTGGCTACCCTAGCACTTTTACAAGGCGAACATGCTGAAATGTTTTTGCAAGAACAAGCAATTAAACATTGGTCTATTCGATAGCTTGAATTTTAGCTTTAGCTTTAGGCTTAATAACGTGATGACAAAAAAATGAGAATACTTTTAGTAGAAGACGACCAACCATTAGCTATGGGGCTGCAACAGTCATTGCGCCGAGAAGGGTATTCGGTTGATTGGGTGAACACAGGGCAACAAGCACTTGATGCAGTGGCCGGTAAAGAGTGTGAGTTGGTGATCCTTGATTTAGGCCTTCCCGATATTGATGGACTAACGGTGCTTAAGCGAATAAAACAAGGTGATAGTACTTTACCTGTGCTAATTTTAACGGCCCGTGACGGTATTAACAGTAAAGTGACAGGGCTTGACTTAGGCGCCGACGACTATATTGCCAAGCCATTTAATATGGCTGAATTACAAGCAAGGTTACGAGTTATTGAGCGTAGAATAGGAACAAGTGCTAGTGCGATTGTGCGTATTAAAAATGTAAGCTTAGACACCGTAGCGCATTGTATTTCAATTGATGAACAACCCATTAGCTTATCGCGCCGTGAATATATGATTGTGAAATCGTTGATGGAAAACTCAGGACGAATTCAATCTAAAAGTCAATTAGAAACAAGGCTTTATGAATGGGGCGATGAAGTAGCAAGTAATACCATTGAAGTGCATGTCTCTAATGTACGTAAAAAATTACCCAAAGCATTTATTAGTACCGTACGTGGGGTTGGTTATATTGTTAATCGTTAAGCCATTAGTGCTTTTAATAAAATAAGGGGTGAGTAGTAGGGCGTGAGCATTCAACGGCATTTGATTATTTTAATCATCTCAATTATTACTTTAGCGTCTTTCTTTGCTGCATTGCACGGTTATCGAGCAAGTATGGAGCAGCTTAATCGTTTATTTGACCAAGAATTAATTTCTATCGCACGCATCTTAAGTAATGCTACGCCAATAAAAAATACTAATCAGCAGGAACAACACGTTCTTTATCAAGTGATTAAAAACAACCAGTTAATCAGTAAAAGTGGCATTGCTCCCGAAAACATTATAGACCCTATTGAAGATGGCTTTTCATTTGTAACTTATAACGGTATGCGCTGGCGGGCATATAAATTAATACAAAATTTACAAACCGTTATTGTCGCAAGGCCTGTTGCTGAGCGCGTACACTCGGCAGAATTTGTGCTGTACAAAGCTATATCGCCCATTGTGCTAACCATTCCTATTATTGCGCTAATTATTTTTTATGTGATCCGTAAATACTTAAAGCCGTTAAGAAACTTATCAAAAAGCTTACAAAATAAAGAAATGAATGAACTATCGGCTATTACCGTTGATCAAAATGTTGAAGAGTTAAAGCCGATAGAACAAACGTTAAATAAGTTGTTCGAACGATTACATACCGCGTTTGAGCGCGAGCAACAATTAGCAACGAATGCCGCACATGAATTAAGAACGCCTATTAGCGTACTTAACATAACCACTCATAATTTAATTAAAGCTCATACAGAGCGTGAAATTACCGCTGAACATTTGCAAGAACTTGAAAACAATGTTGCAAGAATGGCGCAAGTCACAGAACAAATAATTGCGCTTTATCGGTTTTCACCAGACTACTTTAATGAAAAATTAGTTCCGTTAAATATTGAGCATTTATTACAGCAAGTGATTGCCAATAATTACCAAAGTATTGCTGACGAAAAGCAAACTATTTCACTTGAAAGTACCCCATTAACAGTAATTGGGGATGAATTTTCATTAATGACCCTTTTTGAAAACTTACTTAAAAATGCCAATAAATATGCAGGGCAACATCAAGAAATTTTAGTAACATGCTGGCAGCAAAACAATCAAATAATGATCGCCATTGAAGATTCAGGGGCAGGGCTAACGCAAGCACAAATAAAAATGATGTTTACACGTTTTTATCGAGCTAATGAAAACAAAACACGGGTGAAAGGCAGTGGCCTTGGTTTATCCATTGCTAAACATATTGTAGAGCTACATTGCGGCACTATTAACGGCGGAATATCGGCATTAGGAGGCTTAAAAATTACGGTTGTTTTGCCGAGTGTAGCGTCGGAGGACAGTAATGCGAGTTAAGTTTATTCCTTACTCCCTGCTGGTTTTTCTGTTGTGCAGTCTACGTTGTTTTGCAGTTGATCATAGCTATCAATTGGTTATTGAAAATCATGTGTTTATTCCTTCGGTTATTGAAATACCAGCGAATAAAAAAGTTAAATTAATTATTCATAATAAAGACGCATTGGCAGAAGAGTTTGACAGTTTCGATTTAAACCGTGAAAAAGTTATTTTTGCTGGAAAGAAAAGTACCTTGTATATCGGGCCATTGGCTGCGGGTGAGTATCGCTTTTTTGGTGAATATCACCCTGTATCGGCGCAAGGAAAAATTATTGTAAAGAAAACGGCTAAGCGTAAGGAGAAAAATAATGCTCATTAATACCGTTATTTTACTCTTACGAGACTTATTACCTATTGTCATTTTATTATCATACCTACGGGCGTTTATTACGCCAACGGCCTTTTCATTGAAAAATATGCGCAATATTGCGGTAAGTAGTTTGCTATTCGTTTTATTGTTTATTCAAATTGTTGAACCAATAAGTGAGTGGTTTAATGGAACAGGGTTAGAGCTAATACAAATTGGCTTTATTAGCCTAAGCTTTTGCTTGCTTAGCGTTGTTACCGTGCTTAAATTACTTGAGCGAAATATCCCATTGTCTGTAGTGTTAGCTAGTATTGCAATGGAAGCGTTTATAGTGATTAAAACCAGCAATTTCTTTGTTTTTTTACATGTATATTTACAAGATAAAACACAATTTATTAACGTACTGACAGGCGTGATATTGGGCTTAGGTATTTGCTTAAGTGCGGGCGCCATTTTCTATTATTTATTAAAAGAATGGCAAGACTCGTCATTGAACTTGTTACTGTATTTGCTGTGGTTTTTATTCTTAGCGGGGATGTTTAGCCAAGTATTACCTTTGCTTGCTCAAATTGACCTTGTTACCTTGTCGGCACCTGTTTGGCATAGCGAACATATTATTGCTAATGGTTCTGAATATGGACAGTTATTGGCAGCACTTGTTGGCTATCAGTCAGCACCTTCACTTGAATATTTATGGCTATATGGTGGTATATTTTTAGTCCTTTCCATACTCACACTTGCTCTTCAATTACGCTCAAAAAAAGCTCAAGGAATTTCTGATGAATAAACTAATCATTTATACGTTGATGTGTTTATCTGTGCTTGCCGTTAATCGCTATTGTTATGCTGACGGTTTAGTGGTTGATAAGGTTTATCACCCTTATGTCTTAGCGAATGAGCGGGAAGTTGAATGGCGGTTAATGTCGAGCCAAACGGATGCGAATAATCGCTTAGGCCAGCGGGTTGGGTTTGGTCAGGCGCTCAGTGATACTTTTGCCATTGAGATATTTCTGTTGGGTCATAGAGATAATAATTTAGATTTTGGCTTGTCGGCGTATGAAATAGAAGGGCGTTGGATGTTAACCGAACAAGGACAATATTGGGCAGATTGGGGCATGCTATTTGAAATAGAAAAAAAGCATCGCAGCAACGACTGGGAAGTCACTACAGGCTTATTAGTTGAAAAAGAGTTTGGTCAATCAAGCTTCACTGCTAATTTTTTTATTGTACAAGAATGGGGTGACAACACTGAAAGCGAAATGGAAACAGAGTTTCGCTTAAAATATCGTTACCGTTTTTTACCTGAGATTCAACCCGGATTTGAGCTTTATTCAGGAGAAGACTACTTAGGTATAGGCCCTGCTTTTATGGGTATTCATCGCTTTGACGGACAAAAGAAATTGAAATGGGAACTTGGTTTTATTTCTGAAATTTCCAACTCGGGAAAAGATCATACTTTGCGTTTAGCGCTTGAGTATGAGTTTTAGTTTATTTTGGTACAACACCGCCATATACATCGATGGTAAAGTCGCGCTGAGCAACATAAGCATTAGGTGTTAGGTTAATATGTTTTTTTAGATAGCGAATTAAATGAGGCTGATCACTAAAACCAAATTGGTAAGCGACAGCGGCCCAATCAATTTCACTGCTTTTACGCTGATACAAAAATGTTAAGACCGCTTCAAGCTTATTCATTGCCTGACATTGCTTCAAACTCAACCCTGTTACCTTTAAAAAACTGCGCTCTAAGGTACGTTGAGAGCAAGCTAAGCTATCGCTTAATTCATTAATCGGCATACAGGCTAGTAATGGCAGTAGCTTTTTAACAAGCTTACTATGCTTATCTTCATTCGCATTATCCAGCCAAGGCTTAAAAAGGGCGTCTAATGCTTGGCAACAAGCATCAGGTGTGTTTTTTGCCTTTGAAATAAGCTGTGCTTCTGTGATTGTTTCGTCGCCAATAAGTTGCTGAAAATTAACTGCTGATACGGTATTTACTAATACATGCTTAGGATTAATGGCGTAAAGTGCACCCACATGAAATTTAATTCCTAAACAAGAAAAAGGCTCAGAGTGGTCTAAGACAATGGTTTTGCAATAAGGATATAACCAGTGGCTTCCTTTCACCTCAACCATACGATTATTAATATTATATTTAGCCACGTGATTTGGTGATGATAAAATTAAATGAGCAGACGGGTCGGGATTCAATTTTGGGTGATTATTTTCAGTCGCACTAACTAATTTATCGAGTAACCAATAGCAGTCAATAGCATGTGCTACAGTATGTGATTGTGGTGCTGTTAACCATTTTATCATTTTTGCTTGTTACGCTTTTCTCTCGTTAAAATTCAAACTTTATTATTCGGTTAACCGATAAAAAGCCAGCTGCCGCAATTGCTTTTTGTGCCGCGGCATTACTACTTTCAGTAGAGCATATGGGGGCTAAACCTTGCTTAGTCGCATGTTGCGTTAAAAAGCATAGCACTTTTTTGGCAAGCCCTCGCTTACGTTCGGTTTTCGCGACAATAACACCTAAGTCAGAAAAATTAGTTTGGTATTGGTCGAATAATCGGCATTCACCAGTGGCGACTAATGCCTCATTACACCAATAACCCCATAATTCTTTGCGCTGAATTAAGTTACTATAATAGCTTATTAACCATTCTGTAGGAGCATTAATATTCTCGGCAGAAAATTGCACAAATTGTTCAAGTTGCGCGCTACTGGCTATCGTCATTTCAATTGATTTACCTTGCTGTTTATTGTCAGTAGGCGCTAATTGATACATCAAGCTATTTACATTAAATCGGTTCGAGTATTCTAAGCATAACGATAAGTACAAAGGTTCGGCAGTACTTGCAAATGCACCTTTTATTTGACCCATTATGGCATTAAGCTTGGAAGTGTTTTGCGTGGTAATTAAGCTAAATAATGCTGGGGCATTTGCTTGATGCGCAGGCGTCAGATGAAATTGTAATAAATAGCCATCGTCATTTATACAAGCAAAACCAATTAGGGTATTACTGAAGTAAAAACCAACATGCTTAGCCATGGGAACAAAGCCAAAATGCCACATACCGTCGAGCGGTGCGGTGCTTTGGGAAAAGTACTCTTTTTTCAATGCGTTTAAATCGCGTAATTCTTCAATTACTTTTATTTCAATCATGCTTAGCTCAATTAGGCTTAGTTCAGTCATCGTCTTTACTATCTAGTTGCGTTTAATGAGGCGATTATATAAATTAAATGTAAAAGGATATTGAACAAACACGACAGTATTCTAACCAGAACAAGTGAGCAATTATTTAGTGGAATTGGTATTACTTGGTTGACTGTGGAAAAAGGAACGAACAATGAATTACAGTGATGTTTTATCTTTTTGGTTTGAAGATATTGAGCCATCTCAATGGTGGACTAAAGATGATGTATTTGATCAACTGATTAAAGATAAATTTTTAATCTTGCATCAACAAGCTAGTCGTTGTGAACTTTTTGAGTGGCGTAAAACAGCGAAAGGACGTTTGGCTGAAATAATTGTGTTAGACCAGTTTTCGCGAAATATTTTTAGAGATTCATCCCAAGCTTTTCTTTCTGATCCTATGGCGTTAACACTTGCTCAAGAAGCAATATCGCTTGGTAAAGATACTGAACTTACTCAAGTTGAAAAAAGTTTCATGTATATGCCACTTATGCACAGTGAGTCTTTAAAAATTCATAATGTTGCTGTTGAGCTATATCGAATGAGTGGTGCAGAGTCGAGCTTAGCATTTGAAATTAAACATCGGAATATTATTGAAAAATTTGGTCGGTATCCTCACCGAAATAATATATTGAATCGTGCGTCAACCGAAGAGGAGATAGCCTTTTTAAAACAGCCCGATTCATCATTTTAATTTATATACGCAGAGCCATGGAAATAATAGATTGTATTATTTGAGATATTATTTCAGTTATAAAAAAACCACCTTTCGGTGGTTTCTTCATAATTGACTTTTGTTACTGAATTAGTCGGCTAACTCAGCTAAGCACATCTCGTCATAAACTTGGTTTACCCATTTATCAACGCGCTCTTCAGTTAATTCTGGCTGGCGGTCTTCGTCAACACACAAACCGATAAAGGTGTTTTCATCAACTAATGCTTTAGAAGCTTCAAATTCATAACCTTCAGTTGACCAGTTACCAACAACAATAGCACCTTTAGATTCAACAATGTCACGTAATGGTGCCATTGCATCACAAAAGTACTCTGCGTAATCTTCTTGATCGCCTAAGCCAAAAATTGCGACTAATTTATCTGTAAAATCAATTTCTTCTAGTTCTGGTAAAAAGTCATCCCAGTCACATTGATTTTCGCCGTAGTACCAAGTTGGGATCCCTAAAATGATTAAATCAAATTCTGCGATCTCTTCCTTTGTACTTTTTGCAATATCTTTAACATCGACGACTTTTTTACCCAGTTTTTTCTGGATAATTTTACTGATTGCTTCAGTATTGCCTGTATCGCTACCGAAAAATAAACCTACAATTGCCATTGAATTGTTACCTTTTATATCTAAATTTAATTCTGTTGCTTTGCTAGTGCTTCTACTATCAAAGTCTCAATTAGCTCGCTACGGTTAACACCTTTGTGCTCTGCTAATTGCGCTAACTGTTCTATTACACTCTGGTGAATTTTAAACTCTACTCGCTTTAAACCATTGTTTTTGTCACGCTTAACTTGGTTTCGCTTATTGATTTTTACTTGCACGCTCCGAGAGTATGGGTTGGTTTTCGGGCGGCCAGGACGTTTATCGTCACTGAATAAATCAATTGTTGTAATGTCTGAATTTTGCTTTGCCATTATTTGTTAACCTACGCCTTGGCTTTCCCATATAAGCTGAATAATACCTTTAGCGATAAAACCCGCACAGCCAAGAAAAAGAACTAAATAAACAACATAGCGTCCCATTTTAGGTACATCATTTTTTTTCATGACATCATTAATTGATAAGCCAATGAAAATAAAGATAAAAGCAAAAAATAAATTAAGCCCTATGGTTTCTATTGTGACAAAATATTCTGCAAGCATAACTCACCCTAAAAAATTCAGGCGCACTATAGCATAAGCGTAACTTTTAGCACATATCTTTTCGATGGTTATTGTTGCATATGCAATATATTTTAACAATGAAAGCCCATTTATTTGATAAGCATCAAAATAAGCGGCTATTTATTATTTTAGGGAGTAAGAAAATCGAGTACTATTTTATTAAATGCGTTGGTTTTTTCTGCGTGTAACCAGTGGCCTGCACCTTGTATTATTTTCGCTTTACTTGCTGGGAATAGTGATACTATTTTTTCTCTATGCTCAGGTAAAATGTAGTCAGAATTGCCGCCTTTAATAAAAAGAGTAGGTTGTGAGTACTGTGCTTGGCCTTGATAACTCGCCATAATTTGTGGGTAACAGAGGCTAATATTATTAAGGTTGCACTTAAATTGCCATTCGCCATTATTTGTTGTTAAATTTCGCAATAAAAACTGTCTTACACTTGGGGTTTCAACATAGTCGGCAAGCTGTGTGTCAGCGTCTTTCCGATTAGTAATTCCTGCTAAATTAATGGCTTGTAATCCCGCTAATATTTGCTGGTGATGATTTGGGTATTGTACTGGCGCTATGTCGGCAATAATTAACTTTGAAACACGCTCAGGGAAAGACAGCGCAACTTGCATGGCGATTTTCCCTCCCATTGAATGACCTAACATAGCGCATTGCTTAATGGCTAAATGATCTAAGAGCGTAATAATGTCTTGTGCTAACTCAGAATATTCCATCGAATTTTGATGAAAGGAGTGTCCGTGATTTCTTACATCTACACTGGTTACGCGATAATGCTCTTTAAGTCCTTTCGCCACCATATTTAAGTTTTCTAAACTACCTAAAAGGCCATGAATTAATAGTATGTCTGGGCCAGTGCCTTGTTGCTGATAATTTAAAATTGTCATAAATAATTACTGTGTGAGTCGCTACAAAAGCTAATTGTCGTTGTTTTTGTCATTTGATGCAAAGCGAAAACTGTCACCTTCAATAATTTTTTCGAAATATGGCTGAAATTTATATATTGATACTAATCAGGTATAGAGACTTAACCCTAAGGTAAGTATAATTGCCTCAGATTAATCGAAATATTTTAATTATTTAGGCTTTGAATGAAAAACATTGAAGTAGACGAAGAGCTTTATCACTACATTGTTACTAACACGCAAGAAATTGGTGAAAGTGCCTCTTCAATTTTAAGACGGTTGTTACAGCTAAGTCATATTAATGTAGCGTTAGCTGAGCGTAGTGAAAGTGCCAATGAAAGCGTTAGCGAAAACGCTCAGCCAGTGGACGCTGACCAAGAAACAGAACTCGTGCAAGGGTCAATTTTTAATGTCATAAATAAAGAAGAGTTGGCAATGCAACGTGGCGCTGTGGGTCGATTTCTTATTATTTTAGGGGCTTTACATCGCGTACATAGTAAAACATTTAATAAAGTATGTGAGATCAGAGGGCGTGATCGCCTGTATTTCGCAACGAGTGATACAGAGCTTGAACAAAGTGGAAGTAGCACTAAACCACGACAAATACCCGACAGTAACTTTTGGGTAATTACTAACTCTAACACCACACGTAAGAAAATGATGTTAACAGAGGTTGCTAAAGAAATGGGCTATAGCAGCGCTGATATTGAAGCCATTAGAGACTTATTATAAATAGACAATAAAAGGATATAGCATGTCGGTGCACCCACACGCAGGAAAAGCTGTTAGACCACAAGATAGAGTAAACTTAGGGCGTTTGGTCAGTGATTACTTTCTAAAACAACCAGATGTTAACGTAAATGAACAAAAGGTGACTTTTGGTACATCGGGGCACCGTGGCAACGCCAGTTTACATAGCTTTAATCAACAACATATTGCGGCTATATGTCAGGCGGTGGCTGAATATAGAACGGCGCAAGGTTTTAAAGGCCCGCTCTACTTAGGTAAAGACACTCATGCATTATCAGAACCTGCATTTGCTACGGCATTGTCGGTACTTATTGCTAATAACGTGCCTGTTGTTATTCAAGCCGATGAAGGCTATACACCTACGCCAGTTATCTCACGTTTAATTATTGTTCATAATAAAAATAGCAGTGCTAAAGCTGACGGTTTAATTATTACCCCTTCTCATAATCCGCCAACAGACGGTGGTATTAAATATAACCCGCCGCACGGTGGCCCTGCAGAAGGTGATGTTACTAAGTTAATAGAGCAACGTGCCAATGACATTATTGCGCAAAATATGCAGGCGGTTAATACGATTGAGTTTGACGCTGCGTTAGCCTCAGCACATCTTACCAAAGAAGACTTTATTGCATTTTACACTCAACAACTAGCGCAAGTTATTGACTTAAATGCGATAAGCAAAGCTAATATTCGTATAGGCGTTGACCCACTTGGCGGCTCAGGTATTGATTATTGGCCTGAAATTGCTAAGCATTATCAATTAAATTTAACCATAGTAAACCCTGTGGTTGATAGTAGCTTCGCTTTTATGCCACTTGATAAAGACGGTAAAATACGGATGGACTGTTCATCGCCTTATGCCATGTCAGGCTTAATTGCGATGAAAGACGACTTTGACGTAGCCGTGGGTAATGATCCTGATTTTGATCGTCATGGTATTGTCACCAAGTCAGGCGGGTTAATGAACCCGAACCACTTTTTAGCGGTGGCTATTCATTATTTAATGACCCATAGAGCATGGTCAGAAAATTGTAAAATAGGCAAAACGTTAGTTTCTAGTAGTTTAATTGACCGTGTTGCCGTGCTAATTAGTCGCCCATTGTCTGAAGTACCCGTAGGTTTTAAGTGGTTTGTTGATGGCTTACACAATGGCGAGTATGCGTTTGGTGGTGAAGAAAGTGCTGGCGCTTCGTTTCTAGCAAAAGACGGTAGCTGTTGGACCACAGATAAAGACGGTTTTATTATGGCACTTTTAGCGGCAGAAATAATAGCCGTTACCGGAAAAGATCCTCATCAATACTATTTAGAATTAGTCGCACAACTAGGGCAACCTTGTTATGGACGTGTTGAGGCAGTAGCTTCGTTTCAACAAAAACAAGTATTAACGTCATTAACGGCTGACATGGTGACTTCTGATACGTTAGCAGGCGAGAAAATTAATCAAATATTATCGCATGCGCCGGGCAATAACGCGGCTATTGGTGGCTTAAAAGTGGTTACTGACAACGGTTGGTTTGCTGCTCGTCCATCAGGCACTGAAGAGATTTATAAAATTTATGCCGAAAGCTTTATTGATGAAGCACACTTACAGCAAATAATTGTTGATGCGCAAACCCTTGTGAGTGCGGTGTTTAAAGAAGCAGGGCTATAAATCGCTGCTCTTCTTTTATCAATAACAAAGACGATTCTTTAAAAATAGTCGTCTTTGTTAACAAAATGTTATAATGTAGTCTATGCTAAATGAGGAACCAAGGAAGGCATTTATATTTTCACCATTTATATAGCGGTTAGAGAGATATTTAGTGCCACATAAAAAATATTTACATTTGCCCACAATTAAAAAAGACATCATAGCTATTGTTATTGTTACTCTTTTTTTCTTCCTGTTATTTTGTCAATTTGACACACTTGAAGTTATTTATAATTTTTCTCGAACGCATGAAAGTTGGGAATTAGATGAACTTATTCCTTTAGGCGCAATATTAACGCTTAGTTTATTAGTATTTTCTTATCGTAGAATTAAAGAGTTGGGCGAAATTGCCTATACCCTAGAGCAATTGTCTTTGCTTGACCCATTAACCAATTTAGCTAATCGTCGCTCATGTCAAATTAAGGTCAATAATTGGTGTAAAAAAGCGGCCATAAAAGGTAAAAGCTTCAACTTATTTCAACTTGATTTAGATAATTTTAAACAAGTTAATGATCTCTATGGCGAAAGTGTAGGCGACGATGCCATTGTGCTGGTCAGTCAAATTATTAAAAATAATTTACCTCAAAAGGCTGAAGTTTGCCGTTGGCTTGATGATAATTTTATTATAATTACGCCGAGTAAAATAGATAATACAGCACATGCTATCGCGAATGAGTTACATGAAAAAATTAGCGGTCAAATAATGCCTTCAACGCTCAGCATTACGTGTTCAGTAGGCTATGCGGTGTGGCAAGAAGGAAATAATTCAGAATCGATGTTTCAGCAAGTGGAAGAGGCGTTAATGCAAGTTAAAGATAATGGTGGTAATAGTGTGAAAGGCGCAGTTTAGTTTGTAATCTTTACTATTTCGTAACTATGTCTGAATGATTTTTATACAAAAATTAAGCATCTTCTAAAAAACAGTCATATTTTTATTAAAACTCCCCTAAAGCGCAATAAATTTAATACAATAGGGCTATTGTAAATAAAAATTATGAAAGCCCTATGGAATTATTACCGCAATCTTTACAAAAAGAACTCGTACTTAATGGCGATTTTTTAACATTAACACGCCAATTTCCGCATCAATTTGGTTGCCAGTTTTCTTTTCAAGTGACCAGCGCACGCCAAGTTATCAACGTAAGTGTGCTTGAAACGGGTTTAATTTGCTTTGAACCTAACGATCAAGTGACGCAAAAAGATATTGTGTTATCGAGCGCCGTTCATGGTAATGAAACCGCGCCCATTGAAATTTGTGCCAAGCTGATACAACAGCTTATTTTAGGACAACTTTATTTAGCTGAACGGGTGCTGTTTATTTTCGGTAATCCGCCATCAATGAATATTGCCGAGCGTTTTGTTGAAGAGAATATGAATCGCTTATTTTCAGGTGGGCATTCGCTTGACCAAGGACAAGGTGCTGGCTTAATTAATAAAGAGCGCATACGGGCAAAGCTGTTGGAAGACACAGTAAAAGCTTTTTTTGAGCAAGGCAGTCAATTAAGTGAGGGGAGAGCGCGAAGCCATTACGATCTTCATACCGCTATACGTGGTTCAAAAAATGATAAGTTTGCTGTTTATCCATTTCGTCATGGGCAACCATGGAAAAAAGAGCAGCTCTCTTTTCTTCAAGCGTGCGGCATTAACACTATTTTACTTTCTCATTCACCTACGACTACCTTTAGCTATTTTTCTTCAAATGAGTTTGGCGCCGACGCTTTTACGGTTGAACTGGGTAAAGTGATGCCTTTTGGTGAAAATGACATGGGTAAGTTTAGCCAAGTTGAAGCAACACTTACAGCGTTTATCAGTGGTAATGACATACTCTTAAAGCCCTTTAATGAAAGTGATTTTTATATCTATGAAATTCATCAAACCATTAACCGACACTATGAAAAATTTACATTAAACTTTGCTGATGATGTTGAAAATTTCACTGATTTTCCAAAAGGTTCTGTGCTTGCCTTTGACGGAGAGCACAGTATAACGACACAAGTAGAAGGCGAGGCTATTATATTCCCTAATGCCGATGTGGCAATTGGACAACGAGCATTATTAACGGTGATCCCTGCCAAAATTTAGCGCGGGTTAATAAATATTATGCTGTCTGTCGCTGTAAACTTTTATGCTCATAATAGGATAAATTATCAGTAATAGGCAGCTTACAAAGCTTGTTTTTCAGTTTACGTAAAGGTAAAGTGCTGGCAATAAATTATTCAATCCATTTTGATTGAACTTACTCAGAAATAACTTTAATCGCACTCATTTATAATTGTTTGAAAGCAAAAGCATTTAAACCACAATGAGTGTCTATACTACAATAATACTTAAAGACGTTTCACCTTGCTATGCAAGGATTACAACAAGAGAAGGCTATGAACACTGAAATTTATAACGAAAGTCAGGTGGTGCATACCCCAGCTTTCATTGATGGTCATTCCGTCGACATTCCGATCCTCAAAATATTACAACAAGACGGTACCTTATATTCAGGTGCCGAGTTGCCCGAAATAGACCAAGCTAAAGCGACTAAAATGTATAAAGCGTTAGCATTTCATCGGGTATTAGATGAACGCATGGTGGCTGCACAACGCCAAGGGCGTGTCAGCTTTTATATGGCTGCACTAGGTGAAGAAGCGGCAAGTGTTGGTGGTGCTGCTGGTCTTGAAGATCAAGACATGATCATGGCGCAATATCGTGAGCAGGGCGCGTTAATTTATCGTGGCTTTTCGCTAGAAGACATGATGAACCAGATGTTTTCCAATGAAAAAGATTTAGGCAAAGGTCGTCAAATGCCTATTCACTATGGTTCTAGTGCATTGAATTACATGACCATATCTTCGCCATTAGGGACTCAAATCCCTCAAGCGGCAGGTTATGCTTATGGACAAAAGCTGCAAGGTAAAGACGCCGTAACTATTTGTTATTTTGGCGAAGGTGCTGCATCTGAAGGTGATTTTCATGCGGGCTTGAATATGGCAGCGGTACACCGAGCGCCTGTTATTTTCTTTTGTCGTAATAATGGCTACGCTATTTCAACACCGTCAGACGAACAATACGTCGGTAATGGTATTGCCTCGCGCGGTGTTGGTTACGGCATTAAAACCATTCGTATCGATGGTAATGACATATTAGCGGTGGTTAAAGCCACTCAAGCGGCACGTAGTTATGCGTTAGCCGAGCAAAAGCCTGTGATAATTGAAGCAATGTCATACCGCTTAGGTGCGCACTCTACGTCTGATGACCCTTCTGGCTATCGTACCCGTGAAGAAGAAGAAAAATGGCAAGCACACGATCCTATTTTACGCATGAAAAACTGGATGTTAGCGCAAAAATGGTGGGACGAAGCACAAGAAACTACGCTATTTGAAAAGTTAAGAGAAGAAGTATTAGCCGCAGTTAAAGTGTCTGAAAAAATTGCTAAACCGCCCGTTGAAGACTTAGTAACCGATGTTTACGACCAAGTACCAGAGCATTTACAAAAACAATTAGATGAACTAAAAGTGCATATCAAAAAGTACCCTGAAGCATATCCTTTTACCGCAGGGAGAATTAAATAATGGCACAAATGAACTTATTACAAGCAATAAATAATGCGTTAGATATTGCGATGACTGAAAACGACAGTGCCTTATGTTTTGGTGAAGATGTTGGCCATTTTGGTGGTGTGTTTAGAGCAACCAGTGGTTTACAAGAAAAGTACGGCAAAGCACGTTGTTTTAATACGCCATTAGTAGAGCAAGGTATTATTGGTTTTGCTAATGGGTTAGCTGCACAAGGCTGTACGCCAATTGCAGAAATTCAGTTTGCCGATTATATTTTTCCTGCGTTTGACCAAATCGTGAATGAGTCAGCTAAATTTAGATACCGCAGCGGTAACGAATTTGATGTGGGTAAGCTGACAATTCGTACACCTTATGGCGGTGGTATTGCTGGTGGTTTATATCATAGCCAGTCGCCTGAAGCGTACTTTGCGCATACACCGGGTTTAAAAATAGTTGTTCCGCGCAACCCTTATCAAGCAAAAGGTTTATTATTAGCGTCTATTCGTGACGATAACCCTGTGGTATTTTTCGAGCCAAAACGTTTATATCGTGCTTCGGTAGGTGAAGTACCTGAAGAAGATTACCAACTACCATTAGGCAAAGCTGAGGTGATGCAAACGGGTAGCGATATCACTTTATTAGCATGGGGCGCACAGCTTGAAATCGTTGAAAAAGCAGCTGAAAAAGCCGCAGCTGATGGTGTTTCATGTGAAATTATTGATTTACGTACTATTTTACCGTGGGATGTTGACACCGTAGCCAATTCTGTTCGTAAAACTGGGCGTTTATTAGTGAGTCAAGAGGCGCCGTTAACCGCAGGCTTTGCCAGCGAAATAGCAGCGACTATTCAGCAAGAATGCTTTTTACATTTAGAGTCGCCCATTGAACGTGTGTGTGGTTTTGATACACCATACCCATTAGCATTAGAAAAAGAATACGTGGCTGATCATTTAAAGATATATGAAGCGATCACACGCAGCATCAATTACTAGGAATTTAGACATGAGCATTGATTTTATATTACCAGATATTGGTGAAGGTATCGTTGAATGTGAACTGGTTGAATGGCTAGTGAACGAAGGTGATGTTATTGCTGAAGATCAGCCTGTTGCTGATGTAATGACAGATAAAGCACTTGTGCAAATTCCTGCAATGCACTCGGGCGTTGTTAATAAGCTTTATTATGCTAAAGGTGATATTGCTAAAGTACATCAACCACTATTTGCCATGACACCAGAAGGTAACGTCGCAAGTACTGTTGAAGAAAACCCAGTAAAGGTTGAAGCCACTGCAGCGGTTGAAACAACAGCGAATACGGCTACGTTGATAGAAGATTTTATTTTACCAGATATTGGTGAAGGTATTGTTGAATGTGAAGTGGTTGAATGGTTAGTTGCTGAAGGTGACATTATTGAAGAAGACCAACCTGTTGCCGATGTAATGACAGATAAAGCCTTAGTGCAAATTCCTGCGATGCATTCAGGCACTGTGGTTAAGCTACATTACGCTAAAGGTGAAATTGCTAAAGTGCATGCCCCTTTATTTGCAATAGAGCGTGTAGGCACAACCAATAATACCGCGCCAGTAACTGAAAAAGTTGAGCAAGCTAACGTTACTCAACAAGCTCAAACAGCAGCAACGTCTAAGCCTCAAGAAGCTTTAGCTCAAACAGCGAAAGCGTCAGTTAACTCACAACCAACTAACGCAAAAGTGGTTAATGAAAAAGCGATTGCCAGCCCTGCAGTAAGAAGAGTTGCACGCGAAATGAATGTTAATATTCATCAAGTGCCAGGTAGCGGAAAAAAAGGACGTATTTATAAAGACGATATTGTTGCCTTTACAAATAAAAGTGTAGAAACAATGGTAACGCCTGTAGCTACAGCGGCTGTTGGTGGTAAACGTGTAGAGCCTATTCGCGGTATAAAAGCGGCCATGGCAAAAGCGATGGTTAATTCAGTGTCTACTATTCCTCACTTTACTTATTGTGAAGAAATTGACATGACTAAGCTGATTAAACTTCGCTTAGCGTTAAAAGAAACTTACGCCAAGCAAGATATTAAATTAACCATGATGCCATTCTTTATGAAAGCAATGTCGTTAGCGTTAAAAGAATTCCCAATCGTTAATTCACAAGTGAATGAAGATTGCAGTGAATTAACTTATTTTGATGATCATAATATTGGCATGGCGGTTGACTCAAAAGTTGGCTTGCTGGTACCAAATGTTAAACAAGTACAAACCAAGTCAATTTTAGCACTCGCAAACGATATTACTCGCTTAACCAATGACGCCCGTTCAGGTAGAGTACCAGCGGCAGACTTAAAAGGCGGCACTATTTCAATTTCTAACATTGGTGCTATTGGTGGTACGGTGGCAACACCTATTATTAATAAACCAGAAGCGGCAATTGTTGCCTTAGGTAAATTGCAAACGTTACCACGCTTTAATGAAAATGGTGAAGTGGAAGCACGCTCAATTATGCAAGTTAGCTGGTCTGGCGATCACCGCATTATAGACGGTGGCACTATCGCTCGCTTCAGTAATTTGTGGAAGTCATTTCTTGAAGAACCTAGCAATATGCTGGTACACATGGCTTAAATGTTACTAACATAGCTCAATAAAAACCTGCTTTTGCAGGTTTTTTTATTTCTAGGGTCTTATATAGACTCCTTGCTAATGTCAAAAATAAAAAGTTTAAAATAAATTATTTGCTAAGGTGTAATAAACGTTAAAAGTAGCCACTAACTAGGTACCTCAATAAAGTAATTGCGAGGAGCGATAAATGCCGTGAAATTTTAAACAGTATGGGTAGTGATTTTTACAATATATCGATTCTTCCTTATGCAGGGATCATTATTAAATTATGTCGCGCATATACCAACAGTAGCGAAGATTTTGAAGATTACTACCAAGAAGTGTGCTTACAAATTTGGCGTAGTCGAGAGAATTATAAGCAGCAATGTCAGTGGTCAACTTGGATTTATAAAATAACGCTAAACGTTTGTTTAACCTATTTAAAAAAGTCTAAGAAAAATGCAGATCAATTTACTTCCGGCCCATTACCTGAACAAGCAATAGAAGATAGTGAGCACTTTTCATCGTCTGAGATTAATCAGTTGTACGATGCGATTAAACAATTGTCAGAAATTGATCGCGGTGTAATTTTACTCTACCTAGAAGAGAAAAGTTATCGAGACATAGCAGAAATAATTGGCACGAACACCACCAATATAGGGGTGCGAATTACCCGCATAAAAAGCCGATTAAATAACATATTACAAATAGAGAATAGCTAAATGAAACAGACAATAGAAACGATATGGCAGCAAGGATTTATTAATGATGATGCCTTAATTGCCCCCAAAATTAATGATCTATATAACCAAAAGTCGAAAAATATTGTGGATAAATTTGAGCGAATGTTCGACCTTAATTTTAAGGCTATTATTGCAGGTATGGCGGTGGTTCTTGTTGTATTAAGTTTTTTGGGAATGGCTTGGCTAGGGCTTTATATTGACGTTTTATTACTTGGATTAGTCATGGCGGGCAGAAGCGCCAAAGGTAAATTAAGCCTTGATAAAAGTATGAATAGTTATGATTACCTTAAAACGTTTGATAATTGGCTTAAAGAGCAAATAAACTTATATACCCGCTTATACCGTTATTTTTATCCCTTATTGTTTTTAGGCATTATGGTGCAAGCGAGGTTTTCAGAGTCAATGCAAGCGATTATTAATTCGTGGATCATTAAAGATCCGAATATAACGTTAATTGCGGGTACGCCTATTATAATAATTGGTGGGGTTACTGTACTTACCTTTATTATTTGGCTTTCATCAACGGCCTTATATCGCTGGGACTTAGACATTATTTACGGTAAAGAAATGCGCAAGCTTGACGCTATTATTGCTGAAATGGAAGAGTTACGTCAGCCATAAAAAAAGCCTTAGTGAATTACGCACTAAGGCTTATCCAATATTGGAATAAAGGGCTGGGGTTACCCTAATGTCATCTAGAGAAATCACTCGTTTGGCACTTGGTGCTAGTTAAGTAAGACCATCATAACCGGCTTTTATGACAGAGTTATGACGTAAAGCATATTAGGGGTTGTATATCTTTGGTCAATAATTCTGCTGAGAGAAAAAATCACGCTAATCAGGCGGAAATTGCTTTGTCTAGTCATCTAAAAAATACTACTCACAGATACTGCATACTGCATACTGCATACTGCATACTGCATACTGCATACTGCATACTG
>JBMZCX010000034.1:0-29327 GCA_049613795.1 Thalassotalea sp. | reverse complement strand
TGACGAACATGACGAACATGACGAACATGACGAACATGACGAACATGACGAACATGATGAACACGACGAAGAATCAGCCCTGCCAATATATAATTACCAGCAAAAAAATGTTGAATTATATGGTGTTGAAACTGAATTTGTTTACCAAGTTAATAGCAACCTAAAAGCAACATTATTTGGCGACTATATTCGTGCATCGTTGGTTGATGGCGGTAATTTACCAAGAATTCCACCATTACGCATAGGCGGTATGCTTAATTATCAAGTAAATAATTACGAGGCCGAGCTTTCGTTTAGTCACTACAATAAGCAAGACAAAGTTGCGGCATTAGAAACTGACACCGAGGGTTACACAATAATTGATGGTCATGTAAATTATTACCTTGATGGTATTGGCAACGATTTTGTAATTTTTGTGAAAGCGAATAATTTAACTAATCAAGAAGGACGCGTACATTCCTCATTTTTGAAGAACTTAGCGCCATTACCGGGTAGAGGCTTTACTTTTGGTGTGAGAGGAAGTTTTTAGCACTTATCGGCATAAACGTTGAATAAAAAAAGCCGCTTAATTTGAATAAATTAAGCGGCTTTTTTGTGTCTATTGCTTGAACATAGAATAAGGTTATTATTAATTTAATTTGATCCCGTTAGGCTCTATGGTTAATTTACCTTGTTTAAGTAAATTTCCTACGGTTGCCTTAAAGGTTTTTTTACTCACGCCAAGTTCTTTTTTAATCAGCTCAGGGGCACTTTTGTCATTTAACGGACTAAAGCCATCATTCTGTGTTAAATAAGCAATAAGTTGGCTGCTAAAGTCGTTAACTTTATCTTTACCCGTACGTGTTAAAGAAAGATCAATACGCTCATCTTCACGAACGCTTTTAATAAAGCCTGTTATTTTTTTACCCACCCTGAGTGGTTGAAAAATTTCATTATCATATAGCAAACCCCAATGCTTATCGTTAATAATCGCTTTAAAACCTAGGTCGGTTTTAGCAGCAATCATTAAGTCAACTTGCTCGCCTGCTTTATAGTCAGCGGGCCAAATATCAACAAACTTGTCTATTTTACTTGATGCAATTAACCGTTGAGTACTATGGTCAAGTGAAATTTTAACAAGGTAATGTCGGCCGACTTCCATCGCTTTATGTTGTTGGTTATAAGGCACTAATAAATCTTTAGGTAAGCCCCAATCGAGAAACGCCCCCATTTTATTGACTTGTACCACTTTTAATGATGCAAATTCATCAACTTGTGCATAAGGTTTTTGTGTAGTGGCTACTAAACGGTCGGCTGAATCTACCGCTATAAATACTGAAACTTCAGTGCCAACTTCGCATTGCGCGGGCACATATTTATTAGGTAGTAATATTTCGCCAAGCTGCTCTGCATCTAAGTAAACACCATTGTCGGTGATTGCAATTACGGTAAGGGTGTTAAATTTGCCAATGTCAGCCATAGTTTGCCACTAAATAAGTAAAAATAAGAATATGGCTTATTATATCGTGAAATAATGATTATCGCTTAATTATAATGTCTTTTGCTTGAATATATTCACTTTGCCGTAAATGCAATAAGTCGGCAATTTTTCTAATGGTGTGCTCTTCTATTGCACTAATCTCTCCGTCGGCAAGGGCTAATTGCCATAAATGCTTAACCATTTCTATTTTTTCATTAATGGTGTAATGCTGATTAATCTTTGAGGTGAATCGGTAAAAGTCTGTTGCATGCTCACTGGTTGAAATTGCTTGCTGTATCAATTGTGCTATTTCGTCTTGAGTTAGGCCAAAGCTGTGATTAATTTGTTCACTAAGTAGTTTAATTTCTTCATCGTCTAATTTACCATCAGCGCGCATAACTTCACACAATAAAACAGTTGAGGCCATCTCAATTGATAATTCATTTGAGGTATTGGGTTGAGTGCTATCAGCCAATTCAGTAAAAAAACGCTTTATTTTAGTGATCATGCTTATGTTACTTTTAAGTAAATTCACTATAGCATCACGGGCTTAAGTCTTTTATGCAAGTGTAAAGTGTAATATTTCATTGCCTTTTAAAATTGTGCTTATTACAATCGAATAAAATGACAGCGCTGTCTAGTATTTTCAGATAGTACAAATATCTAATACATAATAAGAAAGGGTCACTATGGTTGAGCTATCAACACCGCCTGCACCGAAAACACGTTTACTCTCAATTGATGCACTTCGTGGCTTTGATATGTTTTGGATCCTTGGTGGAGAAAGGTTTTTTTCTGCCCTGTTTATTATTACGGGTTGGTCTTTCTTTCATGTGGCGGCAGAGCAAATGGAGCACACTGCTTGGCATGGCTTTACGGCCTACGACTTAATTTTTCCTTTATTTATATTTTTATCTGGCGTTAGCCTTGGTATTGCAGCCAAACCGTTATCGCAATATCCTCCAGAAAAAGCCAAATCTATAGTAAGGCATGGTGTAAAAAGGTTATTGTTATTAGTGCTTTTTGGTATTTTGTATAACCATGGTTGGGGCGGCGGTATTCCTGCTGACTTTGATTCTATTCGCTACGCGAGTGTATTAGGGCGTATCGGTATTTCATGGTTTGTTGCTGCACTATTAGTGTGGTTTGTTAGTGAGCGCACGCAGTGGTTGGTCGCTATAGGGATATTATTAGGTTACTGGGCGTTATTATCTGGAGTGTCTTTAGGTGGTTTTGGTAGTGGTAACTATACAGCGGAAGGTGCATTAAATGTATGGTTTGATCAATACTTATTGCCAGGAGTGACTTATCAAAATAAGCCCTTGGACCCTGAAGGGATTTTATCCAATATTCCTTCAATTGTTAATGCGTTAATGGGCGTTTTTGTCGGTCGCTTTATGATCAAGCACATGAATAATGCGAAAAAGCTTATTGCTTCGTTGACCTCTATTGGTCTATTGCTGTTGCTATGCGGCTACCTTTGGGGAATGTTTTTTCCCATTAATAAAACCTTGTGGACCAGTTCTTTTGTATTTGTTACTGCTGGGTATAGTATTTTATTACTGACATTATTTTATGCGGTAATTGATGTGATGAAGTTTTCGGCATGGGCAACATTTTTCGCGGTTATTGGTACTAACTCAATTATTGTTTATTTAGGTAGCAGTATTATCGATTGGAAATACATCACCCATAGTGTGCTGGGGGGCTTTATTAATATAGCTCCTGCTGGTTGGGCGGAGTTAATATTGTTTGGTGGTATGGTGTTATTGCAATGGCTTGTTTTATATTGGTTATATTGCCGAAAAATTTTTATAAAAATATAATATTTAGTTAATTATACTAACTGTGTTTTAAAGGTCCTTTTCAGGGCCTTTTTTATTGGAATAAAATTATTTAATAAAATAAAGTTAACTAACTGTAATGTAAGTAATAAAATATAGTTTCGTTAGTTTTTTTTGCTTTTTTGAAAAAGCGGCGCAAATATTGTAATAAGCATTTACACTTTATTTAAATTTTGTCGCTAAAATTAGTTATCATATCAACTAATACAAAATTATTATTACTTATACCAATTTGATTATTTCTTATTAGCGTAACAGTTAATCAAATTGCTATAAACCTTCACTTGAGGACATCGTAGTGGCGCGTAAAAAACAAACTTTAGTAGCAGTAGCGGTTTTAGGGGCAGGCATTTTATTGTTTGGTTTTTTTTCAAGCATGAAAAAACCACCTGAAGAAAAAGAAAAATTTGATGAAACGCCAATTGTTGCGGTAGAGCCAATTACAATTGCACCAATGACTTTAGAAGTCGATTCTTATGGCGTTGTGAAGCCTAAATATGAAACTGAATTAGTGGCGCAAGTGAGCGGTCAAATTGTTGAATTGTCACATACATTTGAACGCGGTGGTTTTGTCGCTAAAGGCCAATTGTTAGCGCGCATTGATCCTAATGATTACGAAGCGGCACTTATTGATGCTCAAGCTAATTTAGCATCTGCCCGCGCATCTTTAGAGAAAGAACGTGCGCAAGGTAAAGTAGCTGAACGTGAATGGAAAGAAATTACCAATACTTCACCTACAGAATTAAGTTTACGTAAGCCGCAACTTGCACAAGAAATTGCACGTGTAAAAGCAGCACAAGCGTCAGTGTTAAGAGCGCAACGTAATATGGAACGTACGGAAATAAAAGCACCTTATGATGCGATGATAGAAAGCCGAAATATTGGCTTAGGTTCGTTTGTCGGTACAGGTAGCAAAGTTGGTAAGCTATTGGGTACGGCAATTGCTGAAATACGTTTACCTGTGGCAGATAATGAACTGCAATTCTTAGAGAAAAACGGTAAAGAAGCGGTGGTTGTTTTAGTTGGTGAATTTGCAGGAAAAACCAAAAAGTGGTCGGCAACAGTAGTGCGCAGTGAAGGTGTTATTGATGCAACCAGTCGTATGAACTACTTTGTTGCACAAGTTGCAGATCCTTACGGGTTAGTAGATGCCGCTAACCAAGAAACGCCGTTGCGATTTGGCGCTTATGTTAATGCTAAAATTCAAGGAATTCAGTTAGCAAACGCAACGACTGTTCCAAGATATTTAGTGGTAAATGACAAAGTAGCGATACTCGATAAAGATTCTAAATTAAGCTATGTATCAATTGATATTGTTCGCCAAGTAGGTCGCAATGTCGTGGTTTCAAATGGCTTAAATGATGGTGACCAAGTTATTGTGTCGGCATTAGATTATCCTGTAAATGGCATGAAACTTACCCTTGCTGACGAGAAAGAAAGCACGGATGAAGTTGATGCTAAAGAAACGCAAATCGCAAGCGTTAAGGACTAAACATGGATACTACAAATAAAGGTATTATTGCGTGGTTTGCCCGCAACAGCGTAGCTGCTAACCTGCTAATGATATTTATTTTGGTGGGTGGCTTATTAACGGCATTTACCATTAATAAGCAAATGTTTCCTCAGGTTAAAATTAATTGGATCCAATACTCTGCTGTTTATCCAGGTGCTGCACCTCAGGAGGTAGAAGAAGGAATAACCATTAAAATTGAAGAAGCTTTGGAAACTATTCAAGGGTTAGAGCGGGTGATCACCTATTCTAATCGTAATGCTTCTTCAGGATACTTTCGTGTTGACGAAAGTTATGACCCACAAATTGTATTAGAAGAAATTAAATCAGCAATTGACTCTATTCCGAGTTTTCCTGATGGCATGGAACGACCTAAAGTTGAGCGCATTAAGTTTCGCCAAGAAGTGATGTACATTAGTTTATATGGTGATATGTCTAATAGGGAATTGAAAGAGCTTGGTCGTAGTATTCATGATGAAATTCAACAATTACCACGTGTTAATATTTCAGAGTTTTATAGTGGTTTGGGTTATGAAATTTCTATTGAAGTGAGTAAAGATAAACTACGTGAATATGGTTTAGGCTTCACCGATGTCTCACGAGCAGTACGTAGTTACTCTCGTAATATGTCAGCAGGCCAAATTAAAGCTGAAAATGGCTACATTAATTTACGTGTTGAAAATCAGGCTTATCGAGGCCATGAATTTGAACAAATCCCATTAATTACCTTGGCTGATGGCAGCAAAGTGTTGTTGGGGCAAGTTGCTACCGTTAATGATGGCTTTCAAGAGGGCATTCAATACTCTAAGTTCAACGGTCAAAATTCAATGACCTTTTTTATTGGTGCAGCTGAGAATCAAAGCATTACAGATGTTGCAAAGGTGGTTAATAAATATGTGGCACGAAAAAGTGCGCAGCTACCTTCTGGCGTTGATTTAGAAACATGGGTAGACATGACCTATTATCTTGAAGGTCGTTTAGACATGATGACCGATAATATGAAAAGTGGTGCTGTACTTGTTTTCTTAATGCTGGCACTCTTTTTACGTACCCGTTTAGCATTTTGGGTAATGATGGGTCTACCAGTATGTTTCCTTGGCACGTTATTAGTTATGCCAATGGAATTTGTAAATGTCACCATCAATATTACCAGCTTGTTTGCTTTTATTTTGGTGCTGGGTATTGTCGTCGATGATGCCATCGTCATGGGTGAGAGTGCTCACAGTGAAGTTGAGCAAAATGGTCAATCAGTTGAAAGTGTTATAAAAGGCGTACAGCGTGTAGCAATGCCTGCAACCTTTGGTGTGTTAACCACTATTGCCGCTTTCTTCCCGTTTGTAATAGGTGATGGTCCTTCTTCTGCTTTCGGTAAATCTATTGGCTTTGTTGTTATCTTCTGTTTACTTTTTTCTCTTGTTGAGTCAAAACTGATTTTACCTGCGCATTTAGCAGGCATGAAACCTAAGGTTTTTAATCCAAAAAATCCGTTAGATCGCATTCGTCGTAGCATTGATGAAGGGTTGAAACGTTTTATTGATAATTATTATCAACCAGCATTAACTGTATTTCTTAAATACCGTTATGGCGTTTTAATGTTCTTTATTTCATTACTACTGATTAGTGCGGGGTTATATAGCGGTGGTATGTTACGTTTTGTTGGACAGCCGAAAATACCGCATGATTTCCCTCGTATTAATATTGAAATGAATGTTGATTCATCTGATAAAGCAACATTGAATACTTTATTGCAGGTTGAAGATATTCTTTACGCGGTTGATAAAAAGGTTATTGCTGAATTTGGTAAACCAATGATAGGTGATATGAATGTCGAGCTACGCGGCAGAACTGCAGGAAATATAACGGTTAAGCTGGTTGATCCGAAAGACCGTGTTATGGATACTTTTGCATTAGCGGATAGGTGGCGTGAGGCTATTCCTAAAATGCCAGGTGTTAAATCATTTACTATTAATGATAATTTATTTGGCGGTGGCCGTGAAGATGGTGATATTAGCTTTAAGCTAGAAAGTAAGAATGATGATCAACTCTTAGCGGCAGCTATGTTGCTTAAAGAGAAAATGAATTCGTTAAAAGGAGTTGGCGACGTTAATGATAGCCGTCAAACGAGTGCCAAAGAAGTACAATTTGAGCTTAAGCCTTTAGCATATAGCTTAGGTTTAACCTTGTCGGATATTGCTTCACAAGTTAGTTATAGCTTCTATGGTCTTGAAGCGCAGCGTATTTTACGAGATACCGAAGAAGTGAAAGTGATGGTGCGTTACCCATTAGAACAACGTAGCTCGGTTGGTCATGTTGATAATGTGATGATAAAAGCCCCTAATGGTGCTGAATTACCTTTGTCAGAACTTGCAGATATTAAGCTTACTGAAGGGGTTACCAGCATACGCCGTGAAAATGGTAATCGTACTATTAATATTTGGGGGAGCGTTGATGCTGCGCAAGTTGAACCTTTTGCGGTTGCAGAAGATATTCGTGAAAACTTTATTCCTCAGTTATTACGCCAATATCCAACAGTAAAAAGTGAAGTGACTGGTCGTATTCAAGAAGAAATGGAAAGCGCTGCAGAGCAAATGCGCGATTTTGTTATTTCACTAATGGTTATCTACTCATTATTAGCGGTACCTTTACGTTCTTATTCACAGCCGTTAATGATTATGTCAGTAATTCCTTTTGGTATCATTGGTGCCGCTTTTGGTCATATGATCGTAGGTATGGATTTGAATACACTATCAATTTTAGGGATTATTGCTGCAGCTGGTGTGGTGGTGAATGACTCTCTTGTTATGGTTGACTATGTTAATAATGCGCGAAAAGAAGGTGTTCCATTAAAAGATGCCGTTGTTTTTGCAGGAACTCGTCGCTTTAGAGCGATTATGTTAACGTCAATCACTACGTTTATTGGCTTAGTACCTATTGTTTTCTTTGAAACGAGTATGCAAGCACAAATAGTTATTCCAATGGCTGTGTCATTATCGTTTGGGGTGCTTTTTGCGACGATCGTTACGTTAGTATTAATTCCAAGTCTTTATGTGATAATTGAAGACGTTCGAGGTGCTTTTAAAGGCAAGAAAAAGGTAATACCTTCGGTAGATACTAAGCGTGAAGAAGTGCTGTCGAGTTAATTCATCGTAACCCGTAGATAGAATGTAAAAAGGCCCTGTAATCAATAATTACAGGGCCTTTTTGTTGTTATCGCTGCATAAATAAATATGAATTCGTTAACGTTATTATATTATTCGTTTTTTTATTTCACACCTAGCTCTTTTAGGCGCTCAAGCAAGTAACTTGCTTGCGTATGCTTTTCTGACAATTTAACTTCATCTCTTGGATGTAAAAACAAAGGAAGAGAAATACGTGACTTGCTAGCAGCTTCGCCTGTTGGATTAACAACTCGGTGGCTAGTAGACGGGAAGTATCCACCAGAAGCTTCTTGTAGCATATCACCAATATTAATAATTAAATGACCAAAGTCGGCAGGTACATCAAGCCACTCTCCATCTTGCGACTGTACTTGTAAACCAGGTTCATTGGCTGCAGGTAAAATAGTTAACAAGTTAATATCTTCGTGGGCAGCAGCACGTAGTGCACCAGGTTCTTCATCGCCTGTTAATGGCGGATAATGCAAAACTCTTAATAAGGTGTTTGGCGTGTCTTTTATCATGTTTGATAGTGGCTCTGAATAGTTTTTTGCAACATCAGCGGGACTATACTTTTCAACCCAATCAAGTAATTCTGCAGCTAAAGCTGAGGTGCTTGCGTAATATTTTAGCACTTCATCTTTTAACTGTGTGGGAATACGTCCCCAAGGGTAAATATGATAGTATTCTTTAATATCCTTTTTACTGTGTCCTTTAGCCGTTTCAGATATTTCAGTGGCAAAATAACCGTCTTGCTTTTTAGGATCAAAAGCAAATTCTCGCGGATTGCCTTCTGTAAAGTATTCATACCAATGCTGGTAAATATTATTCACTAACGACTGTTGAATTGGGTGGTTTTTTAACACACCAAAACCAGTAGACTTTAAGCTTTCTACAAAGCGCTGTGCTGCATCATCAGCGTTATAGTCGATTACTTGTACTTGCATATTATTTCCTACTTACTGATTGTTTTTTTATTTGCTGGACTGCGTTTAATCGCTTTAATTATATATGAGTTATTTAAATTATCAGTCATTTTGTTGTACTTATCACCTAATAGCTTTGTCTAATATCAAGCTATGCCTATACTAAAGTTATGGAATGTAAAAAGTGTGCAAGATGAATATTAAAAAAAGTTGTTTGATTTTATTTAGCGTAGTCGTATCAAGCTGCGCTAACCAGCAAGATAATTGTGAAAAAATTCGTGTAGTGAAAGAGCAATTACACCAGTGCAGTGTACTGGAAAGGCAAATTGCAGCGGCCTCAAATAAACCGATAGTAAGAACTGAGTTAGAGCGAAGGTATCAAGAGTCGTGCGTTAATATTCGATATTACCGTGACGAACACCATAGTGCTATTTGTGAAGTGTAACACTACGACTAAGTAGTAACATAAAAGGATCACACAGTTTTTCTTTTGAGTGAAACGAAAGTTGTTCATAACGTGCATGATTTTGGTTATTCTACTAGGTATAAGTTCAGGGCGTGTTGATCTGTCGAGTTTTTCTTGCAGCGATTTATAGGGTATTTATACAAGGCAGAGTCTTTGTCATGTGGTTGCTCCACATAAATAATGTGATAACGCCGTAAAAGTGACCTATAAATACAGTCCGAAGAATTCGGCTAAAATGCCTTTATCTCGAACAAAATTTAACGGCGAAAGATCAACACGGCCTAGTAAAAATGAAATGAACCTTCAGCTTCAGTTGTATTGTTATTTATTTAACGTCATTATAGCTGTCGTTAATAAGTGAACTGCTGTTGTCGTATGATGGAATTTACAGGAAAACATTTGAATAACAAAGAGAATGAACTTGCTAAAGAAAGCTTAGCATTGTTAGATAAATATCGGCAATTAGAAGCTCGCTATACGGCGTTATTTACTTTAAACCAATTAGCGGTTGATTGTGCCGACTTAAACATTTTCTTTGAGCAAGTCCATCAGGCCATTTCTGCGGTTATGCCAGCTAAAAATTTCTATATTGCAATGTATGACGCTAATGCGGCAATAATAGACTTTGTTTACGATGTTGATGAAAAGGATTCGTACTCGGGGGCTATGTCTTACGACGAATTAGAAGGTTCAATGACGCGTTATGTTATCGAGTCAGCCACGCCTTTATTAGCCACCCCCGAGCGTATAAATACCTTAACTACAGAAGGTAAAATCAAACAAATTGGTACGCAAGGTACTGACTGGTTAGGCGTACCGCTACTTAGTGATGGTTTTGTTATTGGGGTAATGGCAGTACAAAGTTACGATGAAATTACCCGTTATCAAGAGCCTGACCTAGAAATGCTTACGTTCACTGCTCAGCATGTCATTAGCGCCATGGCTCGTTTGCAAGATCGTGAGCGACTACAGAAAGCTGTTGATGCAAGAACCCGTGAGTTAATGGGACAAATTAGAGAACGTGAAAAGTCAGAATTATTACAAGAATCACTTTATCGCATTTCTGAATTGACTAATGACACATCACTCGAAATCGATCAATTTTATGGCATGGTTCATAACATTGTTGGGCAACTTATTAATGCCGAAAACTTTTATATTGCTAAATATAACCCCTCAGAAGAACTTTTATATTTTGTTTACCACTCTGACCAGTATAACGAGAACGTAGCAGTAGACTTTACCCCAAGAAAGTTAAGTAATCGTTATACAGAATTAGTGATAAAGCGTGGTGAAACGGTACTACTCACTCGAGAAGATATGCTTGCATTACATCATTCAGGTGAGACTATTGCACCGCATGGGGAGACCATTTCGTGGTTAGGTGTGCCGTTAATGCAAGCTGAAAAAGTGATTGGCGCCATGGTAATTCAAAGCTACCAGAGTAAAATTATTTTTGATGAAGATGATGCTGAATTACTAAAATTTGTTTCTCAGCACGTCTCTACAGCAATAAAAAGGCGAGAAATTGCTGATTTTGAAAGAGAAACACATGAGTTGCTCGAACACCAAGTAAAATTACGTACCATTGCGCTAGAGGAAGAAATAAAACAGCGTAAAGAAGCTGAGGCGCAGTTAAAGTATACGGCAAGCCATGACAACTTAACGGGTTTACCTAATCGCACCATTTTTATTGACTTACTTAATCATGCTATAGCGTGTAATGTACGCCGCCCTGAGCTGAAGTTTGCAATATTATTTTTAGATTTAGACCGATTTAAAGTGGTTAATGACAGTTTAGGCCATCATGCGGGCGACCAACTGCTCAAAGAAGTTGCTTTAGAATTAAAAGAAGTTGTACGCAATAAAGACACTGTTGCGCGATTAGGTGGCGATGAATTTGTTATTTTAATTGAAGATTTAGATGACAACCAAGAGGCTTTTGACATAGCGAAGCGTATTACGGAATGCTTATCTATCCCCTTTAATATTTCTAATCAAGCCGTATTTATAGGTACCAGTATAGGTATTTTGTTCAACGACCAACGTTATACCAGTGCAGATTTAATGCTTAGGGATGCCGATACCGCAATGTATCACGCTAAAGATAAAGGCAAAGGGCGCTACGAAGTATTTGATGGCAGTATGCATAAAAAGGTACAAAACTCCCTACGCTTAGAAACTGATATTCGAGAAGGCCTAATTAAAAAAGAGTTTACCCCTTATTTTCAACCGATAGTACGTTTAAGTGATGAAAAAATTGTAGGTTTTGAAGCATTGGCACGATGGAAAAGTGAAGAAAGAGGTTTTGTTTATCCTTCCGATTTTATTCCTCTTGCTGAAGAAACCAGCTTAGTGATGTTGATTGACTTTCAAATTTTAGAAAAATCATGCCGACAAATTAAATTATGGCAAGATGAACTACAGCGCCACGACTTATATGTGACTTGTAATTTATTTGCAAACCATTTCTTTAACCCTTCGCTGCCTGATGATATAAATGCAATCATTACTAAAGTTGGCATAAAGCCTGAACATTTACGCATTGAATTAACGGAACGTGCCTTACTTGAAAATACAGATATTGTTCTGGCTAACATGATGGCATTAAAAGCAATTGGTGTTAAATTATTACTCGATGATTTTGGCACAGGGTATTCAAGTTTAAGTTATTTGCATCGCTTTCCGTTAGATGTCTTGAAAATTGATCGCTCATTTATTAATAATGTTCATGAGCACGACAATCATCAAGCCATTATTAAAACAATAGTCGATTTAGCAACAAACTTGCAAATGGGGACGGTAGGTGAAGGCATTGAAAACTTAGCTGATGCAAACTTATTACAAAAAATGGATTGCATGTACGGCCAAGGCTTTTATTATTACAAGCCGATGCCCGCGCATGAAGTGGCTAAACATTTAAGCGAATAGAGGGAAAAATTATTGCCTGACTTTAAATTATTTATAAAGAAATGCGCGAGTAGTTGCGCTGTGTTTTTAATTTTTATGTCAGTTTCTGCCGCTGAAGAACCTTTAGTGAAGGCTAATGAGTTAACCTATTACTCTGAAATTTACCCTCCGATGAATTACACCAAAAGTGGTGTTGCTGTTGGCGCATCGGTCGAAATGTTAGAAGAAATGTGGAAAGTCATGAACATCGATCCGCAAATTATTTTAATTCAGCCTTGGGCTAGGGCGTATAGAAATTCGTTAAATGAACCTAATGCGGTGCTTTTTACGATGTCTCGTACTCAAGGGCGAGAAAAGTTATTTAAATGGGTAGGCCCAATAGTTTCAACAACGCATATATTAATTGCTCGAAAAGATGCCAATATTCGTATTGATAATATAGAAGACAGTTTTAATTATCGTGTTGCTACTATTCAAAATGATATTTCTGAATTGGCATTGCTTAATATGGGCTTTCCTACCATTAACATGCAGAAGTTAACGTCACTCGATCAATCAATTCAAATGCTAAATGTTAAACGCGTTGATATGATGTTACTGACGAAGGCAGCTTTGTCATCTTTACTTACCCGACATCGTTTATTGATTACAGACTTTGAAATTGTGTTTGATGTAAAACGAGTTGATAGCTATTTTGCTTTTAATAAAAAAGTACCAGATAGTGTTATTAATAAATTCCAAAAAGCTTTTAATTTAATCGAACCTCAACGTATTGAAATACTGGATCGTTATCAACTCAATTAATGCCATTGCGTATAAATGAGTGAGTACATATAAGCTGTGCCTCTAAGCTTTTAAATTCTCGCTAAGCGATCAGTTTCTTCTACGGATTGGTATAATGGTTATTTCATAAGTCTTAACAGCTATTATTATGCTGTATTAATATCAATTTCATAAAAATTTACGATAATATATTTGCGCAAAGCGAAGAAATGCAGAATAATTTAAAGCCTATTAGATGATATACCAAAGACCAACCAGCTTATGTCGCAAAGTATCCCAAGAGCACTTGACCGTATTGATCTCTCTATATTAGATGTACTTCAACAAAATGGTCGAATTTCCAATGCTAATTTAGCTGAAAAAGTTAATTTAAGTGCAAGCCCTTGCTTAGAGCGGGTACGACGACTAGAAAAAGAAGGCTTTATTGAAAGTTATGGTGCTATGCTTAATGCCAGTAAACTTAAATATGGTATGTCAGCATTTATTCAAGTAACGCTCGATAGAGCCAATGGCGATGTTTTTAATGAATTTCGAGAACAAGTGGTAAAAATTAAAGAAGTTGCCGAATGTCATATGGTGGCTGGCGGCTTTGACTACCTATTACAGCTTAGGTTTGAAAATATTGACGCTTATCGAGGTTTGTTGGGATCAATTGTCGATTTATCAGGCGTGTCACAAACGCATAGTTACATTGTTTTAGAACATGTAAAACGAGACTCAGGCGTACCAATTTTTTAACTTATTATTAATGATCAAAAAGAGAAAAAAATGAACTTAAAAAAACTCACTTGTGCGAGCATGATATTAGCTGCAGTGGCTGGTTGTGGCCAAAAAGAAGAACAATCAACAGCTTCCGCAGTACAGTCTCCAGCGGTTAAAGCTGAAAATATAAAAGCACACTTAGAATTTTTAGCTGACGATACATTAAAAGGAAGAGATACAGGGAGTAACGGTTATCAAATTGCGGCTAATTATGTGAAATCTAACTTTAAGCAATTAGGGCTAACGCCAATGGGCGAAAACGAAGGTTTTGAGCAGCAAGTTACTTTCAGAAAAACGTACCTAGAAGCAGGTAGTGCAGCGCTATCAATAACTAATAATAATGGCACCACTGAGTTAACCCCAATAGATCAATTCCTAACCTCAGGCTCGCCAACTGAAACGAGTTCAGTTGTTGAAGCTGAAACAGTTTTTGCTGGCTATGGTGTTATTGCTGCTGACTTTGGTTATGACGACTATAAAGACCTTGATATTGAAGGTAAAGTGGTTGTTGTGCTTACCGGTCGTCCAGACGATTTACCGTCTGAAGAAGGTGCACATTTAGGCTCGAGTAAAGAAAAATTGCGTCATGCGGCTGAACGTGGAGCGGTGGGCTTTATTACTATTCATACCCCTAAGCGTGAAAAGGTAAGAACGTTCGAAAAATCAGCTAAATATGCCAATAGCCCGCGTTTTACTTGGTTAGATAATAACGGTAAGCCTTACGGGCACTTTCCTTCAATTAAAGGAGCAGCATACGTTAACTCTGAGCATGCTAACGCTTTATTTGTTGGTGCTGAGCGTAATTTAAGTGATATTTTTGCCGATGATATCGACAAAAAAAGCATTAAAGGCTTTGCTTTAAATAGCACGGTTAAATTAGCAACAAAATCGCGTCACGAACAGATCACTAGTCCAAATGTTGTGGCAATGATTGAAGGTAGCGACGAGAAACTTAAAAATGAATACGTCGTGTTTAGTGGTCATTTAGATCACATTGGCGTTGATGAACATGGTGAAGAAGAAGATAAAATTAATAATGGTGCGTTAGATAATGCATCGGGTGTATCCATTTTGTTAGAAACGGCCCGTTTGCTATCGAACATGCCAAAAGCCCCTAAACGTTCAATTTTATTTGTGGTAGTAACAGGTGAAGAAAAAGGCTTATTAGGTTCAAGCTATTTTGCTAATAACCCAACGGTACCAGTAATGAGTATGGTGGCTAACGTTAACCTTGATATGCCATTAATTTTATATCCATTTGCCGATGTGGTGGCTTTTGGCTCAACGCATTCTAGCTTAGGTACTATTGTTGAAACTGCGACGAATAAAATAGATATTAGCTTGAGCCCAGACCCAATGCCAGAACAAGCATTATTTACCCGTAGCGATCATTACAGCTTTGTTAAACAAGGTATTCCATCAGTATTTTTAATGACAGGCTTTAAATCAACCGATGAAAATATTAATGGTGGTGAAGTATTTGGTGATTTTTTGAAAAATCATTATCACCAGCACAGTGATCAACTCGATTTACCTATTCGCTACGACGCAGCAGCTAAATTTGCGCTTGTTAATATGATGATAGGATTAGAAATTGCTAACCAAGACCAGCGCCCAACATGGAACAAAGGTGACTTCTTTGGTAAAACGTTTGCTGAGTAAATAAAGCGTCAATAAGCTTAAAAACGCAGCAATTTATTGCTGCGTTTTTGGTTATACCATTCCACATAAAGAAGTGCTCACTTAGAACCAACAAAATTTATGACGATATAGTAATTCTACATCAAGAAAATTTTGAGAAGTTATCATGCTGTTCATACGTTCCCAAAGGGCGAGTTTTAAAGGCTCACATGCTGCGTTATTGATTTTGACAAGGGAATAACCATTCTCTTTAATCAAAGCCTTGCCTGTGAACCTTTAAATTCTCGCTAAGCGCTCACTTACTTATACGGATTGGTATTATTATCGAAAGTAGTTTTATCATATTAGCCAAAAGGTTACACTCAGAAAATATTGTTAAATAGGATCTCTACTATGAATGCACACGACTACGCGATTACGGCTAACGGCTCTTTTGCTTTGCCTGATGCATGTTTTAAAGTGAAATCATTAATGGAACAAGAAGACTCAACTATTGAAGATTTTGCTAATGTAATAAGCGTTGATCCATCAATGACATCACGACTATTACAAATTGCTAATAGCGCGGTTTATAGTTTTCCTGGTGAAATAAGTACAATTTCTCGTGCAATTACCATTATAGGCACACAAGCTATCTACAACATGATGCTTGTTGATGTTGCGGCAAGTGCGTTTAAACACTTTACTAACCAAGCGATAGACTTAAAGCGATTCTGGCGAATGAGTGTGTTTTGTGCGCTAGCAACAAAAAATTTAGCAATTAAAGCAGGAATTCGAGATATAGAACGCCTGTTTGTTGCGGGCTTATTACAAAATTTTGGTGAACTTATTGTCGCTAAAATAACGCCAGAACTCGCATCTCGTTGTGAAAACTATAGTGCAGAAGTATTACCGTGGACATTGCAGCAGCAAGAATTAAATTTCACTTATACAGATGTTTCTGCTGAGCTGCTAGGTATTTGGCAGATACCTGAAAAAATAATTTTACCAGTAAGACACTTTAATCAAGCACATAATATTCAAATTAATAAAGACGTTAAAGTGTTATACCTTGCGTCAAGATTAGCATTAGTTGATAGTGATCCTGAGATGTTTGCTTATGATACTACGGTTGACAACTCTATGTGCGAAAGCCTTTCAATTACCACTGAAGATCTTGAGGCTGCTGCTGAGTTTGCGGCTAAAGAAGCTGAAAGTATACTGGCTATAATGGGCGCAAAGTTATTTACGCGTAGTTAATTGGTGGATTAGCCTTATTTTGAGTTGTTTAATTGTATCGATAATTATTTTAATAATATTATCGATACGTAGCGGCGTTTGACATTTGCATCTTATTTTTAGCCTAACTTCACCCTGAAATGTATTTAATTTTTAATACTTGTATATTTAACCAACAAACACACCCCATTCGCACAATTTTATATACAGTTTTGTACATTTTACCTATCGCTAAGACAAGACATTGTTAGTAATCCTTGGTAGCATCAAGCTATAAAAAGAATAGCTATTAGCGCTTTATATGGCGATTAATATCTAAAATAGCAAACATTGCCCTAACAATTATTATAATCAAGGACATTTATGACAGCAGCAAGAGAGAATTTCAGTTCCCGCCTCGGGTTCATTTTAGCCGCGGCAGGCTCAGCCGTAGGTATTGGTAACTTAGTTGGCTTTCCTGTTAACGCTGCCAAAAACGGTGGCGGTGCATTTTTATTAATGTATGCGGTATTTGTATTTTTTATTTGCTTGCCTGTAATGGTCGCAGAAATGGCGGTTGGTAGAAAAACGCAAAAAGAACCTGTAGGTGCTTATAAATCGTTATCTAATGGCAGCAAAGTGTGGGGCGTAGCTGGTTTTTTTGGAGTATTAACCCCATTTATGATCGCCGTATTTTACATGGTGATTACTGTGTGGATATTAGGTTATATCGCCTTAATTCTCTCGGGAAATTTAGACTACCTTGCAACGGGCGCAGCATTTGGCGATTTTATTAATAGCCCTTATATTTTTGCAGCGATGGTTGTTGTTGCGGCAATTGTTAACTTTATTTTAGTGGCTGGAGTAAAAGACGGTATTGAAAAAGCCGCTAAAATATTAATGCCTGCTTTATTCTTTATGTTAGTGCTAATGGTGATATTTGTACTAACGCTAGACAATGCAATGGCTGGCATTAAGTTCTTTATCATTCCTGATATAGATAAAATAACACCCTCAGTGATAAATGGCGCACTTTCACAAGCTTTTTTCTCATTATCTTTAGGTATGGGGATTTTAATTACTTATGGCTCTTATATTAATCGTCAAACTGATATTGTCGGTTCAGCCAAATTAGTGGCATTAACAGATACTGCTGTTGCTTTTATCGCGGGCTTAATGATATTACCTGCGGTATTTTCGTTTAATCCTGATGTTGACCCAACAGAGTTAAGCGATAGTTCGGTATCGCTTATTTTTACTTTTTTACCGAAAATATTTTTAGCATTACAAACGAGTATTGGTTACTTTGCCGCGAGTGCCGTGGCAGCCTTTTTCTTTATTTTAGTGTTCTTTGCGGCTATCACATCGTTAGTGTCAATTATTGAAGTACCGGTATCATATTTAGTTACAGAGAAAGGGAAAAGTCGTAGAAGTGCATTACTGACGTTATTAATGACAGCAGGTTTATTGACTGTTTTTGCAACCGTTTCGTTTGGTATGGTGGCTTTTTTCACTGATTTTGTGAATTATGCTGGCGCACCTAAGTCATTCTTTGATGTAGTTTATGATATTTTTTATGACACTATTTTACCGCTAAATGGTTTTTTACTTTGTATTTTTGTGAGTTACCGTTGGAAGAAAAAACAGTTATCCCAAGAGTTGTCAGTGGGGAATGATAATTACGCTAATTCGTGGGTTGAAAAATATATTAATTTCTCATTAGGGACATTTATTCCTGTTATTGTATTTTTTATCTTTATTAATACGGTCATGCAAAAATTCTTTGCCGTTAGTTTATTTGGCTTTTAATTTATTCCATTTTTCGTGTATTAAAAATTAAAGTAGTTCAGCTAAGGCGGCATAATTTGTTATTATGCCGCCTTACTTTTTGGTCTTACTTAATAGCTGCATTCACATGATTCAACATATCGATTTCTCTCAATTGACTGATAAAAAGCAAAGCCAACGGTTATTTCATGGTCGTGGTCATGCCTATGAGGGGTTAGCACATGTGAATGTAGACTGGTTTTCACCCATTATTTTTATTACCCTTTATCAAGCGGTAGAACCTGCATGGCTTAGTGAGCAAGTTGCGCTGCTACGAGAAAAGGTGAGTGAATGCCTGTCCATTCAAGTACAGCACCGTTACCTAAAATTTGCTCCTATCGACGTAGTGTGGGGTGAGCAAATTGAGCATGCAGTGGCTTATGAACACAGTTTAAAATATCACTTAAGTTTAGGGAAATCACAAAATTTAGGTTTGTTTTTTGACATGGCAAATGGTCGACAATGGGTTAAAAGCCATGCAGATAATAAAAATGTACTCAATTTATTTGCTTATACCTGCGCTTTTTCTGTTGCGGCATTAGCAGGCGGTGCGTCGAAGGTTGTTAATATCGATATGAGCAAATCGTCATTATCTAAAGGTCGAGAAAATCATAAGTTAAACCAGCAAGATTTAGCGAAAGTTAAGTTTGAAGGTGTCGATATTTTTAAGTCGTATGGGCGTTTAAAGAAGCATGGTCCTTATCAAATGCTAATTTGCGATCCGCCGTCTTTCCAAAAAGGCAGTGTGAATATTGAGCGCGATTATAAAAAAATAATTAAACGACTACCTGAGCTAATGAGTGATAATGCAGATGTATTACTTTGCTTAAATTCACCTGATTTAAATGAACAGTTTTTATTAGATGAGGTTGCACGAGAATGCCCACAATGCCAATTTCAGTACAAACTAGATAACCTAAGTGTATTTAAAGAGGCAGAGCAGGGGAAAGGTCTAAAGGTGCTTTATTTTAAGTATCAACAGCACTAATTACCTACAAAGTATGGTTTCAACTAAATAACTGACTAAGCTTATATACACGAAATAAGCTTAGCGTTAGCTTATCTTCTTAAGTATTAATTAAGTACCACTCGGGCGGCAAGCAATATTAAAAAACCACCTGTTACTCTATCAATAATGTGGCTATTTCGCTTAAGCTTTTCTAATACGGGACCTCTTGACAGTGCATAGGTTACAATGACGTACCAAAGTGCATCAATAGTTCCAACCGTGGCTGTCATAATGCTTTTCTGTTGCCATGCCGCATTTTCATCAACAAATTGGCTGAATAAAGCAAGAAAAAATATGGCTAGTTTAGGGTTTAAAAAAGCGATTAAAAAGCCATCTCTCCAACCGTTAATATTATTTTGCTCTTTGCTCGATTCAGATGATGACTTTTTAGTGTCAACAGGCAGCGATTGCTTCTTACTCATTAAGGCTTTTACCCCTAAGTAAAGTAAAAATGCAGCACCCGTATATTGAATTATGGCGTATAAGGTGGGAGATTTAACAATGATTATACCAATACCTGTTGCGGTAATAGCAGCGTAAAGTGCGACACCAAAGCCATGGCTTATTGCAGTAGCATACCCTTGCTTAGCACCGCCATTAAGGGTATTTCTAATTACTAAGGCTAAGCTAGGCCCTGGAGAAAGTGCCCCTAAAATACAAATTGTGACTAAAGAGAGCCATAAGTGTAATTCCATTAAATATCCTATTGCTTAATACGTAAAAAACTAGCAAATCTTGGCACACCTCGTTCAGTTTTACCAATATATTTATAGGTAATTTCACTACCAATAGCTGGCGGAGACAACCGTTCTTTATGAGAAAAGCCAGTACCAATTTTAAATTGAATACCTTGTTTATTTTTAACAAGAATCGCACCGAGCATACCTTTAAATTTTCCTTTGCCAGGTATATGTTTTAATACAAAAGCTTCTTCATCTTGGTAAGGTTTTAGCTTGAGTAGTGCACTATTTCTCCCTTGCTTATAGTAAGCGTGTTTATAATGAAGCATTAATCCTTCAGCGCCTTGCGCTACAACTTCATCTAATGTTTTAAAAAGTTGATTATGAGTTGTTAGCGTAAACTGTTTAACAGGACTAATAGTTTGACTATTTGAGTGATGTAATAGCTTCTTAATTTGCTCAACGCGTTGGCTAAACTTTTTATTACTAGTGGGTAGGTCAAAGACCATAAATTTAATTTTTGTCCAACATTCAGGTTCAGGCCGCTTTTTTCTAACACATGAGACTATTTTTTGAAACTGTCCTCGGGCACTCCAAAGTTCACCGTCAAGAGCGACTTTTGGCCAGTTTTTAGTGAAGCCTTGCGGTAAAAAAATGGGATTACCTTGCCGAGTAAAAAGAGAGTTACCATCCCAATAACCACGTATACCGTCGTATTTTTCGCTAACAAAATAGTCGTTAATACTAATGCGGTTATGATATTTAACACCATGCTGTAATGGTAGCCTTTCAGCATTACAATTGAGTGAGTAAAAGAAGGTTATTAGTGCGAACGTAACGATGTGGTAAGCGTAGCTTGTCATATTGAACAGCCTTGTTCGTGTAAAATTTCCATCAATGAATTTATCAGTATAGCCTTGCTTTATTATAGAAGTGAACAATATCGCTAATTTTTAGTGATATTTAATAATTAGTTGATTGATGCTTAAACTTAATTGTTATTTATTTTTTAAGTTGTTGTTATTTATGTAGTTAGCTTTTTGGCGCTAAATTTGCTTTGTTTATATTCATTTGCAACTATTGGAGCCATTTAAGAATGGGTCATATTAAGCGATTTGCCATTATTGGTTTAGGGGCTTTGTGTTTAGCATTAGGTATTATATTTATTCTATTGCCAGGGCCCGCAATTATTCTTATGCCTTTGGGTTTAGCATTATTAAGTGTGGAGTTTGATTGGGCAAAACGTTGGCTAAAGCATTGCCAACGTTGGATGAGAAAAAGTGCAGTTAAAATGGATAAGTTAGTGGCGAGAAAACGATAATGTAAATTAACGTAAAAAGTTAGTTTTTTTCTTATTGTATAAGTCTATTATTTCATTAATCGTTTCTTGTTCATATGGGCGTAAGCCACTTAGCAGCATATGTTTTTTACCATGGCCAATCACTGTTCCGTTTGATACTAGGTTAAAAATGAGATCAGCTACACCACGTTTTCCATCAATGGTTAATGTTGTGGTAGCAAGCTCTAATTTAACCTCGCTAAACGCAACAGTATCTAACTGTATGGACATACTTTCATACATAACCATAGGGCGAGTTGGGTTAATCATCATTTGTTTTTCAGCCATTAAGTTGACTAAAATATGAGGAAATGTATGACCAGAAAACTCAACGTATGCTTTTGTTAATGCTGTAATTGTCGCTGAGTTAGTTGTTGTGTTTCCGTTAACTTCAACTGATAAGTACTCCTTACCATTATCGTCATTTATGTGGGCAATTTGGTCAATGGCGCTTGGAAAGTTTAATGTGCTTGTATCGCTTACCATACCTGAAAAGGTAAATTTCATTTGCTGTGATAAACCTGATTTTTCTAAAATTACTGCAAATAATAGATCGCCAGGTACACAAAACCGTTTAGCATCAATATCATGTAAAGGGTTAAAGTCATCGGCTACTTTTTTAGCGAAGTCGCTTGCCTGTTGACGGGTAAAGCTAATTTTATCATTGTTATTTTGACAATATTTTTCAAGAAACATAACGTCTACTACATTAAATTAAAACCGACGCATTCTAGCAGGATTGAACAAAGAAAAGTGAATTAATCGGTGAAATAATTACTAAGCAGACCAGTACTGTAAAGGCTTTGAGCGAACAAGTGTTACTTTTTAGCTGGAAAAATTGTAACTAGTTGCTCTTTTTTAACTTTACTTAATTTTTTAAGTTGGTACTCACGCTTACTGGCATCAGATCTGCTGAGATATTCTTCATTATATACCAGGTTTACTGGTCGCCTAACGCGTGTATATTTTGCGCCAAGTTTATTGCAATGGTTATGTTGACCTATACGTCGGTTAAGATCTGTTGTTATGCCCGTATAAAGGCTATTGTCATTACAGCGCACTAAATAGACATACCAAACTTGGGACACATTAAATACCTTATTTTTATATAGCCACGGATTATAACAATAATTGTTAATTCAGATAGCTTTACGTACTATAGCGTTCATCAGAATCCATGAGAAGAATATTATGATAACCACAGAATTTGGTGCGCTTAGAAAAATGGTTGGGCAGCTTGATGAACAAGGGAATGTGAATTATCACTTACCTGTAGGTGAAGAAAAAATTGCACTGAATGAGCATATCGGGAAGCATATTACTTTGTCATTTAATGGTCAAATTAACTGTTGCCATTGTGGGAAAAAAACAAAAAAAAGCTATTCACAAGGTTTCTGTTTTCCTTGTATGCAAAAGCTCGCACAATGCGATATGTGCATAATGAAACCTGAGACATGTCATTTTGACAAAGGTACGTGTAGAGAACCTCAATGGGGTGAAAAAAACTGCATGAGCCCACATTATGTTTATTTGGCAAATACTTCAGGACTTAAAGTGGGAATTACCCGTCATACCCAAATTCCGACAAGGTGGATTGATCAGGGTGCAACACAAGCACTTCCTATTTTTAAAGTGAGCACTCGCTTACAGTCTGGTTTGGTTGAAGTGGCACTTGCTAAGTTTATTGCAGATAAAACTAATTGGCGTGCAATGCTAAAAGGCAATGCTGACGATATTGACTTACAAGAAAAAGCCAATGAATTACGACCATTAATTGACAGTACGTTATTAACCTTAACTGAGCGTTTTGGCGGCAGCGCAATTGAAACCTTATATGAAAATGTTGTTGATCTAAATTTCCCTGTTACTCAATTCCCTGAAAAAATAACGTCGTTTAATTTGGACAAAACACCTATTGTGAGTGGTCAGCTACTAGGGATAAAAGGGCAATATTTATTGTTTGATACAGGGGTCATTAATATTCGTAAATACGGTTCATATCAGGTAAGTATTTCAATAAATTAACTTCTAAACTTGCTTGTTTACAGTCTATACTATGGCAATAGTTACTGAATAATATGGTTATATGGGATGGATGCTGAAGATTACGCAGAAAAGGCGAGTGAAGTTTTTGTTTTATCAGATTCTTTTATTCGTATTAAAGAATTAATTGACGATGAAGCGTCAACAATTGATGATATTGCGGATATTATTTTATTAGATCCTGCCTTGTCAGGAACGGTTCTCAAACTGGCAAACAGTACTTTTTTTAATTATCCTGGAAAAATAGATACAATTTCTAAAGCTGTGTTAGTTTTGGGGATCACGGAAGTTTATAATTTAGTTATTGCTTACTTTACGACTGAAGCATTTAAATCAACCCAAGCTGAACCAAGGTTTTTAGAAGATTTTTGGGAAAGTAGTGTAGATACCGCGTTATTGGTAAAGTATTTAGGTACTAAACTCGGCATGCCAAATGCGGAACGATTGTTTATTCTAGGGCTATTGCACAATATTGGTGAGTTGGTTATGCAACAACTTGTGCCTGAAAAAGCAATGTTAACTCAAGACGCAGCTGCTGATTCACTTCCTTGGCAGAAACAACAAGAGGTGTTTAAGTTTACTTATGCTGATGTAAGCGCTGAATTACTAAAGCAATGGCAATTACCTTATAGCCTTGTGGAGCCTATTAGGTATCAGGATCAGCATGATTTTGACCTTTGCACAGAAGAAACTAAACTTTTATATATCGCAAAACGTATGATGCTATTAAATTATCAATGTAGCCATTTAGCGCAAAACATCTTAATTTTGCCCGAAAAAATGGATGAAACTCACATTGACCAAGCACTCATCACCTCAGCCAATAACTTTTGTGATATGGAGCGTTTAGGAATATTAGCGATGCTAAACCCTAGTGCTGCAATGATTTACTAAATTTAGTATTTTCACTGTATAAAAAACGCTTGCCTAGGCAAGCGTTTTTTATTTTGAAATTCAATTTCAACGTAAACGGTATTACTTCTCTATTTTGCTCATATCACCCGCTTTAATAATAGTGAACGCGTCTACTGAAACATAGCGACGGATGACTTTATTAATATCATCGACGGTTAGCTTTTCAATGGCTTGTTCATACTGTTTACTAAATTGCATGGTACGATTTAAGCGCAGGTTGGCATTTAACTTACCTGCAAGTTCCCTATCTTGTGAACGGCTAACTTTACGACCTTGTAATAAGCCTGATTTAGCACTGGCTAACTCTTCAGCAGTAAAGCCATCTTTAAGTAAACGCGCCACTTCTTCTTTAAAGCCTATTTCAACTTTATCTAAATTTTGTGGTGCACAAATTGCGTAAGCACCCAATGATGCACGCTGATCTTGAGAGCTTAAGTTTAAGAAAGAGCCAGCACCGTAGCTTAAACCATCTTTTTGGCGCAAACGTGTTGCCAAACGACTATTTAAAAAGCCACCACCTAAAATGTAATTACTTACAGTTAATGCGGGCGCATCTTTATGATTTTGACCAATAGGAAGACTTGCTGACGCAACGAATGTCGCATTTTCTTTGTCAGGTGTATTAAAGTTTAATACTTCAACGGGTAATGCTTTATACGGAGACTCAACACGTTGATACTTTTCTTTACTCTGCCAATTACTCGTTATTTTAGCTAATGTGTTAGTGATTAGCTTTTGATCGAAATCACCAGTAACGGTAATTTGCATTTGGTTGGCACCATAAAACTTTTGATGAAACGCTTTAACCTGCTGGAGTGTTAATGCATTTAAATCAGCTAATGCTTCTTCATAAGTTGAGGTGTAGTTTGGGTGGCCTTTTGGGTAAGGGCTTTGATGACGTGAATAAGCTCTAAACGCGATAGACTGTGGATCTTGTAGTTGCTGTTCAATAGCTACTTTCAGCTCACTTCTGTATAGCTCAAATTCTTTTTCACTATAGGCAGGTTGTTGTAATACTTCAGCAACAAGCTTTAAAGTCTCATTTAGGTTTGCTTTGGTGGTGTTAATTGATGCATAAGCGTTCTCACTACCGCCACTAATACCTACTTGTGCCTCTAACTTATCAAATGCCGCTTTAAGTTGTTCGCGTGTATAGTTTTTGCTGCCACGCATTAGTAATGCACCAGCAGCGACACCTACGGTATTTTGGCCAAAGAGTGATTTCTCATTACCCATTTGTAACCCAATGCGCACAACAACAGATTCGCCACGTGTTTTCTTAGACAGTAGAGCGACTTCAACACCATTTTTCAATGTGAACGTTTTGGTACGTTGGTCAATATTGTCGTGTGAAGGGTCAAATGCCTCACCTTGTGCAATTTGTTTTCGCCCTTTATAGCCTTCAAGCATTTTACTTACATTTTCAACTTGTGGTATTGCTACTCGAACTGGATTTTCAGCAGGAATAAATTTACCTAATGTTCGGTTGTTTTGTGCAAGGTAGGTAGTTGCTGCGCGTTGTACGTCTGCAGTGGTTACTTTTTCTAAACGGTCACGGTTTAAAAACTGTAAACGCCAGTCGCCCATGCCTAACCATTCACTCAAATTATGAGCGATACTTTCAGATGAGTTAAATGACAATTTAATATTTTTTAATAATGTTCGTTTTGCTTTTTCAACTTCTTCGTTGGTAATTGGCGTTTCAGCAATACCTTCTAACGCAGTGAGTAAGGCTGCTTGAGTGTCGGCAAGGTTATTTGCTTTATCAACTTCTGCCATAAAAATAGCAACACCAGGCTCTTGCCATTGGAAATTAAAGCCAAAAGTAGAGCTTGCTAATTTCTTTTCAACCATGGCTTTATGTAAGCGGCCGCTTGAGCTGGCAGAAAGTACTTCATTTAATACATCAATAGCTGCAAAGTCAGGGTGTGAACCTGCAGGTACATGATACATAGCACCGATAAGTTGAACATCGCCAACGCGGCGTACGGTTACTGCTCTTTCACCATCTTGTGCTGGCTCTTGCGTATATAAAGGCGCAATAACACGTTCTGGTTTTGCAATTTTACCGAAGGTATTGTTAATTTTTTTCAAAATATCTTTATTATCAAACTTACCAGCAACGATGAGTGTTGCATTGTCTGGTTGATAGTATTTTCGGTAAAAAGCTTGTAAGCGATCAATTGGCACATTCTCTAAATCTGCGCGCGCACCAATAGTTGATTTACCGTAGTTATGCCATTCAAAAGCGGAAGCCATCATACGTTGCAAAGTTATTCGAAAAGGGCTATTTTCTCCGCGCTCAAATTCATTACGAACAACGGTCATTTCACTGTCTAAATCTTTTTTTGCGATAAAAGAGTTGACCATACGATCGGCTTCCATATCTAAAGCCCAATCAATATTTTCTTCAGTTGCCGCAAAAGTCTCAAAATAGTTGGTGCGATCTGTCCAAGTGGTGCCGTTAGGTCTTGCACCATGAGAGCTTAACTCTGAGGGAATGTCTTTATGGCTAGGTGTTCCTTTAAATACTAGATGCTCAAGTAAGTGAGCCATGCCAGTTTCACCATAGTTTTCATGTTTAGAGCCCACACGGTAGGTTACATTAACAGTAACCGTTTCTTTTGTTTGATCTGGAAATAATAATACTTGAAGGCCATTTTTTAACTTATATTCACTTATACCTTCGACTTCGGTGATTTTTTCAACTTTATTTTTAGCAATTACGACAGAGCTATATGAGCTTGCTGTTATTATTAAGGTGGCTGCTAGGGCAATACTAGGCTGTTTTATCCACTTTTTTATCATGTCTATTCCTATTATTTTGTGACGATTTACCTTACCAGAGTTGTTAACTCTCTGTTAAGTTTTTTATGAAGCATTACTTATTTTCAGTGTAAGAAAAACTTGGCACTTGTAGGCTCTATTCAGTTATTTTTTGCACCAAAGGAGTACTTTAATGCTAATTATTAGCCCCTTTATAGTGCAAAAAAACAGAAGTTAGTGTTGCTTGGTTTATTAACTTGTTGTTATTTATTGAGTTATTTTTTTGGCACGTAGGTTGAAAGGGTAATATAAATAATAATGGGAGTATAACGTGAAACTTATCAGCGCAATTATCAAACCTTTTAAGCTAGATGATGTTCGAGAGGCTATTTCTGAAATAGGCATTGAAGGCTTAACGGTAAGTGAGGTTAAAGGCTTTGGCCGACAAAAAGGGCACACAGAGCTTTATCGAGGTGCGGAATATCAAGTAGATTTTTTACCAAAAATAAAACTTGAAATAGCGGTGAATGACGAGGTTGTTGAACGTTTAATTGCGACAATAGCGGCTGCTGCACATACAGGGAAAATAGGCGATGGTAAAATTTTCGTTTATAACCTTGAGCAAGCAGTGCGTGTACGTACTGGTGAAACCGATATCGAAGCATTATAGGAGGCGACATGGAACAAAATATATATCATCTTCAATATGCGATGGACACTTTCTATTTTCTTGTCTGTGGCGCGTTGGTTATGTGGATGGCGGCAGGATTTTCTATGCTAGAAGCAGGGCTTGTTCGTTCAAAAAACACCACTGAAATTTTAACTAAAAATGTCGCTCTTTATGCAATTTCTTGCATTATGTATTTAGCGTGTGGCTATAAAATTATGTATGGCGGGGGATTGTTTCTTTCGGGTATAGAAACCGTAGATGCTGAAGTTGTTTTAAATGAGTTTGCAATGCGTGAAGACGGCATTACTGGCGGGGCTATTTATTCAAAAGCGTCAGACTTCTTTTTTCAGGTGGTTTTTGTTGCTACCGCCATGTCGATTGTTTCAGGTGCTGTTGCTGAGCGTATGAAGCTGTGGGCTTTTCTAATATTTACCGCAGTACTTACGGCTGTTATCTATCCAATGGAAGGTAGCTGGACTTGGGGGGCGAATGAAGTGTTTGGTTTGTATTCACTAAGTGAGCTTGGTTTTTCTGATTTTGCGGGTTCAGGTATTGTACATATGGCTGGTGCTTCGGCAGCTTTATCTGGCGTGTTATTACTGGGGGCGCGTAAAGGAAAATATGGTGCGAACGGTAAAGTAAACGCAATTCCAGGATCTAACTTACCTCTGGCTACATTAGGTACATTTATTTTATGGATGGGCTGGTTTGGTTTTAATGGTGGCTCGGTATTGAAACTAACCGATATTGGTAATTCTAATGCTGTTGCTATGGTATTTCTAAATACGAATGCGGCTGCAGCTGGCGGTGCATTGGCTGCGCTAGTTTTAGCAAAAATACTATTCAAAAAAGCTGACTTAACCATGGTACTTAATGGCGCACTGGCAGGGCTTGTGGCTATAACGGCTGAACCGTCGACGCCTAGCGCACTTCAGGCTACTTTATTTGGTGGACTTGGCGGCATTGTGGTTATTGCGTCTATTATTGGCTTAGATAAACTAAAGATAGATGATCCAGTGGGTGCTATATCTGTTCATGGTGTTGTTGGGTTTTTAGGCTTATTACTTGTGCCGTTCACTAACGATAATTCGACTTTTAGTGGTCAAATTATTGGTGCTGCAACAATATTCGTTTGGGTTTTTATCACGAGCTTTATCGTTTGGTTGGTGCTTAAACATACGATGGGTATTAGAGTAAGTGAAGAAGAAGAATATGAAGGGGTTGATAAATCAGACTGTGGTTTAGAGGCTTATCCTGAATTTACTTAAGTAAAAGTAAAGAGTTTCTAAAATATAAAGCCTTCTGACTAAGAGGGCTTTTTGGATTATCAATCGTCTTGTTTTGAAATGTATTTACACTTTTAGAGCTTATTTATCGAAACTAAATTCAATATAAGCTTTTCCTTGAGGAGACCTCAACGGAATA